>WFNO01000059.1 GCA_015488555.1 Gammaproteobacteria bacterium
CCCGCCACCCTCACCGTGGAGGCGGTGCCCTGCGCCGTGCCCCCGGAACCCGGATGGCTGTGCGAGGCCAACGCACCCTACGTGCTGGACACCCTGCGGCGAGCGGTGCGCGGCTGCCTGGCAGGGGAATTCGACGCCCTGGTTACCGGCCCGGTGCACAAGGGCGTGCTCAACGATGCGGGCATCCCCTTCACCGGCCATACTGAGTTCCTGGCCGCCGAAAGCCAGTGCCCGCAGGTGGTCATGATGCTGGCCACGCCGGGGCTGCGCGTGGCCCTGGTGACCACCCACCTGCCCCTGCGCCAGGTCTGCGAGGCCATCACCCCAGACACTCTGGCGGCCGTGTTGCGCATCACCCACCGGGCTTTGCACCAGGACTTCGGCCTTTCCCACCCGCATCTGCTGGTCTGTGGTCTCAATCCCCACGCCGGCGAGGGTGGCCACCTGGGGCGGGAGGAACTGGAGATCATCATCCCCACCCTGGAACGCCTACGCGCCGAGGGACTGGCGCTGGAGGGGCCCCTCCCCGCCGACACCGTGTTCGTGCCGGAGCGCTTGGCGCGCGCCGATGCGGTGGTGGCCATGTACCACGACCAGGGGCTGGCGGTGCTCAAGCACATGGGTTTCGGCCGCGCCGTCAACGTCACCCTGGGCCTGCCTTTCATCCGCACCTCGGTGGATCACGGCACGGCGCTGGAACTGGCAGGCAGACCGGCTGAACCCCGGCACGGTCCAGGACAGGATACAGGCCCCTCCACCGGCAGCCTGGCCTATGCCCTGGAGACCGCCCGTGTCATGATCGAGGCCAGGATCCGCAACCAGACCGGCAGCAACTCGGCGAAAGAGGCGGAAGAGGAAACAGCCGGGACCGCCGGCGCATGAAGCCTCTCCCTCCCCACCGCCCGCGCAAGCGTTTCGGGCAGCACTTCCTGCACGACCCCGGCACCATCCGCCGCATCCTCGCGGCCATCGACCCGCGCCCCGGCCAGCACCTGGTGGAAATCGGCCCCGGCCAAGGGGCCCTCACCGTACCCCTGTTGGCGAGCGGCGCCCGCCTGGACCTGGTGGAACTGGACCGCGACCTGGCGGCCCTGCTCGCGAGCCGGCTGCAGGGCGAGCGGCTGCGCATCCATCAGGCCGACGCCCTGCACTTCGATTTCTCCGCCCTGGCCGGCGCGAGCGGTGGCCTGCGCGTAGTGGGCAACCTGCCCTACAACGTCTCCACCCCCCTGCTGTTCCATCTCCTGGCGCAGGCCCATGCCATCCAGGACATGCATTTCATGCTGCAGCGCGAGGTGGTGGAACGCATGGCGGCGGCGCCGGGCGGCGGCGACTACGGCCGCCTGAGCGTCATGGTCCAATATCGCTGCCGGGTGCAAATGCTGTTTCGCATCGGTCCTGGCGCCTTCACGCCGCCTCCCAAGGTGGAATCCGCCTTCGTGCGCCTGGTTCCGCATGCCAGCTTGCCCCATCCGGCCCGCGACGAGGGCCTCTTCGCCCGCCTGGTACGGCAAGCCTTCGGCCGCCGGCGCAAGACCCTGCGCAACGCCCTGCGGGGACTAGCGGACCTGCGGGATTTCGCCGCTGCGGGCATCGACCCCGGGCGCCGGCCCGAGACCCTGTTCGTCTCCGAGTTCGTGGCCCTCAGCAATCACCTGGCCCGCGATTACGGCAAATAACCTCTTTTTTCTGACGATCTCATCGAAGTCACACTTCGCAAGAATTTGCGACTCATGGCTATTTCAGCGGATTTTTGATAAGATCACCATGTCCTTCATGTAACTCGAGAACACCCGCCCTCCTCACCTTCGGGCGCCTCCTCGACGAGGAGCGAAATATGAAAGCCAGCACCTTCCCCAGCATTCTCCACCGCTTTGCCGGTCACCTGCTCGTCACCGTACTGCTGGCCCTGCCGGCCGCCTGCGGCGGAGGAACCACTGGTGGTCTGGTACAAAACGCCAACACCATCAACAGCGGGCAGGACGTCTCGGGACAGGGTACCCTGGGATGCGCCAGCAGGCCTGCCACCCCAGATATCTGTGCACGGCCTCCGGAGAACAATCAAGGCGCGGGTGTGGGTGAAGGCTCCGGATCCAGCATCACCAGCGCCAATGCACCAAGTCTAGCCGGTGATGCCGTCACCCTCCTGGGATTGCTCTATGATTTCGGCGGTCTGGACGGTCTGGGCAATAATCTCTTGCTGGCCGCCGGCAGCGAGCCCGCCTCCCCCTTCAGCCTGGGCCGGTTCATGCTGGAACGGCTCCAGATCCTCAGCAACCTGGAGGATCAGGGCCTGTTGCATCCTGCCCTGATCATGGGCGTCTATACCGAACCCCTGATCTCGTGCAGCAACGGAAACGACAAAGTCAATATCGAGCACACCGATACTGCTCTCATTGTCACCTTCGATAATCAAGACGGTTGCCGTTACGAAGGCGTCACCCTGCAGGGTGGTGTCACCATCAGTGGCATCGCCAGCGAGGGTACCCCTACCAATCCCGGCAGCGACTGGTCCGTGGGTGCAACCTTTTCGTTCAGCAACTTTAGTATCACTCAGGATTCTGGAAAATGGGAGCTGACTGGAGCCCTGGCCTTTTCGGCACAGGGCCAAAATGGCATCGTCTCGGGTACGATAAAGGTGACCGCCCCCTTGAGCGTGACCATCAGCGGCCAAACCCTGAGCCTGTTGCGAAATTTCCGTATCGATTACAGGTCGCTCAGTGGTAGCACCGAACTCGAGGTCAACGGCAGCCTGCTGCGCGGCACTTCGGGCAACAGCCAATTGAACCTTTTCACCCTGCAGGATGAAGCACTTGTCATCAACCCTCTCTCTGGCATACCGCCAGATATCGCCGGACAAGTCCAAGGCCCCTTTGTCGAGGGTACCCTGGTCCTGCAAGCAATCGATAGCACCACAGCCGTGCTCGACGTCGTCTCCGCAGTTGATGTCACTCTCACAGTCAACGGTGTGGACATCGATCTGAGTTGGGGGGATTTGCTGGCAGCCTCTTCACTGCCCTGATTCGGATCAGGGCATTGGAAGGAGAAGGGTGAAGAACAAACAATCCGTCTGGTTCGGGCGAGGCGCATCACTGGTCCCGCTCCTGCGCGGAGATCTCCGCCATGCGGGCCCGGATCCAGTCCTCGGCTTCGCGGTTGATCTCCTGGGCCGACCTTCCTGCGCTTTCGATGGGCGGGCCGATCACCACGCGGATGGTGCCGGGATATTTGAGAAAACTGCGCCGCGGCCAGTATTCCCCGGCATTGTGGGACACCGGCACCACCGGATAGCCCGTGCGGGCCGCCAGCAGGGCCCCACCGCTCTGGAAGGGACGGTGTTCGCCCGGGGGCACGCGCGTACCTTCGGGAAAGATCACCACCCAGCGTCCCGCCGCCAGGCGCTGCGCCCCTTGCTCCAGGAGTTGGCACAGGGCGCGGCGCGGTGAATCACGATCGATGGCGATGGGTTCCAGCAGGGCCAGGCCCCAGCCGAAGAAGGGAATCCAGAGCAGTTCTCGCTTGAGGACCCAGACCTGGGGCGGGAAGATGCACTGCAGGGCCAGGGTCTCCCAGGCGGACTGGTGCTTGCAGAAGATGATACCGTTGCGAGCCGGAATGTTTTCGGCACCCTCCACGCGATAACGCAGGTTGCAAGTCAGCGCCAGCCACCACAGATTGAAGCGGGCCCACTGGCTGATCACCCGGTAACGCACGGTGAAGGGGAAAGGCGCCACGAACAGAGCCAGCACGGCGAACACCAGGGTGGCCAGCACCTGGCCCAGGCTGAAGCACAGGGAACGCAGGACGATCACGAGCCGTGCTCCGCCTTTTTCCCTCTTCCAGTGGCGCGCGAGCCTCCGGCAGGAGAACCAGCGGCGGAAGTGCCAGAGGGATCGTTCAGGAGCCATGCCACCGCCGCCGCCAGATCCGCGGTCGCGGTCACGCCCTTCAGGCGAGGATCTCCGCGCAGGGCCGCCAGGGTGTGCTCGCCCCGGCCGCTGCGCACCAGCACGGGCCGGGCGCCCACGGCACGGGCGGCCTCGATGTCGGCCAGGGTATCCCCGATCACCACTGCCTGGCGCAGATCCGCGCCCAGGCGCTGGCCGAGTTCCTGCAACAGCCCGGGCTGGGGTTTGCGACACTCGCACGAGACGTCTTCAGGATGAGGACAGTAGAGCAGGGCGTCCACCTGTCCTCCCTCGGCATCCAGTTCGCGTTGCATGCGGATATGGATGCGCAAGAGGGCGTCCAAGGTCAGGCGCCCCGCGCCCAGGGCCGGTTGGTGGGTGATCACGGCTACGTGGCGGCGGGCGTGATTGAGGCGGGCGATGGCCCGCAGGCTGCCGGGGATGGCCTGCCACTCCTCCGGTCCGCGCACGAACCCGGCCTGCGGCAACGCGTTGATGACCCCGTCGCGACCCAACACCACCAACTGCATCACACCCGGCGCCAATCCCCCGATCAATCCCCGCTCAATCCCCCGCCATCTGCAAATGAGACAGGTCCGCCACCTGCAGAAATACCGCACGCAATCCATCCAGCAAGGCCAGGCGGTTGTCGCGCAGCGCGGGATCGTCCACCATCACCATGACCTCATCGAAGAAACGGTCCACCGGCCTTGCCAACGCGGCCAGCCGTTGCAGGGCGGCCGCATACTCCCGCCGCGCCAGCAGGGGGGACACCACAGTCTCCAGGTCCGAGAGCGCCGCCGCCAGCTCCTGTTCCGCCGGCTCGCGCAGCAGGCCGGTGTCGAGCTGCTCCGGGATCTCTATCTGGATCTCGGTCTGGGCCTTGCGCAGGAGATTGCGGATGCGCTTGTGGGCCGCCGCCAGGCTGTGGGCCTCCGGCAGATCGCGGAAGGATTCCACGGCCTCCAGGCGCAGGTAGAAATCCAGGGGGCGGCTGGGGCAGCGGGCCAGGACCGCCGCGAAGGTGTCGGGGGCCGTGCCGCGTTCCAGGCAATAGCCCCGCAGGCGCTCGAGCATGAAATCGAACACCCGTTCCACGAGCCCGGCATCGAAGCGCAGGCCGTTGCGCTGGCGGTAACCGTCCTTGGCCGCCTCCAGCAAGGGAATCAGATCCAGATCCAGTCGCCGTTCGACGAGGATGCGCAGGACACCCAGGGCCGCCCGGCGCAGGCCGAAGGGGTCCTTGTCTCCGCTGGGCACCAGCCCGATGCCGAAAATCCCCACCAGCGTGTCCAGGCGGTCGGCCAGGGCCAGGGCCTGTCCGGTAGGGCTGCGCGGCAGGCGGTCACCGGCGAAGCGCGGCAGGTATTGCTCGTCCAGTGCCTGGGCCACTTCCTCGGCCTCGCCGTCGTGACCGGCGTAATAACGTCCCATGATGCCCTGTAGCTCCGGAAACTCGCCCACCATGGCCGTGAGCAGATCGCATTTGGCGAGCAACGCGGCGCGTTCCGCCCAGCTGCTGTTGCCTTGCAACTCGGCGGCGATGTGTACGGCCAGGCGCGCCAGGCGCTCGCACTTGTCGCGCAGGGTGCCCAGCCGCTCCTGGAACACCACCTGATCCAGTTCGGGAATGCGGCTGGCCAGGGTCCGGCTGCGATCCTGCTGCCAGAAGAAGGCGGCATCCGCCAGGCGCGGGCGGATCACCCGCTCGTTGCCGGCCCGCACCACGTCAGGGTCCCGGCTCTCGATGTTGCTCACCGCCACGAAACGGGGCAGCAGGGCGCCGCTGTCGTCCACCACATGAAAATATTTCTGGTGGGCCTTCATGGCCGAGATCAGGGCCTCGGGCGGGACGGCGAGGAAACGCTCCTCGAAGCTGCCCGCCAGGGCCACCGGCCATTCCACCATGCCCGCCACCTCTTCCAGCAGGTCCTCGTCGATCACCGCCCGGCCGCCGGCCTCTCTGGCGGCCGCTTCCACCTGGCGGCGGATACTCGCGCGGCGGGTATCCAGATCCACCACGACCTTGCCTTCGCGCTCCAACACGGTGGCGTAGTCGGCCGGCGCCGCCAGCGCCAGCGGGCGGGGACAGTGGAAACGGTGCCCGCGGGTGCTGCGTCCCGTCTCCAGGCCGAACAGGGACGCCGGCACCACCTCGTCCTCGAACAACAGCACCAGCCAATGCACCGGGCGCACGAAACTCTCCTTGAGACTGCCCCAGCGCATGCGTTTGGGAACGGGCAGGCTGCTCAGCGAAGACGCCAATAGACCCGGCAGGATCTCCTGGACGGGACGGTCGGGCAGGCGGCTGCGATACATCAACCAGCTCCCTTTGACCGTCTCCAGGCGTTCGAGGTCCTCCACCGCCACCCCGCAACTGCGGGCGAAACCGAGGGCGGCCTTGGTGGGGCGTCCCGCTTCGTCGAAAGCGGCGCGCAGTGCCGGCCCGCGGCGCTCTTGGATACCGCCCGGGACCACGCAGGCCAGGTCGCGCACCAGCAATGCCAGGCGCCGCGGCGTGGCGTAAGGGACCACCTCACCGAACGGCGCGCCGGCCTTCTCCAGGCCGGCGCGCCAGCTCCGGGCGAGCGCCTCGGCGAGGCGGCGCAGCGCCCTGGGCGGCAGCTCCTCCGTGCCCACCTCCACCAGCAGATCGCGCCGCGCCATCGGTTCCGCCCCCCCCTCCGGCCCGGCCATCAGGGGCCCTCCGCCGCCTGCGCACCCGCGGCACACAGGGGAAATCCCAGCGCCTCGCGGCGCGCGTAATAGGCCTGGGCCACCGCCTGGGCCAGGGCCCGTACCCGGCCGATGAAACGGGCGCGTTCGGTGACACTGATGGCGTGCCGGGCATCCAGGAGATTGAAGGTATGGGAGGCCTTGAGCACCATTTCGTAGGCGGCCAGCGGCAGGCCAGCCTCGATGAGCTTGCGGCTTTCCGCCTCACAGGTGTCGAACCAGCGGAACAGGGACGGTATGTCGGCATGTTCGAAATTGTAGGCCGACAGCTCCACCTCGTTCTGATGGAAGACGTCGCCATAGGTGACCGTGCCCAGCGGGCCATCGGTCCAGACCAGATCGAAGATGCTTTCCACCCCCTGGAGATACATGGCGATGCGTTCCAGGCCGTAGGTGATCTCCCCGGTCACGGGCTCGCAGTCGAGCCCGCCCACCTGCTGGAAATAGGTGAACTGGGTGACCTCCATGCCGTTGAGCCATACCTCCCAACCCAGCCCCCAGGCCCCCAGGGTGGGCGATTCCCAGTCGTCCTCCACGAATCGGATGTCGTGCACCAGGGGATCGATTCCCAGAGCCTGCAAGGATCCCAGATAGCGTTCCTGCAGATCCAGGGGAGAGGGTTTGATCACCACCTGCAACTGGTAATAATGCTGCAGGCGGTTGGGATTCTCCCCGTAACGGCCGTCGGTGGGGCGCCGCGAGGGCTGCACGTAGACCGCACTCCAGGGTTCCGGCCCGATGGCGCGCAGGAAGGTGGCGGGATGAAAGGTGCCGGCTCCCACCTCCATGTCATAGGGTTGCAACAGTACGCAGCCCTGCTCGCTCCAGTAGCGCTGCAAGGCCAGGATCAGACCCTGGAAGGTGTGGAGATGGGCTTGCGCTTCGCTCATATTCGGAAGACATCCGGACGGCGCCCCGTATCGCACGCCGCCCGCAACAAAGTATCCAATTTACTATGGATCCCTTCGTTGAATCAAATGCTTATCCGGCACTAAGATGAAATTGCGCAAGCCCCGCATCAGCATGGGACCGGCATTCCGCCCCCGTCCCTGCCGCGTATTCAAGCAGAAACCCCGGCTTGCCGATGCAGTAGTCGTAAGGAGCCGTCATGTCCGAACTCGTCGTACATCCCACATCCACCGCCCAATGGCACGCCCTGGTCAGCGAAGCGGAATCGGCCAGCGGCTGCATCCTCAAGGAGGAACTGGAGAGTTATCTGGTCTTTCTGCTCATGCGCTTCGCCAATCAACCGCACATGCTGGCGCGGGTGTTGGCCATGGACTACCTGGAAGGGGTCTCCGCCAGCGAACGCAATCGCCGCGAGAAGCTCAAGGAGGTGGGTGACCACTGCCTGCTGTTCTCGGGGCTGTTCCCGCAGCAGGCGGAACGCCGCATGGTGAAGGTCAGCTATTTCGTGGAACTGGGACGGGTGGCCTATTCCCAGACCGCAGAATTGACGCCCACGCAAATGGCCTCGGTCTATGCCGATCTGGCCCGCGAGTTCGTCTCCCTCATGGACATCCTGCAGGCCATGCGCGCCCTGCAAGGCAGTCAGGCGTCGCTCTCTCCTCTACAGGCCTTCGAACTGTGGCGCGAGACCGGCTGCCGCAGCGCCTATCAGGTGATCCAGGACCTCACCGATGCGCAACCGTTGCACGCGGGGCCCGGCGGCGGCCAGCACGAGGATGGCGGCTCGAACCTGCATTGAGCCGGTCCGCACTCCCTGGCCCCTGCGCATCATCCCGTTCCAGCCGGTCATCGGACCATGATCGCTACTTGATTTTCTACCGCCCTCATTTTTGTTAACATACGCGCCTTCCCCAGGCGATACGTTCCAGGCGATCCGAGCGACTCGACTCCATGACCACACCACGCAAAGCGGTGGCCCTGATCTCCGGCGGCCTCGATTCCATGCTGGCCGCCCGCCTGATCCTGGATCAGGGCATTCACGTGGAAGGAATCAATTTCTACACCGGCTTTTGCGTCGAAGGCCATACCCATGCCATCCGGCGCAAGGACCGTGCGCGCCCCAAGCGCAACAACGCCCTGTGGGTGGCGGAGAAGCTGGGCATCAAGCTGCACATCATCGAGGTCATCGAGGAATACAAGCAGGTGGTGATCAATCCCAAGCACGGCTACGGGGCCCACCTCAATCCCTGCCTGGACTGCAAGGGCTTCATGGTGCGCAAGGCCCGGGAATGGATGGAGGCAAACGGCTTCGATTTCATCATCACCGGCGAGGTGGTGGGCCAGCGGCCCATGTCCCAGCGGCGCGACACCATGCCCGTGGTGGCGCGGGAATCCGGAGCGGGCGGCCTGTTGCTGCGCCCCCTGAGCGCCAAACTCCTGCCCCCCACCATCCCCGAGCAACGGGGCTGGGTGGACCGGGAGAAACTGCTCGATCTGAGCGGCCGCACGCGCAAGCCGCAGATGGCGCTGGCCGAACGCTATGGATTGCACGACTACGCCCAACCCGCCGGCGGCTGCTGCTTCCTCACCAATGAACAATACAGCGCCAAGCTGGCGGATCTGTGGCAAGCGCGCGGCAAACGGGACTACGAACTGGACGACATCATGCTCCTGAAGGTGGGGCGCCATCTGCGCCCGCGCTCCCGTTTCAAGGTCATCATCGGCCGGGAAGA
>WFNO01000060.1 GCA_015488555.1 Gammaproteobacteria bacterium
CCTTCCGGCTTTCCCTCACCGATCGCACCTTCCATCCAGCGACCCCCTCACCCATTGTCTGATATCTGAGATCTGAGATCTGATATCTGGTCAAGTTCGATACTCGGCGTTGATGCGCACGTAGTCGTAGGAAAGATCGCAGGTCCAGATCCGCGTGCAGGCCTGTCCCCGCCCCAGCTCGATGCGGATGTGGATCTCCGGGCCGGCCATGGCCGCGGCACCCTGGGCCTCTTCGTATTCCGGCGCCCGGCCGCCGTCGCGTACCAGACACACCTGCCCCAGATGGATGCGCACCGCGGCGATGTCCAGTTGCGGAAGACCGGCGCGGCCCACCGCCGCCAGGATGCGCCCCCAGTTGGGGTCGCCGGCGAAGCAGGCGGTCTTCACCAGAGGTGACTCGGCCACGGCGAAGGCGACCTGCCGGCACTCGGCTTCCGTGCGCCCGCCGCGCACCTCCACGGTGATGAACTTGGTGGCACCCTCACCGTCGCGCACGACGGCCCGGGCCAGTTCCCCGCACAGCGCCTCCAGTTCTTCCTGGAAACGCCGCTGCGCCGCACTGCCCGCCGGTACGGCAACCCCGCTGCCGCCGGTGGCGGCCAGCACGCAGGCATCGTTGGTGGAGGTGTCGCCGTCCACGGTGATGCAATGGAAGGTCCGTGCCACGGCGTCCTGCAGGCAGGCGTGCAACTGCGCCGGCGCCAGCGCCGCGTCGGTGGCCAGGAAGACCAGCATGGTGGCCATGTCGGGGCGGATCATGCCGGCCCCCTTGGCGATGCCGGTGAGGGTCACCGGCCGGCCGTCCAGCTCGAAGCGGCGGCTCGCCCCCTTGGGCACGGTGTCGGTGGTCATGATGGCCCGCGCGGCCGCCAGCCAGCCATCTGCATCCAGCGTCCGGACCAGATCCGGGATCGCCCCCGTGAGCGCGGCCAGCGGCAGGGGTTCGCCGATGACGCCGGTGGAGAAGGGCAGCACCGCCTCCGGGGCACAGCCCGCCGCCCGGGCCACCGCCTGGCAGCAGGCGCGGGCGTCGGCCAGCCCCTGCTCGCCGGTGCCGGCGTTGGCGTTACCGGAATTGACGAGCAGATAGCGGGGGGCGGTGCGCTGCAGGTGGCGCCGCGCCAGGATCACGGGCGCGGCGCAAAAGGCGTTGCGCGTGAACAGGGCCGCCACCTGGCTGCCGGGCGCGAGTTCCAGCAGGGCCAGATCCAAAGCCCCGTCTTTCTTGATGCCGGCGGCGGCGGCCGCCAGCCGCACACCGGTCACGGGTGCCAGCGGCGGCGGGGATTCCAGGCCCACGGCCATGGCTCAATTGAGCCGGCCGTGGCAGTGCTTGTACTTCTTGCCCGAACCGCAAGGGCAAGGCTCGTTGCGGCCGATTTTACGGCCTTCGCGCACCACCGGCCGGCGGGGTTCTTCCGCCGCCTCGGGCGCCTCACCGCCCAGGGCAGAGGCCTGGGGATGGCGGTACTGGCGCGGGGCTCGCGAGCGGCGCTGTTCCTCCACCGCCTCCACGTCTTCCGCGGCCCGGACCTGCACCCGGGACAGGATGCCGATGACCTCGCGCTTGATGTTGTCCAGCATGGCGCTGAACATCTCGAAGGCCTCGCGCTTGTATTCCTGCTTGGGATTTTTCTGGGCATAACCGCGCAGGTGGATGCCCTGGCGCAGGTGGTCCATGGCCGCCAGGTGATCCTTCCAGTTGCTGTCCAGCACCTGCAGCATGACGGCCTTCTCGAAGTCGCGCATCACGGCGGACCCCGCCAGGGCCTCCTTCTCGGCATAGGCCTGTTCCAGGGCCTCGAGGATGCGCTGGCGCAGGGTCTCCTCGTGCAGGCTGTCGTCCTCTTCCAGCCAGCGGGCGATGGGCAATTGCAGGCCGAGTTCCTGTTCCAGGGCCTTCTCCAGGCCCGGCACGTCCCATTGCTCCTCCAGGCTCTGGGGCGGGATGTACTGGTCGATGAGTTCGTTGACCACCTCCTCGCGCAACACCTTGATGGTGTCGGAGATGTCCTCGGCCTCCATCAGCTCGTTGCGCTGCTGGTAGATGACCTTGCGCTGGTCGTTGGCCACGTCGTCGTATTCCAGCAACTGCTTGCGGATGTCGAAGTTGTGGCCCTCCACCTTGCGCTGGGCGTTCTCGATGGCCTTGGTGACCCAGGGGTGTTCGATGGCCTCGCCCTCCTGCATGCCCAGTTTCTGCATCAACGCCCCCACCCGTTCGGAGGCGAAGATGCGCATGAGATTGTCCTCCAGGGACAAATAGAAGCGGCTGGAGCCGGGATCGCCCTGGCGTCCGGCACGGCCACGCAACTGGTTGTCGATGCGCCGCGACTCGTGGCGCTCGGTGCCGATGATGTGCAGGCCGCCACTGGCCACCACTTGTTCGTGGCGCTTCTGCCAGTCCGCCCGCACCTGTTCGATCTTTTCGGGGGTGGGGTTCTTGAGCGCCGCCAGTTCCGCCTCCAGGCTGCCGCCGAGCACGATGTCGGTCCCGCGGCCGGCCATGTTGGTGGCGATGGTCACCGCACCGGGCATGCCCGCCTGGGCGACGATCTGGGCCTCCTTCTCGTGGTGCTTGGCATTGAGCACCTGGTGCTTGATCTTCTCCTTGCGCAGCAGCTTGGACAGGTACTCGGAAGTCTCGATGGAGGTGGTGCCCACCAGCACCGGCTGGCCGCGGGCGTGGCAGTCCTTGATGTCCTCGACGATGGCCTGGAACTTGTCCTTGGCGGTGAGATAGACCAGGTCCGGCAGATCCTCGCGGATCATGGGCTTGTGGGTGGGGATGACCACCACCTCCAGGCCGTAGATCTGCTGGAACTCATAGGCCTCGGTATCGGCGGTACCGGTCATGCCGGCGAGCTTCTCGTAGAGCCGGAAATAGTTCTGGAAGGTGATGGAGGCCAGGGTCTGGTTCTCGTTCTGGATGGGCACCCCTTCCTTGGCCTCGATGGCCTGGTGCAGGCCCTCGGACCAGCGCCGCCCGGGCATGGTACGGCCCGTGAACTCGTCCACGATCACCACTTCGTTGTTCTGCACGATGTAGTCCACGTCGCGGTGATACAGGGCGTGGGCCCGCAGCGCGGCGTTGAGGTGGTGCATGAGGGTGATGTTGGCGGCGTCGTAGAGGCTCTCGCCCTCTTTGAGCAGGCCGGCCTCCACCAGCAACTCCTCCACGTGCTGGTGGCCCTCCTCGGTGAGATAGACCTGGCGCGCCTTCTCGTCCACGGTGTAGTCGCCGGGCCCGCCTTCCTCCTCCTGCGGCTTGAGCCTAGGAATGAGCTTGTCGATCTTGACGTAGAGATCGGACTTGTCGTCCACGGGGCCGGAGATGATGAGGGGCGTGCGCGCCTCGTCGATGAGGATGGAGTCCACTTCGTCGACGATGGCATAGTGCAGGCCGCGCTGCACCTTGTCCTCCTTGCGGAAGGCCATGTTGTCGCGCAGGTAGTCGAAGCCGAATTCGTTGTTGGTGCCGTAGGTGATGTCGGCGGCATAGGCGGCGCGTTTCTCCTCCGTGCTCTGCCCGGAGACGATGACGCCGGTGGTGAGCCCCAGAAACTCGTAGAGCTTGCCCATCCACTGGGCATCGCGCCGCGCCAGATAGTCGTTGACCGTCACCACGTGCACGCCCTGGCCCGGCAGGGCGTTCAGGTAGGCGGCCAGCGTGGCCACCAGGGTCTTGCCCTCGCCGGTGCGCATCTCGGCGATCTTGCCTTCGTGCAGGACCATGCCGCCGATGAGCTGGACGTCGAAGTGGCGCATGTCGAGCACCCGCTTGCCCGCTTCGCGCACCACGGCGAAGGCCTCCGGCAGCAGGTCGTCCAGGGTGGCGCCATCGGCGAGCCGCTGGCGGAACTCCTCGGTCTTGGCGCGCAGGGCCTCGTCGGTGAGGCCGGCGACGGATTCCTCCAGGGCGTTGATCCGCTCCACCACCGCCCACATGCGTTTCAGCAACCGGTCGTTGCGGCTGCCGAAGATCTTGCTGAACAGGTTTGCGACCATCGAGTTAAGGTATGCCTCGCTCAATTAAGAAACACGATAAAAGGGGTCATTATACTGCCACCTTCCCGCCGCGGGAAAAGCAGCGGCCCGACGCACCGCGCTCCGAACCTTTCTGAAATCTTTGGGGGGCCTTCCCCGGGCGGGGCCGGCAAGGTTCCAGGAGATCCGGAAACGGCCTGGATGTATCCGGTGGGTATCCGGTATGTATCCGGGAGGGATATGGCGTTGCGGGCGGGATTTTGCAACGGCGGGCCGGGGCACCGCTCAGCGGGCGGCGAGATAACGGGCGGGGTTCACCACCCGGCCTTTGTAATGCACCTCGAAGTGGACGTGGGGGCCGGTGGAACGGCCGCTGGAACCCATGAGGGCGATGGTCTGCCCCTTGGTGACCACGTCGCCCACCCGTACCAGGAGTTTCTGGTTGTGGCCGTAACGGGTCACATAGCCGTTGCCATGATTGATCTCCACCAGGCGGCCGTAGCCGTAACGCTCACCCGCCCAGGTCACCACGCCGCCGGCCACGGCCACCACGTCGCTGCCCAGCTTGCCAGCGAAGTCCATGCCTTTGTGGAACTCCCGCAAGCCGGTGAAAGGATCGGTGCGCATGCCGAAATAGGACGAGATCCAGCCCTTGCGGATGGGACGGCCGGCGGGAAGGACCTCCTCCTGCAGGCCGCGGCTCATGAAGATGGCCTCCATGGCCTGCAGCTTGCGCTCCCGGTCGCTGAGTTCGGCCGCCAAGTCCTCCAGGGCCTGCAGGAAATCCGGAGGATCCAGGGGGCTGCCCAGCGATGGATCGCTTCCCGGCCCGCCTTGGGCGGGCGGTCGGCTGAAATCGAATTCGGCGGCGTCCAGGCGGCCCGCCTCCACCAGGCGCCGGCCCAGGGCGTTGAGTCGCACCACCTGGGCCTGGAGCTGACCCAGGCGCACCGCCAGGCCGTTCATGTCTTCCCGGGCCTTGCGTGTCACCTCGGCGATCTGCTGGCGCTGGCGCTGCATCTCCGCCGCCCATTCACGCGGCAGCACTTCCTGTTCGGCCCGGTATTGGCCGAGCAGATAACCGCCGGCGAGCATGACCCCCGGCAGGAGCACCAGCACGGCGAGCACCAGGGCCAGCGATTGTCCCGGCCCCAGGCGCAGACTGCCCGCGGTGTGCGATTTCTTGGTGATCAAGATGATGTTCATGACCGGTGGTATGTGATCGTGTTTTGTTGTAGGTTGTCGACACCACGCCCGCGCCGCTGAACCGCCCGCGGTTCCCCCGAGCGGCGGGGACAGATCCGGATCTTCTTCCATGTCCAGGACATCGCGCAGGACACGACCCGAACGCGGACCCCGACCCTTGCAGCACTGGCTCGAGGCGGAAAACGGCCCTTATGCCCGCCTGCAGGCCCATTGCCGCCGGCTGCAGCGCTTGCAGGCGCGCGTGCGCGCCCATCTGCCCGCCAACTTGCAAGATCACTGCCAGGTGGCCGACTGCCGCGACGGCCGGCTGGTGCTGCACGCGGCCAGCGCCGCCCATGCCACCCTGCTGCGCTACCGGCTGCCGGACCTGCTCCAGAACCTGCGCCGCGACGGCCTGGTGGACCTGCGGGCCATCGAGATCAAGGTCCGCCCTCCTCCATCCACTCCCGTAACCAAGGGAGGGGAAGACACCACACCGGCACGGCGGGCGCCTGTCATCCCCCTGCGCCTGACACCGGAGACGGCGGCGCTCATCGCCTCCCTGGCCGCGGGCGTGGAACAGCCGGAGCTGCGTGCCAGCCTGTTGCGCCTGGCCCGGCGCGCCCGTTCCCCTGGCGATACCTGAACCCCCACCGGCGGGACCGCCTGACACGACCGGCATCCGGCAGGCACTCGTGGGGCAGGAATCCGGCCGCATCTTAGCACAGCCCCCGAGGCCCTGCCTAGGAACGGCGTCACACCGCGCCACCGGCCACCGCCGCGCGTTCAGTCCGCCTGGCGGCGCAGAAAAGCCGGGACGTCGAGGAAATCCAGGTCGGTGCCGTCCTGCAGGCCCTGTTCGGCCGCCATCTGGTTGCGAATCACCGTGGGCCGCTCCAGACGCGTGTAGTCGATGTCGCCGCCGCCCCCGGCCACCGCCTTCTGGGTCACCAGCTGCATGGGCGGCTCTTCCTGGACGCTACGCTCGCGCCCCAGGCCGGTGGCCACCACCGTGACCCGCAGCTCGTCGCTCATCTCCGGATCGATCACGGTCCCCACCACCACCGTGGCGTCCTCGGAGGCGAACTCCTTGACCGTGTTGCCCACCTCCTCGAACTCGCCGATGGTGAGACTCATGCCGGCGGTGATGTTCACCAGGATGCCATGGGCGCCCGCCAGGTCCACGTCCTCCAGCAGCGGGCTGTTGATGGCCGCCTCGGCCGCCTCGCGGGCACGGTTCTCGCCCCGCTCGCAGCCCGAACCCATCATGGCCATGCCCATCTCCGCCATCACCGTGCGCACGTCGGCGAAGTCCACGTTGATGAGCCCCGGGCGGGTGATGAGCTCGGCGATGCCCTGCACGGCGCCCAGCAGCACGTCGTTGGCGGCCTTGAAGGCATCCAGCAGGGAGATGTTCTTGCCCAACACCATGAGCAGCTTCTCGTTGGGGATGGTGATCAGGGAGTCCACGTATTCGGTCAGTTCCTGGATGCCCTGCTCGGCGATCTCCATGCGCTTGCGACCCTCGAAGGGGAAGGGCTTGGTGACCACGGCCACGGTGAGGATGCCCATCTCCTTGGCGATCTTGGCCACCACCGGCACGCCCCCGGTACCGGTGCCGCCGCCCATGCCGGCGGTGATGAACACCATGTCCGCCCCCTCCAGCACCTCCATGATGCGCTCGCGGTCCTCGAGTGCGGCCTGGCGCCCGATGTCCGGATTGGCGCCAGCTCCCAGCCCCTTGGTGATGTTACTGCCCAGTTGCAGGGTGGTGCGGGCGGCGGAGTTCTTGAGCGCCTGGGCGTCGGTGTTGGCGCAGATGAAGTCCACGCCGTCGATGTTGGCCGCCACCATGTGCTGCACCGCGTTGCCGCCGCCACCGCCGACGCCGATGACCTTGATCACCGCATTCTGGCTGTACGAGTCCATCAGTTCGAACATGTGTCTCCTCCTCCTATTCTCGATGGTTGATGTCCTGCGGTACCGTCTTCGTACCCCATTGCCGTTCAGAAATTGCCTTGGAACCAACTTTTCATTCTTTCCCAGATACCCTTGAAGCCACCTCCCACTTGCGGTTGCGGCTTTTTCTCGCCCCGCTGTTGAAAGCCATACAACAACAAACCCACCCCGGTCGCATGGATGGGATTGCGCACCACGTCCGCCAGGCCGGAGATGTTCTGCGGCAGCCCCAGGCGCACCGGCATGTGGAACACCTCCTCCGCCAGCTCGATGACGCCTTCCATCTTGGAACTGCCGCCGGTCATCACCACCCCGGCGGCCACCAGGTCCTCGAAACCGCTGCGCCGCAGTTCCGCCTGGATGAGCGTGAACAGTTCCTCGTAGCGCGGCTCCACCACCTCGGCGAGGGTCTGGCGCGCCAGCCGCCGCGGCGGGCGGTCCCCCACGCCCGGCACCTCGATGGTGTCATCGGGATTGGCGAGCTGGGCCAGGGCGCAGCCGTACTTGATCTTGATCTCCTCGGCGTGATGGGTGGGGGTGCGCAAGGCCACGGCGATGTCGTTGGTGACCTGGTCGCCGGCGATGGGGATCACCGCCGTGTGGCGGATGGAACCGTCGGTGAACACGGCGATGTCGGTGGTCCCCCCGCCGATGTCCACCAGGCATACGCCCAGGCTCTTCTCGTCCTCGGTGAGCACCGAATAGCTGGAGGCCAACTGTTCGAGGATGATGTCGTCCACCTCCAGCCCGCAGCGGCGCACGCACTTGGTGATGTTCTGGGCGGCGCTCACCGCCCCCGTCACCAGGTGCACCTTGGCCTCCAGCCGCACCCCGGAGATGCCGATGGGCTCCAGGATCCCCTCCTGGTTGTCGATGATGAACTCCTGGGGCAGCACGTGCAGAATGCGCTGATCGGCGGGGATGGCCACGGCGCGGGCGGCATCGATGACCCGCTCCACGTCGCTGGCGGTGACCTCCTGGTCGCGGATGGCCACGATGCCGGTGGAATTGAGGCTGCGGATATGGCTGCCGGCGATCCCGGTATAGACCGAATGGATCTCGCAGCCGGCCATCAGCTCGGCCTCCTCCACCGCGCGCTGGATGGACTGCACGGTGGACTCGATGTTGACCACCACGCCCTTCTTGAGCCCCCGTGAAGGATGGCTGCCGATGCCGACGATCTCGATGTGCTCGTCATCCGTCACCTCGCCGACGATGGCCACCACCTTGGAGGTACCGATGTCGAGACCGACGATCAGGTCTTTTTCTTCTTTCTTGGCCATGACTGCTTCGAGAGGCCTCCCGATGTTCATCCAGACAATGATTGGGGTGCGGTCGCCATGACGCCTCGGGCGTCACGCGCCGCCCGCCCGGGCCGGACTGGACCATCCAGGACTGGGCCATCCGGGACTGGGCCATCCG
>WFNO01000061.1 GCA_015488555.1 Gammaproteobacteria bacterium
GGCGTCGAGCAGCGCCTCGCCGTGCTCGGCCAGCAGCGCGAGCCAGTCCGGCTCGCCCGCCAGCTGCTCGGCGAAAGGCCGGATGGCCCGGAGCATGGCCGGGAACTCGCCCACGCGCAGCGGGGTGATTTCGATCCGGCTGCCGGCGATCACCACCACGATCGGCTCCGGCGCGAGGATGTTCAATTCGTTGCGGACTCCGTCCATGGAGTCCGCCCCTTCGGGGCCAGCCTGTCGGCTGTCCAAATTCGTTCCCGACGAATTTGTCATGAGACCCCTCACAGGAGCACGATGCGGCCAAACTGGCCGAGGTCGCCGGCGGCGGGCTTCAGGGTATCGGCGAGCACTTGGCCCGAAAGCTCGAACTTGAGCAGCTCGTCGGTGATCACCGAGAGTTCGTTCGCCGGGTTGATGGCGACTCGGTAGAGGTCGATCACCACCTCGCGGTTGCCGTCGGCGGTGTTGAGCCCTTCGAAGCGTACCCAGCGCTCGGGCAGCGGCTGGGTAAACATGGCGGTGCTTTGGGCGGTACCGTAGGCGTAATCCACCGTAAAGGGTTCGGTGTAGGGACCGCCGGTGGTGGCATCATTGATCACGATGGAGCCGTGTTTGGCGTTGACCGTGTACTGGGTGGGCGGCAGCGTCTGGGGCGTGGCGGACGAGTCCCGGACCACCACCGAGGAGACGTTCTGCTGCGCCAGCAGATAGAGACTGCCCGGGGTGACCGGGTTGGGCAGCGCCTCGCCGGTGACCGTGCCCGCGGCGACCTGGGTGGTGGTGCCGTAGAGGGCCAGCTCCAGGTTGACCGGCACCAGCTCCTCCAGCGTGCAGGAGAACTCGCCCTTCTTGGTCTTGATCAGCTGCAGGTCGGTGAGCCGCTGGCCGCTGGTGGACTCCTGGTGCTCCAGGGTCTCCACCGACAGCGACACCTTCAGTTCGGGCACGTTGCCCACGTAGCTCAGCCCCTGCGGGTTGCCGGCGGCGTCACGGGCGCCGATGTAGACGCGCCCCTGTCCGGAAAAATAGGCCATGGTCAGTCTCCTTTACGCGAAGGTTGTTTGATGAGCTCGGAGGGTGCCGCCTTGGCGACCTTGAGGTCGATCAGCCACTTTGCCGAGGTCTCATCGAGGTCGAGGCACTCCCCGGGCGAATGGCGCTTGCCCGCATGGGTGTGGGATTTCAGCAGTTCGATCTTCATGGGGTTTCATCCTCTCTGGGTGAGGTCATGGACACGGGTGCGGTAGCGGATCGCGTAGCGGGCGGGGATGGCAGCGACTGTGCCGTCGGCGTCCTCCACCTCCCACTCACAGTCGATCTCGAGCATCGCAATCGCGAGGCCGTTCAGGCCCGGGTCTTCCATGAGCGCCGCGTGGGCCGCGACCAGCAGCGCGTCGGCCTCGGTCTCCGGCGCTGCCGGCGGTACCGCGCGGGCCAGCGCCACCACCCGGATCACCAGCTCCCGCTCGACCCGGTCGTTGGGCCGGTCGATCACCTCGTCGCTCTCGGGGAAGACGACCACCGCGGGCGCCTGCTCGCGGGTCAGCGCCACCGTGGGCGAGCGGTGCACCTCGGCGCCCAGGGGCGCGAGACTCGCGGCAATACGGCTCACCGCCGCTTGCAGGATCTGCTCGCGGATGGAATTGGGCATGGCGGGTTCAGAGACGGGTCAGCGTGGCCCGGCGTTCGGTGCCGTCGCCGAGGGCGTGGACCTCGCGCACCTGGTAGGCGCGGCCAGCGATCTGCACCGTGTCGCCGGCGGAAAGACCCGGCAGGCGTGATGCCGGGTAGCGGATGGCGTACTCGGTGGAGAGCGCGAGCCCGTCAAGCACGGGCTCATCCGGTGCCCGGAACTCGGCCATGACGGTCACGCCGCTGACGATCACCTCGGTGAGCAGGCCGGCAGCACTTGCCGCGTCATACAGCGACTCGAGATCGACAGTCACAGCCTTACGCCCCGCCCGCCACACACCGCTCGGTGGCAAGTTGAGCATCCGCGATGCGGCGGGCGACGGCGTTCGCGGACGTGCGCATCCCCGCTACGCGGGGTCCCTGCTTACTGCTCACGCCGTTACTTTCACCAGCACGCCGGGCCGGTGGCACATGGGCAGCGGGTTGCTCTGGGTGTGCAGGTCGGTGCCCCGGTCGAACTTGCGCGGCTCCTGCTTGGCGTACAGCGGCCGGCCGAGGGTGTTGGCGGTCTCGTTGAAGTCCGCCGGCGCGAAATAGGTGGCGAAGGTGTCCACCGTGCCGAGCGGGAAGCAGTGGCCTTCGCCCGCGGCGATGAAGCGGCGGGTGTTGCCGTCGGCGTCCACCGCCTGGCCGCGGTACTCCTCGAAGGTGATGCCGGCGAAGGTGAAGCCCGCACGCATGTCGCTGCGCAGGGCCGCACCGTCCTGCCAGCGCTCGTAGGCCTTCTCCACCTTGGGGTGCGAGGTGAGCGCGTCGAAGAACTCCTCGGAGACCAGGCAATGGATGCCGGTCATGCGCTCGCCCTTGAGGTTGTCCTCCAGGTGGCGCTTGATGTCGAGGCACTTCTTCTTGACGTCGGTGTTGGCGTTGCCAAGGTTGAAGTTGACCACCTTCGGGGTGATGCCGAACTCCTGGTACAGGTCGTAGAGCGTGGAGCCGTCGGCGTCCAGGATCACGCCCTTGAGCGCCCCCATGCGCAGATGCTCGAGGGTGATGGCGTGCTTGTTGCGCATGGTTTGCAGATGCTCGGCCATCACCTGGGCGAGGGTCTGCACCTCGGACTCGGAGCCGAAGGCGCGCACGCCCTGGACCTCCTCGGGCAGCACCACGTCGTCGTGGGGGATGTGCGGAATGGTGAAGGTGCGAAGGGCCCGCTTGCCGCGCTTGCCCACGGTGCCCGGGGCGCCGACTGGGAGCGTCGGCAGCAGGGTCAGCACGCCGTTCTTCTCCTCCACCGCGATGGAGCGGAAGCGCACCGGCTTCTCGGGCATCAGGCCCATCTGCTCCAGCCGGCCGTAGTTGTTGGGTAGCAGGTTGATGGCGGCGGTCAGCGCCGTCATCGAGAAGGCCGGCGACTCAAACGGATTGTTCATGGCCATGGTCAGACTCCTTTGCGAACGAGGATGCCGATGGCCTTCAGCTCCGCGATGGCGGCGGCCTTCTCGGCGTTGGTGATCCCGGCGGGCCACACGAGGGCGTGATCGGCGACGATGGCGTGACGGGCGAGCACAAGGCCGTCGTCACGATCGCCAGCAGTGGCGTCCACCGGCTCCAGCAAGATGCCTGCGGCGGTCTGGCTGCCGTCGGTGGCCGCGGGGTCCAGCGCCTTCACCTTGCCGGTGGCGGAGACAATGCCCACCACCGCGCCCAGGGCGAGGTTCTGGCCCGCCAGGACGGTGGCCTGGTCGCGGGAATAGAGATTGGGGGCCTCGTACTTGAGTAGGTCCCCGAGGTTCATGCCTTCGGTGATCACGGGCATCTCATACCTCCTTGGCCGCGCGCTGGCGGGCGGCGGCTACGACGGGATTGTCATCAAGACTCGCGGCAGGGCTCGTACGCTGCGGGTCGATATGGCTGGCGATCTCGGGCGCTTTGGCGCGGTACTCGAGCAAGGCCTCGCGCACCGCCTCCTGGGTCAGCCCTTGTGCGAGAAAGCCCGCCGTTTTCTCCGGGCAACCGGCGAGCAGGCAGAGATCGGCGATGGCGCGGGCATCGGCGCGGGCGGCCTCTACCGCCGCGGCGATCCGCGTTTCTTCCGGTTCAGTCGGATCCGCTGCCACAGGCTCGCAAGCAGCGGTATCAGGGTCATGGTGCTCCATGGTCGGTGCCTCCTGGGGTTGGGGTAAGTTCGTGTGAATCGGGGGATCGAGTTCCGCGCGCATGGCCGCGACGGCGTCACGCAGGGTGCCGACCCGGTCGGCGAGCCCCGCGGCCACCGCGTCACCGCCGAAGTAGAGCCGCGCTTGGGTATCCCGCACCGCCTCGACAGTGAGCCCCCGGTGCTGGGCCACCGACTCGGTGAAGATGCCGTAGAGGCGATCCACCTCGGCCTGCAGCGCGGCGCGGGCCTCATCTGTGAGCGGCGCGTGGGGGCTGAAGTCGTTCTTGTGGCTTCCGGCGTAGATGGCAGTGAAGCGGTAGCCGTCCTGCTCGTCCTTTCGCGACTGGTCGGCGTGCATGGCGATGACGCCGATGGATCCGACGCCGCCGGTGCGGGTGACGAATACCTCCTCGCTTGCTGCCGCCAGCGCGTAGGCGGCGGAGAAGGCCTGGTCGTTGGCTACGGCCCAGACGGGCTTGTCATGCGTGGCGGCGCGGATGCGCTCGGCCAGTTCGAACACGCCGCCGGCCTCGCCGCCCGGGCTGTCGATGTCCAGCACAATGCCGGCCACCGCCGGATCCGTTATCGCCCGGCCAATTTGATTCCCGATCTCCTGGTAGCTGGTAAGCCCCGATGCTGCCTCCAGCCCCAGCGCACGGCGCACCAGGGTCCCGTGGATCGGGATCACGGCGATGTCGCTCTGTCGGGAGACGGACGGCATTCGCGGCGCTGGTACGGGCGCGGCGCTCTTGGCTTCCGGCCAGCCGACGCGCGGGCCCAGCACGGCGAGGATTGCGTCCAGCTTGGCGCGATGAATCAGCAGCGGCGTGTTGAACAGCCGCGCGGCAATGTGAGGCAACGGGTTCACGGGTTGTTGGGTCCTTGCGAGGGATTGCGGGCAGCGGCGCCCTGGGTCCGCCGGGGATCGGAGTCGAACACCAGTCCCAGCTTGTCGGCGCGCTGATTGTCCGCGGCGATCTCGCGATCCACGTCCTCGGCGTCGTAGCCGAAGGCGGAAATCGCCTCGGAACGGCTCATGAGCCCTGCGCGGATGGCGGTGAGCAGCGCCTTGAACTCCTTCTCGGGATCCACCCACTGCCAGCCCTGCGGGATCCACTTGCAGGCGAGATACTCCCGCTGCCTGCGAGTGAAGTCGGGCAACGGCAGCGCCCTGGAGAGCGCCGCCTGTTCCATCCAGGCCCGCCAGACCGGGCGGCAGAACTGGTGCACGATCACGCCATGCTGGATCGCCTCGCAGCGGCGCCGGAACTCCAGCAGTCCCGCGCGGATGCTGGAGTAGTTCACGCTGGTGAGGTCCCCGGTCAGCTGCTCGTAGGTGAGGCCGATGGCGGCGGCCACCGCGCGGAACTGGGTGCGCAGGAACTCCGAATAGGAACCGCCCACGTCGGCCGGATCGGAAAACTTGACGTCCTCGCCGGGCTCTAGGATCTGCAGGGTCCCGGGCTCGAGTCCGGCCAGCGCCACGCCGGCGGCATCCGCCTCGCCTTCGCCCATGAGGTTGTCCTCCGGGCTCTGGCGGGTGATGAAGCCGGCGAACATGGCGGCGGTCTTCTTGCGCACCAGTTCGGCGTCGTCGTACTGGTCGAGCTCGTTGAGCTTGACCAGCGCCCTCGAGAGCCAGGGCTCGCCCCGGATCTGTCCCGGCCGCAGGGGCCGGAACAGATGGATGATCTCGGAGGCCGGCACCCGCACGGTTTCCATGTCGGCCACACCGGACGGACTCAACGCGCCGTCCTCCGGGTGGACGCGATAGAGGTGGTAGGCGACGCGCCGGCCCAGCCGGTCGAACTCGATGCCGGCGCGGATCCGGTTGCCGTTGGGCGCCTCCGTGTTCAGCTCAAGAGGCAGATGCTCGGGTTCCAGCAGTTGCAGCTGGAGCGGCACCGACAGGCCGTCCTCGGGGCGGCGCGGGCGCAGCCGCACGAGGCATTCGCCGCCTTCCAGCATGGCCCGGCAGGCGAGCGCCTGCAGGCCGTAGAAGTCGGTGAGCCCCGCGCTGTCCGCCTCCTCAACCCA
>WFNO01000062.1 GCA_015488555.1 Gammaproteobacteria bacterium
CAGCCGGGTACCGCCTCCAGGGCCGCGGGCAGGGGCGCCGGATCCTTGCCCCCCGCCTGGGCCATGTCCGCGCGCCCGCCGCCCTTGCCCCCCACCTGCCGGGCGACGAAGTTCACCAGTTCCGAGGCCTGAAGCCGATCCGTCAGATCCGGGGTCACCCCGGCCACCAGGCTGACCTTGCCCTCCGCCACCGCGGCCAGCACCACCGCCGCGCTGCCGAGTTTGTTCTTGAGCTGGTCCAGGGTGTTGCGCAGGGTCTTGGCGTCGGCGCCTTCGAGCCGCGCCGCCAGCACCTTGCAGCCGGCCACGGTCACGGCACGATCCGCCAGGCTGCCGCCGGCGGCACTGGCCAGCTTGGCCTTCAGGCGCTCCAGCTCCTTCTCCAGTTCCCGCTGGCGTGCCAGCAGCTGCTCCACTTTTTCCACCACCTGCTCCGGGGTGGCCTTGAGCAGTCCCGCCACGGCTTCCAGGCGACGGCCGGTCTCCTGTGCCCAGGCCAGTGCGGTGCGCCCGGTGACGGCCTCGATGCGCCGCACCCCGGCGGCGACGCCGCCCTCGGAGAGGATCTTGAACAGGCCGATGTCGCCGCTGCGCCGGGCGTGGGTACCACCGCACAACTCGATGGAGAAATCGCCGATCTTGAGCACCCGCACCTCGTCGCCGTATTTCTCTCCGAACAGGGCGATGGCCCCCATTTCGCGGGCGGCTTCGAAACGGGTCACCACGGTCTCCACCGGCACGTTGGCCAGGACCCAGTCGTTCACCAGGGTCTCGATCCTGGCCAATTGTTCCGGGCTCGGGGCCTCGAAATGGGCATAGTCGAAACGCAGGCGGTCCGGTGCCACCAGGGAGCCCTTCTGCACCACGTGCTCGCCCAGCACTTGGCGCAGGGCGGCATGGAGCAGATGGGTGGCACTGTGGTTGAGAGCCGTGGCCTGGCGCGCCGCCTCGTCCACCTGGGCCCGCACGCGGTCCCCTTCCCGGAACGCACCTTCCACCACCCGCCCCAAGTGGAGGATGGCGGTGCCGTGTTTCTGCGTGTCCTGCACCTCGAACACGTTGTCGCCGCAACGCAGGGTGCCGCGGTCACCCACCTGGCCGCCGGATTCGGCATAGAACGGGGTCTTGTCCAGGACGATGGCGCCGCGTTCCCCGGCCAGCAACCGCGCCACCGGTTCGCCGTCACGCAACAGGGCGAGGATGCGGCTGCCGGACTCGGCGAGATGCTCGTAGCCGGTGAAGGTGCTGCCCCCGGCCACGGCCAGGCGCGCCTCGTGCTCCGATCCATACTCCGCCTGGAAATGCCCCGCGGCTCGGGCCCGTTCCCGCTGTGCCGCCATCTCCCGTTCGAACCCGGCCATGTCCAGGGTCAGGCCCCGTTCCCGGGCGATGTCTGCGGTGAGATCCACGGGAAAGCCATAGGTGTCGTAGAGCCGGAACACCGTCTCGCCCGGAATGACCTGGCCGGAGAGGCCGGCGATGACCTGCTCCAGAAGCTGCATGCCCTGTTCCAGGGTGCCGGCGAAGCGCTCTTCCTCCAGGCGCAGCACGCGCTCCACCATGGCCTGGGCGCGCGGCAGCTCCGGATAGGCATCGCCCATCTCGTCCGCCAGGGGCTGCACCAGCTTGTAGAAGAAGGGCTCCTGGATACCCAGCTGGTAACCATGGCGTACGGCGCGGCGAATGATGCGCCGCAACACATAGCCGCGCCCCTCGTTGCCGGGCAGGACGCCGTCGACGACGAGAAAGGCACTGGAACGGATGTGATCGGCGATCACCCGCAGCGAGGGATGATCCAGCTCGTACCGGCCCGCCAGCTGCGCCGCGGCACGGATGAGATTCTGGAACAAATCGATCTCGTAGTTGCTGTGCACCCCCTGCATCACCGCCGCCAGGCGTTCCAGACCCATGCCCGTGTCTACGGAAGGCTTGGGCAGGGGGGTGAGCCGGCCTTGCGCGTCGCGGTTGTATTGCATGAACACCAGGTTCCAGATTTCCACGTAGCGGTCGCCGTCGGCCTCCGGCGAGCCCGGCGGGCCGCCCGCCACTTCCGGGCCGTGGTCGTAGAAGATCTCGGAACAGGGCCCGCAGGGACCGGTATCCCCCATGGACCAGAAATTGTCCTCGCCGCCGATGCGCGTGAAGCGGGCGGGATCCACGCCGATCTCCTCGAGCCAGATGGCCGCGGCCTCGTCGTCCTCCTCGAACACCGTCACCCACAGGCGTTCCGGTGCGATGCCCAGCTCCCGGGTGAGGAACTCCCAGGCATAGTGGATGGCCTCGCGCTTGAAATAGTCCCCGAAACTGAAATTGCCCAGCATTTCGAAGAAGGTGTGGTGGCGCGCGGTATAGCCGACGTTCTCCAGGTCGTTGTGCTTGCCGCCGGCGCGCACGCAGCGCTGGGCGCTGGCGGCACGGGTATAGGGCCGGGTCTCCAGCCCCAGGAACACCTCCTTGAACTGCACCATGCCGGCATTGGTGAACAACAGGGTGGGGTCGTTGGCGGGCACCAGCGAGGAGCTGGGCACGATCTCGTGACCGTGGCGGCGGAAATATTCCAGAAAGCGGCTGCGCAGGGCCGCGCTGCTCGTCGTCTTCATGAACCGTCTGTGTCGATGTCGATGTCCGATCCTCCCGGTCCTCTTCCCGGTCCTCTTCCCGGTCCTCTTCCCGGTCCTCTTCCCGATCCGGGCACGCCCGCTCCAATCTCCACCTCGCCATCGCCCCCCAGCAGGTCCATCACCTGGGCCATGGTGAACCCCCGCTGGAGCAAAAAACGCGCCTGCCGGGCGCGTTCCTGGGAATCTCTCGGTGGTTTGCCGCCGAAGCGCTTGCGCCACGCCGCGCGCAGCACCGCGGCCCAGACTTCGTCCTGCCCTTCCAGCTGGGCGGCGATGAGTTCTTCCGCCACGCCGCGCCGGCGCAGCTCGGCCCGGATGCGCAGGGGGCCTTCGCCCCGATTGCGCCGGGCCGTGACATAGGCCTCGGCGAAACGGGCATCGCTCAACAGGCCCTCCCCCTGGAGTTGGGCCAGTACCCGGACCACCTCCTCCTCGGTATGCCTCTTGCGCAGGAGCTTGGCCCGCAGCTCCGCCCGGCTGTGCTCGCGCCGTGCCAGGTGATCCAGGGCTTGGCGCCGGATCAGCGCCGCTCCCTCCGTGGCCGTCCGGGCTTCAGACTTCGGCCTCAACGAGTTCGCCGTCCCCCTTGACGGGCAGGCCCAGCACCTCGGCCCGGATGCGGTCCTCGATCTCCCGGGCGATGTCCGGGTTGGCCTTGAGAAATTCGCGCACGTTGTCCTTGCCCTGGCCGATGCGCTCCCCGCCGTAGCTGTACCAGGCACCGGACTTCTGGATGATATCGTGTTGCACGCCGAGGGTGATGATCTCGCCCTCGCGGGAGATCCCCTCGCCGTAGAGGATGTCGAATTCCGCCTGCTTGAAGGGCGGCGCCACCTTGTTCTTCACCACCTTGACGCGGGTCTCGTTGCCGATGATCTCGTCACCCTTCTTGATGGCGCCGGTGCGGCGGATGTCCAGGCGCACCGAGGCATAGAACTTCAGGGCGTTGCCGCCGGTGGTAGTCTCGGGATTGCCGAACATGACCCCGATCTTCATGCGGATCTGGTTGATGAAGATCACCAGGGTGTTGGAACGCTTGATGTTGGCGGTGAGCTTGCGCAGCGCCTGGGACATGAGGCGCGCCTGCAGGCCCATGTGGGAGTCGCCCATCTCGCCCTCGATCTCGGCCTTGGGCGTGAGCGCCGCCACCGAATCCACCACCACCACGTCCACGGCGCCGGAGCGCACCAGCATGTCCGTGATCTCCAGGGCCTGTTCGCCGGTATCGGGCTGGGACACCAGCAAGTCGTCCACGTTGACGCCGATCTTCTCCGCGTAGATGGGATCCAGGGCATGCTCGGCATCGACGAAGGCCGCCGTGCCGCCCTGTTTCTGCGCCTCGGCGATCACCTCCAGGGTGAGCGTGGTCTTGCCCGAGGACTCCGGGCCGTAGATCTCCACCACCCGGCCGCGCGGCAGGCCGCCGATACCCAGGGCGATGTCTAGCCCCAAGGAACCGGTGGACACCGCCTCCACATCTCGAGCCACGCCGGCATCGCCCATCCGCATCACCGAGCCCTTGCCGAACTGGCGCTCGATCTGGCTCAGCGCCGCATCCAACGCCTTACGCTTGTTGTCGTCCATTCGTTCCCCCGTCAACCGAAATCGCTTTACCGTATCTCAACCACGCCCTCCCGCTACGCCTGCCGCCACCGCACGCCGTCGGGTATCGATACTAAAACAAGGATCGCTTGCCCCGTTTTCAGGGCATGGCCATTATCACACAGTTTGCCCCCGCCATCATAGTCCCTGCTCCGCGCCCTCCTCCGGGGACTCGGCCAGCGGCCAGGCCCGCACCGGACGATAGTGCACGCCGCCACCCGCGGGCAGGGATTCGATGAGGGCGAACGCCTGCACCGGCCAGGTGGTGTCCTCGATCTCCGCCAATGGTTCGGGGGCACGGGCCACCTTGCGCAGCAGAGTCATGTGGGCCTGGAAGGGGCGCTCGTCCAGCGCCAGCGCGCAGGGCATGAGCGCCCGGCGCAGGGCACCCACCAGATGAAACAGGGCGGCAGGCGTGTGGCGAGGTCCCGCCCACAGCACCCGCGGCCGGGGCCAGTGGCCGAGGCGATCCAGGATCAACTCGAAAGGCGGTGCCGACACGGCGCTGCCCGCCTCCAGGATGCAGGCCATGCGTGCGGCGGGCACGTTGCCGAGAAAGACCAGGGTGAGATGGAGATGGGCCAGGGGCACGGGCCGCCCCAGGCGGCGCGGCAGATGGCGGCAGATCCGCCGTGCCAGCACCTGCCGCAATTCCTCGTCGGGCCACAGGGCGAAGAACAAGCGCCGCCGATCGGAAACGGAATCGGAGGCGCCGGTATCAGACCGTAGGGCCTCGTCCTGTCCGGCATCGTGACGCTGCTCCCGCTCTCGCGCGCTCATGATCCCGCACACCCGCCTGGGCGCCCGTCAGAAAGGGGCAGATCCCAGGCCCGCAACAGCTCCAGCACCCCGTGCAGGGCATGGGTCACGGCCTGGCGGCGGACCGCCTCCCGATCCCCTTCGAAGCGCCGGGTCTGGCTGCGCACCGCCAGCCCCAGGGCGGCCCAGGCGAAACACACCGTACCCACGGGCTTGTCGGGCAGGCCGCCTCCGGGTCCGGCGATACCGCTCACCGCCAGGGCCGCCTGGGCATGGCTGTGGCGCAAGGCGCCCTCGGCCATCTCCCGCACCACCGCCTCGCTCACGGCGCCGTGATCCAGCAAGGTGGCCGGCGCCACCCCCAGCATCTCTTCCTTGGCCACGTTGCTGTAGGTCACGAACCCCCGCTCGAACCAGCCCGAACTGCCGGGCACCTGGGTGAGCGCGGCCGCCACCAGTCCAGCGGTGCAGGATTCGGCGGTGGCGAGATAGAGGCGGCGTTGCTGCAGCCCCTCTCCCACCGCCCGCGCCAGTTCATAGAGTTCGGCGATCATGGCGTGCGTCTCGTTTCGGGCCCGCCTGCGGGTATACTGGCGGGTACACTGGAGCGGTTTGCACCATGCTACCGCAATCACGGCCCCCGACAAGTACCACGAGCACCCGAGACGAACCCGCCATGAAACGCCTCAAGCTGCTGTTGCTCCACGTCCTGCCCCATCACCTCCTGTCGCGCGCAGTCTATCACCTGACGCGCTGGCGCCTGCCCCCTTTGAAGAACCTCATGATCCGGCTCTTCGTGCGTCTCTACGGCGTGGATCTCGGCGAGGCACAGCGGGAACGCCCGGAAGACTATCCCGACTTCAACAGCTTCTTCACCCGCGCCCTGAAACCGGGGGTGCGGCCGCTGGCCCGGAGCTACGAGGGGAGCGACGAGACCATCGCCTGTCCCGTGGACGGCGCCGTGAGCCAGTGCGGGTTCTTGCAGGCGGGGCGCCTGCTGCAGGCCAAGGGCCTGGACTACACCCTGGAGGCCCTGTTGGGTTCCGGCCTGGACTTTGGCAAGACCGCAGCGGGAAACGCCGGCTCTGCTTCCCTTACGGACCGGGATTGGCAGGACGTGCTGGCGCGGCATGGATGCTTCGCCACCCTCTATCTCTCCCCCCGCGACTACCACCGCATCCACATGCCCCTGCGCGGCACCCTGCGCCTGCTGCGCTACATTCCCGGCCGCCTGTACAGCGTCGACGCCTACACCACCACCCACCTGCCGGGATTGTTCACCCGCAACGAACGCGTGGTGGTGGTGTTCGACACGGCCGCCGGTCCCCTTGTCATGGTCCTGGTGGGAGCCATCTTCGTGGGCTGCATGGCCACCGTGTGGGAGGGTGAACTGCGACCGGCCCCCGGCGGCCGCCCGTGGTACCGCGACTACACGGACCGCCAACCGCCCATCGTGCTGGAGAAAGGCGCAGAAATGGGCCGCTTCAACATGGGCTCCACGGTGATCGTGCTCCTGGACGGCCGCCGAGCGGCCCTGGCCCCAGACCTGGCACCGAGTCGGCCGGTGCGCATGGGGGAGATGTTGGGCAAGATCCGCGGTTCGGAAGCGCCGGAATATTCGAGCACTCCACTCCCTTCCTGATCGGGGAACGGTCCGTCACGATCCTTCCCGCCAGCGGGCGAGCTCCTCCCGCCGCTTTCTTTCTAGTTTCTCCCGCTTGTTCTTCTTTAGGCCCGAGGGGGTCCAGCCGAGCCGTTCGAAAGTCTGTTCGATGAGGTCCGCCGCCTCTCGCCGTACTTCCGGGGAACCACTGGCCTCCACCGCCTTCTTGTAGGCATCGATGGCCTTCATGAGACGGTCGTGTTCTTCCTTGGGCAGGCGCCCTTGTTCGCCCACATGGAAGCCTCCCACGTCCTTTTGGAACCGGATGCAGGCCTTTTCGTGCTCGGGCAGGGCTTCGAATTCCCGGCGCCTGCGCTCCCGCTCCGCGGCTTCTTCCTCGGCCCGTCGCTGCGCCTCGGCCTCGCGCCGCCGTTTTTCCTCTTCCTTTCGCCGCTCATCCCTGCGCTGGCGGGTGACAGCGTCGTAGTCCCCCAGCACGAAACCTTTTTGCTTTGCCCAAACGAACTCGTTTTTCCCGTTTTCGGGGTCCAGGCACATGTGGCGCAGGTCCATGCCGGCGGGGAGGCACTCCGCCGCCGTGGGGTCGGCCATGGCGAGGAGGTTGCGTCGTTGCGGGCTGTCCTTCCAGGTCCGCCCGTGGTCCTTGGCGACTTTCTCCATGTGCGCCTCGAAGGCGGCCATGAGCGCTTGCGCCTCGGCCTCGTCCAGGGCGCGGCTCGGGGCCTCGGGGTCGTTGGGGAGGATGTGGCTGGCCTGGTGGTCCAGTTGCAGGCATACCTGGCCGAAGCCGAAGGGCTTGCCCATGCCGAGGCCGTGGCGCAGGCCCTCGTCCCCGCCCCAGGTCATGGCCCAAAGCAACGCCCCCAGCTCCTCGGGCTTGAGGTTGTGGAAGACGAGGCGCCCGCGAAAGGTGGTGCCCGCCGGCAGGGTGTGCAGGCGGATCTGCACCTTGCGGTTCCCCTCCTGGCTGGGCAGGAGGCCCTGCACGGCCACTTCGCCTTCGGGGCGGGCCGGGTAACGC
>WFNO01000063.1 GCA_015488555.1 Gammaproteobacteria bacterium
ATCCAAGAAAGCAACGAAGAATTGCTGCGCATCGTCGCTGCGCTGGACGAGCACCACACCGTGGAAGGATCGGAAGACGATGCTGCCCATCATGGCCAGGATCTGGCCCGTATCGAATCCAAGCTGGACCTGCTGCTGGATCTGATGGCCCACGTGCTGACCGGTCAATTGGCTGTGCCGCCGGCATTGCCGGTGCGTTTCAACGCCGATGCCATCCAATGGCTGCAGCCGCAGGTGCCGCCCGAGGCGGGACAACGGGTGTTGCTGGATCTCTACCTGCATCGCAAGGTCCCCCGGCCGCTGGTGTTGCCGGGCGTGGTGCACGAGGTGCAAGCCGAAGAGGGCGGCTGGCGCGTGACCGTACGGTTCGAAGAGATGCATGCCGCCGTGCGGGATTGGCTGGAGAAGATCATCTTCCGCCAGCATCGCCGCAGCGTGGCCGAGGCCCGGGCCCGCAGGCAAAGACGGGAGGAGGAGGACGAACGAACGTCCCGTTGAAGTCGGCAGGCTGCCGATCATGGAACTGGTATCAGGGTGCCGGCATTTTGACATGCACCTCGAAAGCCGATAGGCTGAAGCCATCAGCAGCGCAGGGGGGAGTGTGAATGGACACCATCGTCGTCATCGATCGCGATGCGCAACAGCGCGCCTGCCTCGAGTCCATCCTCAAGTTCATCGATTACGACAACGTGCGTGCCTGCGACACCGACACTTGGCGCAAGGCCTGTGAAGATCCGGAGGAAATCGGCTGTTTCCTGGTGGCGGACAACGCCCTGGAGGCGGCGCCGGAGCTGCTCCAGGCCCTCAAGGCCCATGCGCCCAAGGCCCCGGCCGTATTGATTCAGTCGAAGAAGAACGGGGTGAAAACGGGCAAGGAGGGCAGCACGGTCATCGACCGCCTGCGCCGGCCCTTGAAATACCAGGCCCTGACCAGCGCCCTGCAGCAGGCCTTCATCTATCGCGAGAGCCAGGACAAGAGACCGCAGCCGCATTCTCCGGAGCTGTTCCGCAGTCTGGTGGGGACCAGTCGCGGCATCGTCCAGGTGCGCCGCCTCATCGAACAGGTGGCCGGTTCCGATGCCACCGTGCTCATACTGGGGGAATCCGGTACCGGCAAGGAAGTGGTGGCCCGCAACATCCATTATCACTCGCCGCGTCGCGACAAGCCCTTCGTGCCCGTCAATTGCGGGGCCATTCCTTCGGAGCTGCTGGAGAGCGAGCTGTTCGGCCACGAGAAGGGCGCCTTCACCGGCGCCATCAGCGCCCGGCAGGGGCGGTTCGAGATGGCGGAAGGGGGGACCCTGTTCCTCGACGAGATCGGGGACATGGACATGCACATGCAGGTCAAACTGCTGCGCGTGTTGCAGGAGAAGACCTTCGAGCGGGTGGGCAGCAACAAGTCCATCCGCGCCGACGTGCGCATCATCGCCGCCACCCACCGCAATCTGGAACAGATGATCGAGGACGGCAAGTTCCGCGAGGATCTCTATTACCGGCTCAATGTCTTTCCCATCGAAATGCCGCCGCTGCGCGAGCGCACCGAGGACATCCCCCTGCTCATCAAGGAGATCATCACCCGCCTGCAGCACGAGAAGCGCGGGTCGGTCACGCTCACGCAGTCGGCGGTCATGGCGCTCACCCAGTACCACTGGCCGGGCAATGTCCGGGAACTGGCCAACCTGGTGGAGCGCCTGGTGATCATGCACCCCTACGGGGTGGTGGACATGCGCGACCTGCCGGAGAAGTATCAGGTGGATCCCGGTGAACTCAAGGAGGCCATGATCCCGGACCGCAGCATGATCACCCTGGATCCCTTCGAAGTACCGCGCCTGCCCCGCGATGGCATCGACCTCAAGAAGCATCTCACCAACCTGGAATGTTCCCTCATCAAGCAGGCCCTGGAAGATGCCGAGGGCGTGGTGGCCCATGCCGCCAACCGCTTGCGCCTGCGCCGTACCACGCTGGTGGAAAAACTGCGCAAATACGGTATCCAGCGGGCCGACGAGACGACGTAAGTTTGACGTCCTGAGGGGCGTATAGCCACAAGCTCCTGATCGTTCAGGGGTTCTTTCTATCGGCACGGTTCTTGCTTCCTACCGTGGACATGAAGTTCACGGTTCATTCACCGGAGGCGAGACATTCATGACAGCCATGACTGCGAGCGAGGCCTGCCTGTCCCGCCCCGCCGGCGCAGGGGGTGAGCGCGACGGCTGCCCGGCCCCGGAGCGCACCGCCCCACATGCATCCCCGCACCACTCCCCGCACGCGGCCGATCCCTCTCCGGCATTGCTGGCGCAGGTTCTCGAGTCCCTGCCTGCCGGAGTGGTGGTGGTGGACGGCGAAGGGCGCATCACCTACGGCAATGCCCTGGCCCTGTCCTATCTGGGGACGCCCCTGGTGGGCGCCTGGTGGCGCGAGGTGATCGTGCGCGCCTTCCGCGATTTCGGCGATGGCGAGGCCGTACCCCTGCGGGACGGCCGTTACCTGAACGTCACCACCAGTCCCCTGGATGCCGGAAGGGGACAGGTGCTGTTGTTGCGCGACGTCACCGAGAGCCGCGCCATCCAGGAATTCTTCCAGCGGCAGCGCCGCCTCGCGGCCATGGGGGAGATGGCCGCCTCCCTCGCCCACCAGATTCGTACCCCCCTCACCGCCTGCCTGCTCTATCTCTCGCATCTGGAACGGGAAGACCTGCAGGGCGAGGCGCGCCGCCGTTGTGCCGACAAGGTCCGATCCTGTCTCGATCACCTGGAAGGCCTGGTGAAGGACATGCTGGCCTTCGCCCGCGGCGGGCAACTGGGACAGGAGGCCATCCCGCCGCCGCAGCTCCTGGACGCCGTACGGCGGCACGTCCAACCCTTGTTGGATGAAGCCGGCTGTACCTTGGAAGTGGATCCAGCCCGGGAAGCGGCGGCCTGCGACCGGGTCCTGCGCGGCAACCGGGAGGCCCTGTCCGGGGCGCTGCAGAATCTGGTGGTCAATGCCCTGCAGGCCTGCCGCCGCCGCGCCGCGCAAGAACGGGCGGCGGACTATCGCGGCCGCATCCGCATCGTCTTGGCCGATGGCGGCACGAAGGGCGGCCAGGAAACCCTGCGCCTCCTGGTGCAGGACAACGGTATCGGCATGACGGAAGAGGTCCGGGCCCGGGCCTTCGAACCCTTCTTCACCACCAAGCCCGAAGGCACCGGCCTCGGCCTGGCCGTGGTGGCGGCGGTGGTGCGCGCCCACCAGGGCGCCGTGTGGCTGGAGGAAGGACCGGAAGGCGGGACCACGGTGGGGATCGAGCTGCCGGTGTTTCCTGCCCCGGAGCCGGAACGAACACCCGCAGAACACGAAGGCGAAGAACACGAAGGAGCCAACTCATGAGTCGATCCAGTGTCTTGATCGTGGAAGACGAAAGCGCCCTGCGCGAGGCCCTGTGCGACACCCTGGGACTGGCGGGCATACCCGCCACCGCCGCCCGCAACGGCCGCGAGGCCCTGGACGTGCTGGCCAGGGAGGACATCGCCATGGTGGTCAGTGACGTGCAGATGAAGCCCATGGACGGCCATGCCCTGCTGGAGCGCATCCGCCAGCAACGTCCCGACGTCCCCGTGTTGCTGATGACCGCTTACGGCACCATCCAGAAGGCGGTGGAGGCCATCCAGAACGGTGCCGTGGACTATCTCGTCAAGCCCTTCGATGCCCAGGTGCTGGTGGAGATGGTGTCCCGCTACATGAAACAGGAAGCGGCCCGCGAGGACATGGTGGCGGCGGACGAACGGACCCGCCGGGTGGCGGCCCTGGCCATGCGGGTGGCGGCCACCGATGCCACGGTGATGATCACTGGCGAGAGCGGCACCGGCAAGGAGGTCATCGCCCGCTTCATTCACCAGCATTCCCCGCGCGCGGAACAGCCCTTCGTGGCCATCAATTGTGCGGCCATTCCCGACAACATGCTGGAGGCCACGCTGTTCGGCTATGAGAAGGGTGCCTTCACCGGCGCCTATCAGGCCTGTCCAGGCAAGTTCGAACAGGCCCAGGGCGGCACCATTCTCTTGGACGAGATCTCGGAGATGGATTTGGGCCTGCAGGCCAAGTTGTTGCGCGTGTTGCAGGAGCGTGAGGTGGAGCGCCTGGGCGGCCGCAAGACCATCGAGCTGGACGTGCGGGTGCTCGCCACTTCCAACCGCGACATGCGGGCAGAAGTGCGCGCCGGGCGTTTCCGCGAGGATCTGTTCTACCGCCTCAACGTCTTTCCCCTGCATCTGCCGCCTCTGCGGCAGCGGCCCGCCGACATCCTGCCCCTGGCGGAGCGCTTCCTGGTCCTGGGTGCCGCCCGGCTCGGACGAGCCGCGCCCCGTTTGAGCGCGGCGGCCCGGGAGCGCCTCCTGGCCCATGCCTGGCCCGGCAACGTGCGCGAACTGGACAACGTCTTGCAGCGGGCCCTGATCTTGCAGACCGGAGAGGAGATCGGTGCCGAAGACCTCCAGTTCGAATCCGGATCCGTTTCCGGGGCCAGCGGCGCTGCAGTGGATGCCGCGGGCCTCGCGCGGGCCTCCGGAGACGATACGAGTGAGAGACACGCAACCGGTGAGGGCGCATTGGAAGGAAGCGTCCCGGAGGATGGCGTTCAGGCGGTGGATCTGAAGAGCCAGGAGCAGCGCATCATCCTCGAGACCTTGCGGGCGGTCAACGGCAGTCGCAAGGCGGCCGCGGAACGCCTGGGCATCAGCCAGCGCACCCTGCGTTACAAACTGGCGCGCATGCGCGAGATGGGTATCGCCGTACCGGCGGCCTGAGCGAGCGGCAGGAGCTGTGTGCGAGGCGTGAAGACGAAGGGGGATCAGGACCATGAGTGAGATCAGTGCCAGTCAATTGTTGTCGCAGTTGCAGGCCGCGGCCAAGGCGGCCCGCGGTGCGGAGGGTCCGGAATCCGCGGCCGATGCGGCGCCGGATTTCTCCAGCCTGCTCAAGCAGGCCCTCGATCACGTCAACGAGAGCCAGCAGCGGGCCGGGGAACTGAAGAAGGCCTTCGAGCTGGGCGATCGGAACGTGGACATCGCACAGGTGATGGTGGCCTCGAAGAAGGCCGGAATTGAGTTCCAATTGGTGCTCAACGTGCGCAACCAGCTCATCTCGGCCTACAAGGACATCATGAACATGCAGATCTGAATCAGATGTCAGATATCAGATATCAGATATCAGATATCAGAAGGATTTTACCCCCTCACCCTGGCCCTCTCCCCCTGGGAGGGGGAGAGGAGGAAGTTCAAGAGCGCATTTCCTTCTGGGGGAGGGGAAGTCCAAAAGCCCTTCTCCCTCTGGGAGAGAATTCCAAGGCCCCTCTCCCTCTGGGAGAGGGGTTGGGGTGAGGGATATATGAAAAAACACGCTGGCAGATCCATCACGAGGCAAACGGTGAAAGAGGGCGGCTCGCATGGCATTGGTGAAGACTGAAGAGATCGTTTCTCAGTCACGGGGGTTCAGTAGTCTGCCCCTGGTGCGGCAGTTGGGTTTGCTGATCGGCCTGGCGGCCAGCATCGCCATCGGTGTGAGCGTGGCGCTGTGGTCGCAGACGCCCAATTACAGCCTCTTGTACAGCAATCTCGGCGAGCAGGACGTGAGCGAGATCGTTCAGGCCCTGCAACAGGCGGACATCCCCTACAAGCTGTCCAAGGACGCCAGCACCATCCTGGTGCCGGAGAAGAAGGTGCACGATGCCCGTCTCAAACTGGCCGGCCAGGGATTGCCCAAGGGCATGGGGATCGGTTTCGAGATCCTGCAGCAGGACCAGGGCTTCGGCGTCAGCCAGTTCATGGAGAACGCCCGCTACCAGCGCGCCCTGGAAGGGGAGCTGGCCCGCACCATCGCTTCGCTGCAGAAGGTGCGCAGCGCCCGCGTACACCTGGCCATTCCCAAACAGACCGCCTTCGTGCGCAGCCGCAAGAAGCCCAGTGCCTCGGTGACGGTGGACCTCTACGCGGGCCGCACCCTCACCGAGGAACAGGTGGCGGCCATCACCCATATGGTGGCGGCCAGCGTACCGGAGATGGACGTGGACCAAGTGACCGTCATCGATCAGCGCGGGCGCCTGCTCACGCCGCCGGCGGGGAGCAGTGATCTGCGCCTGACCGCCACTCAGTTCGAGCACCGGCGGCGGGTGGAGGAATACCTGGCCAAGCGCATCGAGAGCATTCTGGTTCCGGTGGTGGGCGAGGGCGCCGTACGCGCCCAGGTGTCTGCCGACATGGATTTCACGGTGACGGAACAGACCAGCGAGCGCTACAACCCGGATTTGCCGGCGGTGCGCAGTGAGCAGACCGTGGAGGAGCAGAGCATCGGCGCCGCCGGTCCCGCGGCCATGGGCATTCCCGGCAGTGCTTCCAATGAACCGGATGCTGCGCAGGCCCAGGCGGATGCCGGTCAGGAGGCAGCCGGTGCCGCCGGCCAGGATGCGGCCGTGTTGCCCAGCAATCGCAGCCGCCGGGTGATCCGCAACTACGAACTGGACAAGACCATCAGCCACACGCGCAGCGGCGGGGGCGTCATCCGCCGCCTGTCCGTGGCCGTGGTGGTGGACGACAAGACCGTGGTCAACGAGGACGGCGAGACGGTCAAGCAGCCGCTCAGTCCGGAGGAGCTGGAGCAGCTCACCAACCTGGTGAAGGAGGCCATCGGTTTCGACGCCGTGCGCGGCGACCGGGTGAACGTGGTGAACACGGCCTTCACCGTGCCGCCGGAACCCGAACCCCTGCCCGAGCCTTCCTTGCTGGAGAGCGGGGTCTTGTGGGACATCGGCCGCCAGGTGGCCGGGGGCCTGTTGATCCTGTTCCTGATCTTCGGCGTGCTCAAACCCGTGATGCGGGATCTGGCGGCCAAGGGCAAGGCCTTGCCTCAGGCCGGTGCCACCGGCGTGGCCCTGCCTGCCGGCATGGCGGAGGACCAGTTGAGCCTGAGCGGCGCCCAACAGGCGCCCCAGTTGCCGGGAGGACAAGGGGGACAGCCGCAGGCTGAGGAATTCGAGAACCACCTCAACGCAGCCCGTTCCCTGGCCGCCCAGGATCCCAAGCGGGTGGCGCAGGTGGTGAACAATTGGGTGACCAACGAATAGCCGGCGTGTGATCGGCGCCCGAGGGGACCGCAAAAGACGTGGCCGACAACAAGAAGAACACATCGGGACTCAGCGGCCTGGAGCGGGCCGCGGTGCTGCTCCTGAGCCTGGGCGAGCAGGAAGCGGCGGAAGTGCTCAAGCATATCGGGCCCAAGGAAGTCCACAAGGTGAGTACCGCCATGGCCAATCTGGGCACGGTCAGCCGCGAGCAGGTCGGTGCCGTACTGGCGGAATTCGTGGAGACGGTCAACAACGAGACCGCGCTGGGCGTGGGCTCGCGCGAGTACCTCAAGAGCGTGCTGGTGAAGGCCCTGGGGGAAGACAAGGCGGGCAACATCATCGACCGGGTGCTGATGGGCGAGAACGCAGGCGGCCTGGAGCAGCTCAAGTGGATGGATCCCCGCGCCATCGTCGAGATCATCAAGCTGGAGCATCCCCAGATCATCGCCGTGGTGCTGTCCTACCTGGATCCGGAACAGGCGGCGGAAGTGGTGTCGCTGCTGCCGGAGAAGGTGCGTCCCGACGTCCTCTTGCGCATCGCCACCCTGGACCGGCTCCAGCCCACCGCCCTGCAGGAGCTGAACGACGTCATCGAGAGCCAGTTCAGGGGCAATGCCCATGTCAAGTCGTCCACGGTGGGCGGAATCAAGACCGCTGCCAACATCCTCAACGTCATGGAGCCGTCCCTGGAAGAGGCGATCATGGACCAGATCACCGAGGTGGACGCCGATCTGGGCGAGAAGATCCAGGATCTGATGTTCGTCTTCGACGA
>WFNO01000064.1 GCA_015488555.1 Gammaproteobacteria bacterium
GCATGGGCCTTCTCCCACCATTGCAAGGCTTCTTCCAGCTTGCCGAGCCGCTCCGTCACCTGGGCCAGGCCCACCAGCGCCGCCAAATTGTCGCGGTCCAATTCGAGCATGGCCATCAGTTCCTTGCGCGCCGCCTCGTAGTCCTGCTGCTGGAAGTACAGGCGTGCCAGGTTGTGGCGGGCCGGGATGAAGTCCGGATTCAGCTGCAGGGCCCTGAGATATCGTTCCCGGGCGGCAGCGCTCTCGCCACGCAGTGCATACACACCTCCCAGTAGGGTGACGATCGCCGGATTGTCCTGGAAATCCTGAGCCAGCTCGCGCGCGATGGACAGGGCTTTATCGAACTCTTGTTTACGCAAGTGCGCGAACACCAGCAGGACGCGGGCACGCGCATCCTGTTTTTCCTGCGCCAGGGGTTCCAGGGCCTCGATGGCCTCGTCGAAGTTTCCGCTCTGCAGATAGACGTTGGCCAGTTCCATGCGGATGCCGGCATCGTCATCGGCAACCGCCAATGCACGCTTCAGATAGCGCGTGCCTTCTTCGATGTCGCCGCCCTGTACGGCCACCTTACCGACCATGGCCAGCAGGCGGGCATCGTCCCCATCGGCGAGCGCCGGCTGCAGGGCCTCCATGGCCAAGTCCGTCTCGCCGCGTTTGAGGCGGGTGGCCGCCAGCAACATCACGGCCTCGGTCTTGCGGGGGGCCCGGGCCACATAGCGATCCAGATAGAACTCGGCCTGTTCATAGTGCCCCTGGCCATAGTGGATGGCCCCCAGCAACAACAGGCTGGGCAGGTGATCGGGGACCTGTTTGAGCACTTGGGTCAAGTAATCCTCGGCGGTGGGAAAATCCCGCAACTGGAATGCGAGCAGTCCCCGTAGATATTTGGGCCCCGGGTGATTCGGCACCCGCTGGAGCAGAAATTCGAGTTCTTGCTTTGCACTGTCACGTTCACCCAGGGCCAACCAGGCCCTCACCCGCCCGATGCGTGCGCCGAGGCTCTGGGGGGTGAGCCGGCCCTCGGGTTCGGCTGCGATCACCTTGTCGAAATAGCCGATCGCCTCCTGGTACGCGCCCTGTTGCAGGGCGGCGGTGCCACGCAGGCGGTAGGCCTCCCAGCCCTGGGCATTGGCTGCGATGGCTCGGTCCAGATAGTCGATGGCCTGCTCCACGTCTCCCTGCACGCCATGGAACTTGGCCCAGGCCAGGAATACCGCATAGTCGTCTGCACCGGCCTGCTCGGCACGTTCCAGGAGTGGTAACGCCTCATCGAGATGGTTCAAGCCGATATGCGCCTCGGCCTGCAGCACGGGATAGGCATCTGCCACGCCGGCAACCGGTTCCTGGGCGAACAGATCCAGCAGCTCCTGATACTTCTGCTGGACCAGCAGGCTCTCGGCCAGCAATGGCACGACCTCGGCAAGCGCGAAACCCAGTGACAGCGCCCGGCGCAATTCCTTCTCCGCTCCCGCGTAATCACCCTGAGCCAGATAAGTACGTCCCAGAAGGAAGCGAGCTTCCGCCAATTGCGGATTGCGTTGCAGGCTGTTCTTCAATTCGATGATCGCTGCCGAGACCTGATTCTGTTGCAAGAAGCTCTTGGCCCTTTGCAGATGCTCGACATCGGTCATCTGCGTCTTACCACAGCCGGCCACGGTCAGAACAAGTGCCACCGAGATTGCAACAGCTTTCCAATTATTCACTCTGTAATCCCTCTTGGTCTGAGTCCGTATTTCGTCATCAAGGTATAGCAAGTGGGTCGGCTGACTCCCAGGAGTTCAGCGGCCTTGCTCACATTGCCTCCGCAGATGGCCAGAGCCCGTTGCAGGACTTCTCGTTCTGCCTTGTCGCGTGCCTCCTGTAGATTCAGCGATTCCGTATCGGTCTTACCAGCCGGAAGCTCCATCACTTCCGCCGTGATGTAGTCCCCATCACACAGCAGCACCGCCCGTTTGACTCGGCTCTCGAGTTCGCGGATATTCCCCGGCCAGTGGTAGGATTCGATCGCCGCCAGCGCCTCGGCAGTGAAACCCTTGAGCCTGCGTTTATTCTCCTCGCGATAGCGCTCGAAGAAGATACGTGCCAGCAAAACGACATCCCCGTTCCGCTCCGCCAATGGCGGAATGCGCACCGTGATTTCGCTGATGCGGTAGAACAGGTCCTCGCGAAAACGCCCTTCGCTTCGCAAACGCTCCAGATCCCGATGGGTGGCGCACACCACCCGCACGTCCACCGGGATAGGCTTATAGCCACCGAGCCGCTCAATGACTCTTTCCTGTAGGAAACGCAACAATTTGGCCTGCAGGGCTTGGGGCAGGTCCCCGATCTCGTCCAGAAACAGCGTGCCACCACTAGCCAACTCGATCTTGCCCGGTTTCTGACGGGTGGCGCCAGTAAAGGCCCCTTTCTCATACCCGAACAACTCGCTCTCCAGCAGCGTTTCTGGAATGGCGGCGCAATTGATTGCCACGAATGGTCCCTCGTTGCGATTGCCGAGTTCATGTAGGGCACGGGCCAACAATTCCTTGCCGGTGCCGCTGTCTCCCAGCAACAGCACCGTAGCATCTGTCGGCGCCACCTTTTCGATGGTGCGGCACACCTCTAGCATCTTTGGGCTGGCAGTAAAGATCCCATGCAAGGGAGACTGGTTGCGGGCAGCCAACAGACGCTTGTTCTCCTGCTCTAGCTGGTAGAGGCGCTGAGCCCTGGAAACCACCAGTTTGAGCACATCGAGATCGATGGGTTTGTGATAGAAATCATAGGCCCCCTGGCCTATGGCACGCACCGCATGCTCATGGTCGTCACGCCCCGTGATCACGATCACCTTGGTCTCGGGCCAGCGCTGCAGGATGGCATCGAGTGTGGCAAATCCCTCCCCGACCCCCTCGGCATCAGGGGGCAGGCCCAGATCCAGGGTCAC
>WFNO01000065.1 GCA_015488555.1 Gammaproteobacteria bacterium
GCAGTTCCTGTTCGATCCTCATGCGTTGTGCTTCGGCGCAGTAGTAGGCTGCCACTGCGAGCTGGTTGTACCCCTGGCGATTCCAACACGGCGCACGGTCATGGTTTTCAACCCGCTCCCGAACTGTGCCCGACTCGCCGATATCGACCACATTCCAGCGGTCAGCGTCAGAGTTACGTCCCAGAATCGCATAAACACCGGACTGGTTCTTCAGGCTCCCGGTAGAGGTAAAAGGCCCCTCGAAGTTGTATTTACCAATTTTAATGCCCATACTAGTATTTCCTCATGAGTTTCAGTTAATGAGGCTCTCGGCTGGAGAGATGTTGCAGCATCTCTCCAGCCACCTTCTCCCAAGGCGTTGCCTCAAGCACCTCGGGCTCCCGATGCGGCACGCATCAGAATTCCATCCATATATTGCTTTCGCTTGTCTGCCAGACGCGCCATGAGCTGCTGCTCCTCGGCGGCCAGTTCGGCCAGTTCTACGATGGCTCGTTGGCACTCCAGCGGGGGCAAGGTTACCTCCAGTTCCGCCAGTGACTGCTTGCTAATCATGCGCAGGGCGGTGCCCTCCGCTCGGCTGGTCAACCGGGCCTGGGTGGCCGGCCGGTTGATGAACCAGGCCAGGTAGGCCGGGAGGATCCCTTCCCGCGTACGGATCCGCAGCAAGGGGGCGGCAACGATCGCCGGGCCCGGGTCCTGGTCAACTAGCGCGGCGGTATGGGTCTGTCCACGCGAACGGAAGATGATGTCTCCTAAGCGCACAAACTGGCGAGGTTTTGCCTTGCTATACTCGATCCGCGTGAGGGCCGCCAGATCGAGACAGTTGTCGTCGGTCAGGTCTTTCATCTGGATCACCGACAAGTTGCCATCCGGCGTCGCTTCCAGACGGGAGCGGAAGGCGTAGCCCATGGTTATGTCCGCCAGTTGACCGAGTTTCATTGAAGCGGCAGGTAGCTGTAATGGCTTTACTGTATCCATGCAGTGCAGTATAGAATCCGTACAACGCGCTGTCAAGCGTATTATTGCAGTAATGCGTTTACTGCATGGCTTTGCGCTCAGCTAGCTTAGATGGCGGTTGGCTTCCCAAGCCGCCTCCGTTCATCGGGCATATGGAGGCTCTTGCAGGCGGGAGCAGTTAACGGCAGGACTAGGGTTCGATTCCGGATGTCGGAATCGAATCGGTTGGCCGCTATGGCGGTTTCCGGGCAGGGGTCAGGGTTGAAGGCACGCAGCTTTCCGCTGGCTTCTCAATCGGTTATCACGCCCAATAAAGCATCATAGCTCTTCTCGGAAGCAACGGTTTGCAGTAGGTAGCCCATCCACCGCCAATCCACGAAAACGCCGGTTCTCTGAAGCCAGCTTGTTTGCCCTGAACCCCCGCCGGGCCATCCGGCCCTTGCGAGCATACCCTGGGTCTGCTGCGCTTTGGTAGAACGGTTTATTGCTGCGGGGTCTCAGTGAGGTTTGCCAGAAAATCCGTGAAAGGTCCGATATCCTCCCGCACGCTGGCCTCTTCCAGTGCAGCCATGTAGGTATCCCGCTTCTCCAGCGGAACGACGGTCCAGTTCCAGCCGCCTGCGGCCAGCATCAGATTCGTGAGGAAGCGTCCCATACGGCCGTTGCCGTCGGGGTAGGGGTGGATATAGACGAAGATGAAGTGGCCGAGTACGACGCGGACGGCGGGTTCGGGCTCTTCACGCAGCAGGTCGAAGAAGGCGGGCATGGCATCCCGGACTGCTTCCGGGCTCGGCGGCACGTGCATCGAACGGCGGATGGTTACGGGTCCATTGCGGTAGCCGGACAGATCGGCCGGGCGCAGTAGGCCTGCGGCCACACTGGGGGCAAAGAGTTCCCGGTACCAGTCGCCGTGATCCGCATCGGCGACCTGGCCGGGATTTACACCTTCCAGGACTTTCTTGACGCTTTCCTCGACGCGCTGAAAGGCCTGCCAGTAGCCACGCGCGGCCAGGGCATTGCGATGTTCCCGATCTGCCTCATTGTCATCCGGGTTCCAGCCGCCGCTGCGCACCCGTTCGATCAGCTCCGGGCTGACTTGGTAGCCTTCGATGGAGAGCGAATGATAGGCGTCGGTGGCGTAGACATGCTCGACACGCTTGAGGTACGCCTTGGTGTCATTCGGCAGGCCGGGAGGTGCGGGGAAGCGTTCCAGGACATCATTGCGCATGCTCTGCCACAGGAGGCGGATGCGGTTGACCCAGGGGGAGCGTTCCCGTGTCGTCAATAGCACTGGCGCTGGCGTTTCAAAAGGGTCGGTTGCCCGCACACGATATCCTGCCGCCTGCATGGTCTTCACGATGTCGTCTGCAATGCGGTCGCGGCCGATGTTGCGAAAGGCGCCGGCAAGGCGGCCGGCGATGGTGCTGTGCCCGCCGTCCAGCAGCCGGTCCAGCACCTCGGAGGCGTCGCGCACTACGCCCAAGGCTGTGCGGACATCGGTGGGGTTCTGCCTGAAATACTTTGGTGAGCAGGCGATGAGTGCCGCGGGCAAGGCGTACAGGCGCAGGCCATCCATCTCCTCCATGTCTTTTTCTTCCGGTATCGACGCCCGGACGTCGAGCAGCGAGGTGCCGTGCGGCAGGGCTGTGATATTGTTCTGGCCTTTCGGTGAACGCACCAGAAGCTGGCGGGGCACCGTCCGGTTTCCGGCATGCAAAGCCAGCGACTGTTCCGGGGACAGGCACCAGTCCGTGCCGAAGCGGTGGCCGAGGTAGGCGGCGCAGAACTGCCAGAAGCAGGCATACCATGCTGTACTTTCCCCTGCGGGCTCGTCCGGCCGGGTGGGGATGTACCAGCCCTTGATGACCTCCTGCAGGAAGCCGTTGTGGCACAGGCGCTCCCGGTGGGTGCGACTCAGGTCAGCCGAGCGGATGGCCATCACCCTCTGGTCCTGGAGTACCCGGAGGGCTTCGAGTGATTCCGCCAGCTTTTCCGAAGGTGTGGCCATGCAGCCTGTGCTGTCATTCGTTTATTATGCGGCGCGGTTGTTAGTTTATTGTGTTGTATTATAATTAGTAAATTATGTCAATCGATGGTTGGTTTTTGTGCAATCTCAGGTCTGGATGTAGATCTGGATCAGCTCATCGTTGCAGTTTAGCCGTTGAAATTCTACTCACGCGGCGCGATCCGGTGTTGAAAGCCTCGAAATGCTCATATCTCTGTAAACTGCGCTTTCTCGGCCATTTTCGCCTGGTCTCGCCCTCGCCCGAGCGAATTTCAACAACCTGTCAGATCATCGAGCCAGCCGGGCATTCAGGAACCCCAGGCCGTTTTTGAGTGCCTGCAATAGTTCTTTGCTGTTCAGATGGTAATAGACCATTTTTCCGTCGTGGCGCGTGCGGATCCAGCCCTGGTCGCGCAGCATCTTGAGTTGATGGGAAGTGGCCGCCATGCTCAGTCCCAGGACGTGGGCGATATCGCACACGCAGAGTTCGCCTTGGCTCAGGGCGAGCAATATCTTCAAACGGGTTGGACTGCCGAGTTGCTTGTATGCCTTTGCCAGCGTCTCCAGGCGATCGCTGTCTTCCGCCAGTTTTCTTTTGGTTCTGGCGACTGCGATGTGGTCGAAGCAGGGGATGGCGCTGGGTTCCGGAGTGTGGCGCATGGTTTCAGAATTCGAATTTTTCATATCGACATTTTTAAAATTGTAGAAATATTGGCAGGGCTGCGGGCCGAAGTCAACGGTGCTGCCCGCTCTCCTGGAATCGCCCCGGACGGTACGGCCGTGCATGACCCGTAGCCCCGGCCATTGCAGCAGGCATTCCAGGCTCGTCTCCGGCGGTTTCGCCTTCCGAACGGGTGGGGTAGGCTGTGGGAAATCCTCCGACGAGGCGTTTCATGCGCGATTACCGGCGTTTTTGGGTCTTGTGGTCGCCCTTGGCCTATATGGCGGGCATTTTTCTCCTGTCTTCTGTGCCGGGTGAGATTCATCCCGAGGAGCCGGGCATGCTGCGGGTGTTTCTGTGGGTGCCGCCCGATGTGCAGAATCTGCTCCATGTGCCGGTATACGCAGGCCTGGCCTGGTTGTGGTGCGGGTCGTTGCGGCGCCTGCGCCTGCCGCAGGGTACCGTGTCCTGGCTGGCCTTTGCGCTCACCGTGGGCTATGGATTGCTGGACGAATTGCACCAGAGTTTCGTCCCGGGGCGCCTGGCCAATGGTGCGGACCTGCTGCTCAATACCCTGGGGGCGGCCCTGGCGGTGTGGCTGTTCCGGCGCTGGCCGGGGCGGGTGCTGCGGTGAAGGCGCTATGATCGCTGTGATCGATCGCGGGGGCGCCGGTTCATGATCTTGCCGGATGAGCATACCGTGCTCCCCTGTGATGCCGGCGAGCTCTGCCGGCGGGTGTTGGATGGCGCCGGCCGGATATTGTTGTTCGGTCCTCCGGGCACGGGCAAGAGCACCCTGGCGGCGGGCTTGGCCCGCGCACTGGTCGCAGGTGGGCGGGACTGCCTGGCCATTTCCGCCGATCCGGGTTCGCCGGCCTTCGGCCTGCCGGGGGCCGTGAGCCTGGGACGCTGGCAGGGAGGGGAATGGCAGGTTCTGCGCTACGAGGCCTTGTGCACGCTGGATGCGGGCCGTTTTCGCCTGCCCCTGATCGCGGCGGTGCAACGTCTGGCGGCGTCGAGCGGACAGGGAGTGCTACTGATCGATGCGCCCGGCGTGACGCGCGGAGTGGCCGGGGCCGAGTTGTTGTCCGGGCTGGTGCAGGCCGCCGTGGTGGATGCGGTGTTGGTGCTCGGTGATGCGCAGCGCCCGCCGCCCCTGCTGCAGGAGTTGCAGGCCTTGGACGTGGCGGTCTGGCGCGTGGCTGCTTCCGACCAGGCCCGTTCTCCGGGCAGGCTCAGGCGTGCGGCGCAGCGCACCCGCTCATGGGATCGATATCTCGAAACCGCTCAGGACATCGAACTGACCCTGGATGGGCGACCCTGTCTCGGTACGCCGCCTCCTGCGTCGGCCGCCGCCTGGCAGGGGCGGCAGGTGGGCTTGCTGCGCCGCGGCGCGACCTTGGCCATGGGGGAGGTGACGGCCCTTGCCGGCAAAGGCCTGCGCTTGCGCCTGCCGGGCGGCATGGAGACCGCTGCGCAGGCCGATGCCCTGCTGGTGCGCGATGCGATGCGGGATGCGCGCGGCCGCCTGTCCACGGCGCCGGCCTTCGTGAGCGAGCCCATGGGGCGCGTGCAGGCAGGTGGTGCGGATGTGCCGGCGCGGCCGCAGATGGTGGGGCGCGTGGGGTCGCTGCAGGTGGAGTTGATCAACGGCGTCTTCGGCGATCCCCTGCTGCATGTGCGCCTTGGGCACCGGCGCCGCAGCCTGCTGTTCGATCTGGGGGAAGGGGCGCGGCTTTCGGCCCGGCTGGCCCATCAGGTGACGGATGTCTTCATCAGCCACGCCCATCTGGATCACATTGCGGGATTTCTGTGGTTGTTGCGTTCGCGCATCGGCGAGTATCCTCCCTGCCGGCTCTATGGGCCGCCGGGGCTGGCGCGCCATGTGGCCGGTTTTCTGGCAGGGATCCTGTGGGACCGGGTGGAGGATTGGGCACCCGTGTTCGAGGTGCTGGAACTGCATGGCACGACGTTGCGCCGATATCGCCTGCGGGCCGGGGAAGAGGGGTGGACGGCGCTGGGGGAACGTGCGGCCGCCGATGGGGTGCTGTTGCAGGAGACGGAGTTCCGCGTGCGGGCCGAGACCCTGGATCATCGCCATACCCGCGTGCTGGCATATGCCTTCGAACCCGTCTGCCAGCTCAACGTGCGCAAGGACCGGCTGCAGGCGCGGGGCTTGTCGCCGGGGCCCTGGCTGGGCGAACTCAAGCGCCGTGTGCTGGCGCAGGATCTGCAGGCGCGCATCCACCTGCCCGATGGTACCTGGGGGCGGGCGGCGGAACTCGGCGAGGCGTTGCTGCTGGTGTCGCCCCCCAAACGCCTGGTCTATGCCACGGATCTGGCGGATACCCCGGAGAACCGGCGCCGCCTCGTCGCGCTGGCGCGCCATGCCCACACGTTCTTCTGCGAGGCCGCCTTCCGCCAGGCGGACGTCGAACTGGCACGGCGCCATGGCCATCTGACCACCCGGGCCTGTGGCGAGATCGCCGCCGAGGCCGGCGTGGGACGGCTGGTGCCGTTTCACTTCTCGCGCCGTTACGAGGACGATGCGAGCCCCTTGTACGAGGAGATCCGTGTTGTCTATGGCCGGGTGATCGGGCTGTGAGGGGGCGGCGCCCGAAAACGGCTCAGGGAAGGGTAGGCGGGCGCGCCAGTGGATTCGAAGGCGGTGGAGCCGGAAGGATGAGGGTGCCGATGAGGGTGCCGGTATGATCTGACAGCGGGGCGGGATATTCCACCAGATAGATTTCCACGTGGCGGTTGCGCCGCCGTCCTTCGCGGGTCCAGTGTTCGTCGATGGGATCGTCTTCGCCCAGCGCGGCACTGTGGATGAGCGTAGCGGGCACGCCCCGCTGAACGAGGTATTTCCGCACCGCCGCCACCCGGCGTTGCGCGAGCCTGTAATTGTAATCGGAGTCCGCCACTTCGTCGGTGTGTCCCAGAAGGAGCAACCGCCGGACCGTGTTATGATGGCGCACGTGGCGCGCGGTGCGTTCGAGAATGGCCCTGGCACGCACATCCAGGTCGGCCCGGTCGAAATTGAAGAAGATGTGGGGCACGCTGGTGAATTGCATTGCCGCCGGCGCGGGTGCCAGGCTGTCGGGTGTATCCCAGTTCCAAAATGGCTTCCATAGCGGCGGCACGGCATAGCCGGTGCCCGGGGTCCCTGCGTCCGGGGGACTTTCGGGTTTGCCGGCGGCCTGGGCGGATCCCGCCGCCAGGGCCAGGCCCAAAAATAGACCCAGCAATAAACCCAGGGATGGACCCAGGGATGGACCCGGGAACGAACACGGGGTGATGAAGGTCGCGTGCATTCGCATCTGCATGGCAAGTCGGCACCGGCGTCCCCGCGCCGATGTCTTTTTTTGATCACTGGTTATATCGGCCGGTGGCAGGTGGAACTGAGCACTTGCTTCGAAAACAGGCCGTATTCGTGTAGGAGACCCACATGAGTACAGGCGATTTTCTGCGCCCGCTGCAGTGGCGGGATGGCAGGCTGTATTGTCTGGATCAACGCCGCTTGCCTCAGCGGCAGGAGGAGGTCGCGTGCGCGGATGTCCGCGCCGTGGCCGAGGCCATCCGGGAAATGGTGGTGCGGGGCGCCCCGGCCATCGGCATTGCCGCCGCCTATGGGGTGGCGCTGGCGGCGCGGGATCGCTATGGCGAGGACGCCGCTCACTGGCGGCAGGCCCTGGAGCAGGACATGCAATTGCTGGCGGCCACCCGTCCCACGGCCGTGAACCTGTTCTGGGCCCTGGAGCGCATGCGCGCGCGGGCAGCGGCGCTGGAGGGAGATCCTTTCCCGTCCCTGCTGGCGGAGGCCCAGCGCATCCATGAGGAGGATGTGGCCGCCAACCAGCGTATGGGCGAGCTGGGAGCGGAGTTGATCGCGCAGGATCCGGGTGCCGTGTTGACCCATTGCAACGCCGGAGCCTTGGCCACCGGAGGTTATGGCACCGCATTGGGCGTGGTACGGGCCGCCTGCGCCCAGGGCAGTATTTCCACCGTGTATGCCGGCGAGACCCGGCCGTGGTTGCAAGGGGCGCGCCTCACCGCCTGGGAACTCATCCATGACGGGATTCCCGTGACACTGATCGCGGAAGGGGCCGCCGCCCATCTGCTGCGGGGCGGAGAGGTACGCTGGGTGATCGTGGGCGCCGACCGCATCGCCGCCAACGGCGACGTGGCCAACAAGATCGGTACCTATGGACTGGCGGTGGCGGCCCGCCATCATGGCGTGGGCTTCATGGTGGTGGCGCCCACCTCCACCATCGATCCCGCCACCCCCTCGGGGGAGGCCATTCCCATCGAGTGCCGCGCCGAGGCGGAAGTCTTGTGCCTGGCGGGCCGGCGCGTGGCGGCCACCGGGGCGCGGGCCTGGAATCCGGTGTTCGACGTCACGCCCGCCGGGCTGGTGGATGTGCTGGTGACCGAGAAGGGCGTGATCCACCGTCCCGATGCGTCTCGAATCGCCTCGCTGCTCGAGGCTTCGGATGAGAAGATGTACTAAGACAAACGATGACAAAGCCTCATTCAGAGCGTGCCCGATGCGGCGCATCAAGGCGCGCTTCGCAGGCAATGGCCCGGCCCTTGGCAAGAAGCGCAACACCGAGGCGCCGCATCCGGCGCGCTCCCCCTGGAGCGGATCTCGGGGC
>WFNO01000066.1 GCA_015488555.1 Gammaproteobacteria bacterium
CATCGCCGCCAACCTGGCCCAGGACCACGCGCGCCGCCAGCACCTGCGCCAGTCCTTGCGCACCGACATGGCGCGCTCGCCGTTGTGCAACCCCCGCGAACTCGCCCAGCACCTCGAACGTGCCTTCCGTAAAATGTGGCACAATTACCTGACGGCACAGTATGATGATGCTTGAATGACGACAGGCTCGCTTCTTTGACCGGCTCGCCACCATCTCCAGGAGTATCTCCATGAGCCAACGCCAGTTCTTCTTCCTCTCCGGCATCCCGCGCAGCGGTTCCACCATTCTGCGCCACGTACTGCACCAGAATCCTGCGATCCACGCCAGCGGCACCTCGGGGCTCTTCGACCTCGTCACCCAGACGCGCAAGGCCTGGGATCGGATCGTCGAGAACCATGCCCTGGACTGGGAGACCTCGGAAACCAAGAAGCTCAACGTCCTGCGTGCCCTGTTCCACGGCTACTATGCGGAAACAGAACGCCCGGTGGTCATCGACAAATACTGGTATTGGCCCAGTGAGATCGAGCTGCTCAGCCGCCTGCACGGCTCGCCCAAGATCCTCGTCACCATCCGTGACATGCGCGATGTGCTGGCCTCCTGGGAGATGCTGCACCGCAAGAATCCCACGGTGCATCACAAGATCAAGGAGAAATACAATGCCCAGGCTCAGACCATCGAGGGGCGCCTGCAGATCTATGCCAAGGGTGACGAACCCATCGGCAAGGCCTTCAACGTCATCAAGGACGCCATCCAGCGCGGCTTGCGCCGGCATCTGTATTTCGTGCGCTTTGAGGATCTGACCCGCGATCCGCAGCGGACCCTGGAAGGGATCTACCACTTCCTGGAACTGGATCCCTATCCCCACGATTTCGAGCACATCGAAACCGCGGTGCTCGAAAACGACCGCGCGTGGGGATTCAAAGGACTGCACGCGGTGGATGACCGCATCAGACCGGCGCGTTCCCGCTGGCAGGAGGTGCTGGGGCCGGCGGGAGAGCAATACTACATCGACTGGGACGCCCTCATTCGAGCGTCTTGAACCCGCGCTCGGCAACCGTCACGACCGATGTCCACGACTCCTTACGACCAATTGCCCTATACCCTGCGCGCCTTCCCCCATGCGCAGTTGCGCAATCTCGCGGCCATCGGGATCCTGCGCGGGCTGGCGCCACCGCAGCCCTCAGCCGCGCGAGTGCTGGTCCTCGGCTGTGCCAGCGGTGCCAATCTCTTCCCGGCAGCCTGCCAGTATCCAAACGCGCATTTCAGCGGCATCGATTACGCGCGCGCGGAGATCGAGGCCGCGCAATCCACCCGCCGCGCCCTGGGACTGGACAACGTCGAGTTGCAGTGCTGCGACATCCTGGATTTCGAGGGCACGGGGCAATTCGACTACATCATCGTCCACGGCGTCTATTCCTGGGTGCCGCCGCGGGTGCGGGACAAGATCCGGGCATTGTGCGCTGCCCTGTTGTCACCGGCAGGCATCGCCTACATCAGCTACAACACGCTGCCCGGCTGGCATAGCCACGGCATCGCGCGCGACATCATGCGCTACGGCGCGCGGCATGCCACAGCCGTATGCGACCGGGTACGGCAAGGGCGCGATTATCTGCAGCGCCTCACGGCCATCCTGCCCCCGGCGAACAACCCCTACCTGACCCAGTTGCGTCATATCTACGAACAGCGCATCGCGCAGGGGGATCCCTCCTATCTCCTGCGCGAATACCTGGCCGAATACAACACGCCTTTTCACTTCCACGACTTCCTGCGCGAGCTGCGGGACACCGGCCTGCAATATCTGGGCGACGCCGCCCAATTGGGCCGGGGCCTGCACGCCTTCCCCACCGCGGTAGCCAAGGCCCTACAGGAACTCGCATGCGACGTGCTGGACTTCGAGCAACACGCTGACTTCCTCAGCAACCGGGAATTCCGCTGCAGCCTGCTCTGCCGTCCGGACAACACGCCTAGCGATCACATCCCCCCTGAACGCCTGGAGCAGCTCTGGCTCTCCTCCCTGGCCAAGCGCGTCTCCCTGCCCCGGGAACGCTTCGGGGATACCATAGGCTTCCAGAACAACTACGGCGGCACCTTCGTCGACCCGCATCCCGCCTTCCAGCAGGCCATGTTCCGCATCGTGGAGCAGTATCCCGCCGCCGTCCGCGCCGGCGAGTTGAAAGAGGAATTGCAGATCGATGACGCGGAATGGCCATTGCTTGCCGAAAAACTCCTGCGCGCCCGCGCGGCACAAGTACTCAACATCACCGTGGATGTCCCGGCGGTAACCACCGCCATCGCCCTCAAACCCAAGGCCGATGCCCTGGCGCGCCATCTGGCATGCGAGACCCACGAATTGCCCACCCCCTGGCACGAAAACGTGGGCGTGGACGGTTTCATTCGCCAACTCCTGCCCATGCTGGACGGCACGAGAACCCGCGAGGCACTACTCGACGCTATGCGCCGGCTGTTGGACGAGGGCCGCTATCGGGCGGAGGCGGGCATGGTGCCGCCCTTGGATCCGGCCGCGCGGGAAGGCTGGTTGCGGGAAAACCTGGAGCGCAGCCTGAAATTCCTGCTGCGCAGCGGCCTGCTGTCCGCCTGAACCGGCATCACTGCCCAGCTTCACTGCTCGGCCAGTTTCTTCTCCAGATAGTGGATGTTGGTACCGCCCGCACGAAAGGCGGCATCGTTGATGATGTCACGGTGCAGGGGCACGTTGACCTTGATGCCCTCGATGACCAGCTCGTTGAGCGCGGTACGCATGCGCGCCAGGGCCGAGGCGCGGGTCTCCCCGTGGGCGATGATCTTGCCCACCAGGGAATCGTAGTAGGGCGGTACCGTATAGCCGTTGTAGAGATGGGAATCCACCCGGATGCCGGGGCCGCCCGGTTGATGATATTGGATGACGGTGCCCGGCGAAGGCGTGAAAGTGACGGGATCCTCGGCATTGATGCGGCATTCGATGGCGTGGCCGCGGATCTCCAGGTCCTCCTGGCGGTAGGACAGCGGTTCTCCGGCAGCAATGCGAATCTGCTCCTTGACGATGTCCACGCCGGTGATCATCTCGGTCACCGGATGCTCCACCTGCAGGCGGGTATTCATCTCGATGAAGTAGAATTCGCCGTCCTGATACAAAAACTCGAAAGTGCCGGCGCCCAGATAGCCCATCTCGCGGCAGGCCCGGGCGCACAGCTCGCCGATGTGGCGGCGCTGCTCCTCGCTGATGCCCGGAGCGGGCGCCTCCTCGATCACTTTCTGATGGCGCCGCTGCATGGAGCAATCCCGTTCGAAGAGATGGATGGCATTGCCGTGCCGGTCCGCCAGCACTTGCACCTCGATGTGCCGGGGGTTCTCCAGGAACTTTTCCATGTACACGGTGCCGTCACCGAAGGCGCTTTCCGCCTCGGCGCGGGTCATGGCCACGGCATTGCCCAGGGCGGCATCGCTGTACACCACCCGCATGCCGCGCCCGCCGCCGCCGCCGGCAGCCTTGATGATGACGGGAAAGCCGATCTCCCGGGCCAGGGCCAGGTTCTTGCCGGGGTCGTCGCTCAGAGGACCATCGGAGCCGGGGATGGTGGGAATGCCATAGCGCTTCATGGTCTCGATGGCGGAGATCTTGTCCCCCATGAGGCGGATAGTCTCGGGGCGGGGGCCGATGAACACGAACCCACTCTGCTCCACCCGATCGGCGAAATCAGCGTTCTCCGCCAGGAAACCATAGCCGGGGTGAATGGCCACCGCATCCGTCACCTCCGCGGCACTGATGATGGCCGGGATGTTGAGATAACTCTCGGCGGAAGGCGGCGGGCCGATGCATACCGATTCGTCGGCGAGGCGCACGTGGATCAGATCCCGGTCGGCGGAGGAATGTACGGCGATGGTCTTGATCCCCATCTCACTGCAACAGCGCAGGATGCGCAGGCCGATTTCACCACGATTGGCAATGACGATCTTCTCGAACATGGAAGAGCCCTATGCGATGACGAGCCTTACTCGATGATGAACAGAGGCTGGCCGTATTCCACCGGCTGGCCGTTCTCCACCAGGATCGCTGCCACCACGCCTTCCTTGTCAGACTCGATCTGGTTGAGCATCTTCATGGCCTCGATGATGCACAAGGTATCCCCCACCTTCACGTGCTGGCCCACTTCGACGAAGGGCTGGGCACCGGGCGCCGGCGCCCGATAGAAACTTCCCACCATGGGAGAGGTGATGACGTGACCTTTGGGCGGTTCCGCCTCCTCTTTCGTTCCCACCTCCTCCGCTTCCGGTTTGGCTTCCACTTCGGCCGGAACCGGCGCCGCCGGCGGCGGTGTCGCGATCACGGTCTGGGCCTGCGCCTGCGACGCATAGCGGCTGATGCGTACCGACTCCTCACCTTCATGGACCTCGATCTCCGCCAGATCCGACTCTTCCAGCAACTCGATGAGTTTCTTTATTTTTCGGATATCCATCTTGGTTCAGCTATTTCTGATTCTTCTCGTGACCGCGCTCCCCGCGAGCTTCCTCCAGCACATTCGGGTGACTCACGCCCCCTCCCCGGCCAGACGCCGAATGGCCGCCTGCAGTGCCAGTTCGTACCCCTGGGCCCCCAAGCCGCAGATCACCCCCACCGCCAGGTCGGAGAAATACGACTGCCTGCGAAAGGGCTCGCGGGCATGGACGTTGGACAAATGGACCTCGATGAAGGGGATGGCGACCGCTGCCAGGGCATCGCGCATGGCGATACTGGTGTGGGTGAAAGCGGCAGGATTGAGGATGATGAAGGCGACGCCCTCCCGCCCGGCGGCCTGGATGCGTTCCACCAGTTCGTGTTCCGCGTTGCTCTGGAAGTCCAGCACCTCGTGACCGGCGGCCGCCCCCAGCCGGCGCAGCTCCGCGGTGATGGCCCCCAAATCCCGCCGACCGTAGTGCTCGGGCTCACGCTGGCCCAACAGGTTGAGATTGGGCCCATTGATCACCAGGATTTTGGCCACCCCGCCTTTCGTCTCCCCGATTTTCTTCTCGTTTTCTCCGGTTTCCTACCGCTTGCACTCGGTTTACCTGGAATGAGTGTTCGATGAACGGCTTGCCCGGGATTCTGTACAACGCGTGTCAATTTAACACCCCTCCCGGAAGCATGTCCAGTTATGCGGAATTCAGGGCCTGTTCGGCGCAGTTCGTGGCGTGTTGATCACCCTATGGCATTCCAGCAGCGCGCCGGCCAAGGCGTACGTCCGTTGGGGAAGGCACTGGAAGGGTTCGGAAAGGCCAGGCGGGAGAGAATCGAAATGAGAATGATTAGCGTTTGTCACCGACCCCTTCGAGGAGTTGGCGAAGCTGGGATTTCTTGATCTCGCCGTACTGGAGGTGGGCGATACGGCCCGCACGGTCCACCAGCACGGTATAGGGCAGCACGCCCAGGCTGTTGCCGTAGGCCTGGGCGATCTCGATGGCGTCGTCCTCGCCGATGAGGATGGGATAATTGATGGTCACGCCCAGTTCCTGCAGGAACTCTTCCACCGCCGGGCGCCGGTCCACCGCCACGCCGATGAACTGTACGCCGCGATCCGCGTATTCTTGCTGCAGCTCCACGAAGACAGGCATCTCTCGCCGACAAGGCAAGCACCAGGAGGCCCAGAAATTGAGCACCAGGATGCGACCGTCCCATTCGGAGATCTCGCGCGGAAAACCGTCCAGGTCAGGCAGTGAAAAGTCCGGGCGTGGTTTGCCCACCAGGGCCGCAGTGACATGGTCGGCGGCCTCGCCGGTGCGCTGTTGCAGGAGCTGCTGGTAGAAATAATTGAACAATAGAGCACCGCCGCCCACGACCAGCAGCACCAAGAGTATGCCGGACGGTGGCAGGCGAGCCATCAGCTCAGTCCCGTCTCCATCCGAGCCCGCAACTTCCGCACATGACGCCCGAAATCCTCGGGCCCCAGAAAGCCGATGAGCCGGAATTCCTTCATCTCTCGTCCATTGCGGTCGAAAAACAACACCGCCGGCGGCCCGAATAGACCAAAACGGCGCAGCAGCGCCCGATCCTGGGCATCGTTGTCCGTCACGTCGACCTGTAACCATACCACATCGGCGAGGATGCGGCGCACTTCGGGGTCACTGAAGGTCTTGCGCTCCAGGCGCTTGCAGTCGATGCACCAGTCGGCATAGAAATCCACCATCACCGGCCGCCCCTGCGAGGCGGCCGCGGCGATCTCCCGGTCGAGGCCCTGCGGGCCTTTGACCGGTCGGAACGAGGCCGTTTCACCAGCCCCTATTCCATCGGCCCACCCGGCGGACCACGTCTGGTTCGAATTCCCGTTCACGCCTGCTGGTCCTTGTATGCGCGGCAAGCCCTCGCCCCACAGGCCCTGCAGGGGGCGCAGGGGATCCACGCCACCGGCTGCGGCCCCCACCAGCAGCACCACGCCATAGACGGCCATCACCACCCCACCGCCTTTCCACAACCGGCGCCAGCCGGAGGCGCCCGCTTCCAGACGGTCGAAGACGCCCAGATAGACCGCCACCACGATGAGCAGCACCGCCCACAGCAACAAAGTCACCTGGGGCGGCAGGATGCGCTCCAGCAGCCAGATGGCCACCGCCAGCATCAGCACCCCGAAGACGTGGCGCACGGTCTCCATCCAGGGACCGGCCTTGGGCAACCACCTGCCGGCCGAGGTACCGAAGAGCAGCAGGGGCAATCCCATGCCCAGACTGAGGACGAACAGGGACAGGCCGCCCACCCAGGCATCCCCGCTCATACCGATGTAGAGCAGGATCCCCGCCAGCGGCGCCGCCACGCAGGGACCGACGATGAGGGCGGAGAAAAAGCCCAGCATTGCGGCCCCAGCCCACCCACCGCCACCGAAGCGCTGGCTCGCCTCACTCAGGCGGGTCTGCAAGGCCACCGGCATCTGGATCCGGTAGAGCCCGAACATGGACAAGGCCAGGACCACGAACAGGGCGCTGAAGCCGGCCAGCACCCAAGGCTTCTGGAACCAGATCTGCAGATTGCTGCCGAACAGGGCCGCCAGCACCCCGGCAGCGGTATAGGTGAGCGCCATGGCCAGTACGTAACTGAGCGACAGCCAGAATGCGCGGCGGGTGTTCATCCCTTGCCGGCCGACGATGAGCCCGGAGAGGATGGGCACCATGGGGAAGACGCAAGGGGTGAAGGCCAGCAGCAGACCGAGACCAAAGAAACCCAGCAGGTTCCACCACAGCCGGCCCTCGGCCAGGTCGCGGGCGATGCGGTCCTGCTCGCTCAAGAATCCCGTGCCGCCATCACCCGCAGCACCCGCGGTGGCGGCCGCGCCGGAGAGATCCGCCCGTTCGTCCGACCCGGCCGGCAACAGCAGCTCGCTGCGGGCCTTCATGGGCGGGTAACAATATCCTTTCTCGGCGCAGCCCTGGTAACCCACCTCCAGGATCACCCGCCGGGCCTGAACGGCGTCGCGAGCCAGGGGCAGGCGCACCTCCAGCTCGCCGTAATAGACTTCCATGCGCCCGAAGAACTCGTCCTCCTTGAACTTGCCGCGGGGAAATTGCGGCGTCCCCAGGGCCAGTTCGGTCTCGTTCCCTTCCCCGTCACCTGCGAACAGGCGGAACGTGAATCGCTCCCGATAGAGATAATAGCCGTCGGCCACGCTCCAGCTGGCCACGATGGTGCGGGCATCGGCCGCCTCGGCGGAGAAGACGAAGGCCTGATCCGGGGGCAGGAATTCCTCCGCCTGACCGCCCAGGCCCAATATCCCCATCCCCCCGGTCCGGCCGCTCGAGCCGCCGCCCAGCAGTCCGCTGCCTCCATGGACGGGCAGGGCCAGGAACAAGCACAGCGCCAGGCATACTAGGGTGGCGCAGCGATCGCGTGCCTTGGTCTTATGCTCCGTCATGTCAGCATGAAGATCGATGGAGGCCTCTTGGGCGCGGGGAAAACCGGAACAGGCCGGTTATAGCGCAATCGGCCACCGCTCCTCCAGGACACAAGTCACATTCCGTGAATCGATTCGTCGCAGTCGCCTCAGACCGGCGGACGGGTCTCCGCGTCCATCCAGTCCAGATAGGCCTTGAGTCCCGCCTCCAGGGACAAGGCGATGATCTCCGGCACCTCATAGGGATGCAGCTCGCGGATGCGCGCCTCCAGGGACGGATAACAGGCCTTGCGGGTCTTGATGAGCAGGAGGCACTCGCTGGCCATCTCGCGCCGCCCCTGCCAGTGAAAGATGGACGTCAGGCCCTTGACGATGTTGACGCAGGCCGCCAGGCGCTCGTCCACCAGTGCCTCGGCGATGCGTTCCGCCGAACCATCCTCGGGACAGGTGCACAGTACCAGGCAATGGCGCTCGCTCATGGATGGGGCCCTCTCCAGCATTGATCCAGCATCGATCCGGACATCGATCCCGCATCTTACCATCTCTGCAAAGGTGCAAAAATGGTATAGTGGGAGATCATGAATTTCTTCCGTCTCCTGCTGGTCCTGTTCCTCACCGTCCCCCTGGTGGAGATCTATCTCCTCATCAAGGTGGGGAACTTCATCGGTGCCCTGCCCACCGTCTTCCTGGTAGTGTTCACCGCCGTGGTGGGCGTGGTGCTGCTGCGCCTGCAGGGCTTCGCCACCATGCACCGCGTACAGGCCATGCTGGCCCGGGGCGAGATCCCCGCCGTGGAGATGCTGGAAGGCGTGGCCTTGCTCGTCAGCGGAGCCCTGCTCCTGACGCCGGGCTTCTTCACGGACACCATCGGCTTCCTGTTGTTGGTGCCTCCCCTGCGCCGGCGTCTCATCCTGTGGCTCATCGAACGCAGTTTCTTCGGCGGCATGCCGCCCGGTCCTCCTCCCGGTCCTCCTCCCGGTCCTCCTCCCGGAGCCCGTCCGGATTCCCGGGCCGGATCCCACGACCCGCGCACCATCGAGGGCGAGTTCTGGCGGGACCGGGACTGAGGACAGGGAACGGAGGTCGGAGGACAGAAAGGGAAGGCGCGATATTACAGCCTTTGAATTCCGCTCTCTGTCCTCCGTCTTCTGCCCTCAGTCCTCCGCCCTCCGAGCCCGTAGACCATTGGCCACCGCCAGCAGCTCGCTGGCCTCGTGCACCAGCACGGCGAAGGTCACCGAGATGAAGCCACCCACACCGGCGGGGATGAGCACCATGAGCACGGCGATGGAGAAGACGATGTTCTGCAGGCTCACCCGGCGCGCCTTGCGCCCCAGGCGCATGGCCTCCAGGAGCTTGGCCAGGTCGTCGGCCATGAGAGCGATGTCCGCCGCCTCGATGGCGGCATCGGTGCCCGCCGCGCCCATGGCCACGCCGCAGGTGGCGGCGGCCAGGGCCGGGGCGTCGTTGACGCCGTCGCCCACCATCAGGACCGGGCCCTCCCGGCCCAGGGCCTCCACGGCCGCGACCTTGTCTTCGGGCCTGAGGCCGGCGCGCACGTCGTCGATGCCCAGTTGCCGGGCGATGCGCCGCGCCGTGGCCTCGTTGTCTCCGGTGAGCATCACGGTACGAATCCCCAGCGCATGCAGGCCGGCGATCACCTGCGGGGCGTTCTCGCGCAGCACGTCCTGCAGGGCGAGGATCCCGATGATACGCTGCCGGTTACCCACCAGGACTACGGTCTTGGCCTCTTCCTGCCGGCGGCGGATGATCTCCGTCCAGGGCGAGAGGTCGAGTCCCAAGGACTCGAACAGATCGGGCTTGCCCAAGTACCAGACGGTGTCGCCCTCCCGGCCCTGGATGCCTGCGCCGGTCAGGGCCTGGACATCACGCATGCCGCGAGGCGGGATGCCTTGTTCCTCGGCCCGTTGCCGGATGGCCCGGGCCAGGGGATGCTCCGAGTACTGCTCGAGCCCGGCGGCAATGGCCAGCAAGGCGGCTTCGTCGCCTTCGACGGCCGACACGTCGGTGACCCGCGGCCTGCCGTAGGTGAGCGTGCCGGTCTTGTCGAAGGCGATGGTGCGCACCTGGCCGAGGTGTTCCAGATGGGCGCCGCCCTTGATGAGGATGCCGCGACGCCCGGCGCCAGCGATGCCTGCGGACATGGCGATGGGCAGGGAGATGACCAGGGCGCAGGGGGCGGCGGCCACCAGCAGCACCACCGCCCGCTCGCTCCACCAGACGGTATCCAGGCCCAGCAGCCAGGGCAGGAGTAGCATGGCCAGGGCGGAGGCCAGCACCGCCGGGCTGTAGCGCCGTCCGAAACGTTCCATCCACAACTGGGCCCGGCCCTTCTGCTCCTGGGCCTCCTCCACCAGATGGATGATGCGCGCCAGGGTGTTGTCGGCGAAGCCCGCCGTGGCCTCCACGGTGAGCACGCCCTGGCCGTTGATGCTGGCTGCGAACACCTTGTCGCCCGGCCCCTTGTCCACCGGCAGGGATTCGCCCGTCACCGGTGACTCGTCCAGGCTGGATTCGCCTTCGAGGATCACGCCGTCGGTGGGCACCGATTCGCCCGGGCGCACGACGAAACGATCTCCGGGCTGGATGGTGTCGGCGGGCACGGTGACGGTCTTGCCGCCGTCCACGAGCCGGTGCGCCGTCTTGGGCGCCAGATCCAACAAAGCGCGGATGGCGCGGCGTGTGCGGGCGAAGGTCAGCTCCTCCACGCCCTCGGCGAAGGCGTACAGCACCACCAGTGCCGCGGCCTCCTCCCACAAGCCGAGAATACCGGCGCCGAGGGTGGCCGCCCCCATGAGGATCTCGATGCCGACGGCCCGTTCGCGGAACAGATCCTCGAGGCCTTCCCGCGCCCAGTACCAGGCCCCCAGCGGGATGGCCAACCAGTAGGCGGCCATCTCCAGAGATTCCGGAATCAGACCGGCACGCCCGCCCGCGTAGGCCCCCAGGGCCAGCAGGCCCGCCAACAAGGCGTTACGCAGGGGCGGAAAGCGCCACCAGGGCCCTGCAGCGGCCGTTTCGCCGGTGCTGCAGCCGTCCCGGGCCATCTCTCAGCCCCGGGACGGCTCTTCCTCGTCGATGGGCAAGGCGGCAAGGAGGTCGCTCACGTAGATCCAGCCCGCCAGCGGCTGGCCCGTGCGCGCGTGCTCGCGGATGAGGCATATGGCTTCGTCCACCCGCTCGTCCGCGCACACCAGCTCCAGCTTGACCTCGGTGATGACCTTCTCTCCCACCTCCACCGAATAACCCTGTTCCTTGCTGTCCAGGGCCTTGAGCATGCCCTTGACGTCGATGATGGACAGGTTCTGATAGCCGGCGTCCTTCAGGGCGCGGATGACGTCGGCGATGCGGTTGCGATGCACGAAGGCCTTGATCTCCTTCATGAGCGTTTCTCCTTGCGGGTTTCGATCCACTCGTAGATGACGGGCAAGAGGATCAGGGTCAACAGGGTGGAGGTGAAGAGCCCGCCCACCACCACGGAGGCCAGCGGGCGCTGGGTCTCGGCCCCCACGCCGCTGGACAGCAGCATGGGGATGAGGCCGAGGATGGCCACGCTGGCCGTCATCAACACCGGCCGCAGTCTGAGCTCGGCACCCTTGCGCACCGCCTCACTCACCGACAAACCCTTCTCCCGCAGCTCGTTGATGAAGCTGATGAGTACGATGCCGTTGAGCATGGCCACGCCGAAGACGGCGATGAAGCCGATGGCCGAGGGCACCGACAGGTACTGGCCGCTGATGTACAGGGACACCAGCCCGCCGATGGTGGCGAAGGGCACGTTGGCGATGATGAGCGTGGCGTATTTCACTGAATTGAAGGCCGTGTACAGCAGCACGAAGATGAAGAAGATGGTGAGCGGCACGATGATGGACAGGCGCTTCAGGGCGCGCTGCTGGTTCTCGAAGGCCCCGCCCCATTCGATCCAGTAGCCCGGCGGCAGCTCGATCTCTTGTTCGATTAGGGCATCGGCCTCCTTGACGAAACCGTCCACGTCGCGGCCGCGCACGTCCATCTGGATCACGGCATAGCGCTGCAACTGCTCGCGGCGGATGAAGGAATAGCCCTCCGCCACCTCCACCTCAGCCACCCGTTCCAGGGGGATGAGGGCGCCATCGGCGGTGCGCAGCGGAATCTTGCGAATAGCCTCCACGGAGGATTTGGAGGCATCGTCCAGGCGCGCCGTGATGTCGAAACGCCGCACGCCGTCCAGCAACGTGGTCACCGGCTCGTTGCCGATGCCGTTGCGCACCACGTCCAGCACCTCGTCGGCGTTCATGCCGTAACGGGCCAACTGCTCGCGGTTCACGCGGACGCGGATCTGGGGCTTGCCCACGTTGGCCTCCAGGGAGAGATCGGCCACCCCCGGTACCCGGGCGATGACATCCTTGATCTTCTGGCTCAAGCGGTCCAGTTCCCCCAGATCCTCGCCGTAGAGCTTGGCGGCCAGGGTGGCGCGCACCCCGGAGATCAGCTCCTCCACCCGCATCTGGATGGGCTGGGTGAAGGCGATCACCGCCGTGGGCACCGTCTCTTCCAGGGTCTCGCGCATGGCGTCGGCGATCTCCTCGATGGATCGGTTCCACGTCTCCTTGGGCGTGAGGCCGGTGTAGATCTCCATATAGTTGACGTCAGCGGTCTCACCCTTCTCGGCGCGGCCGATCATGGCGATGGTGGTGGTCACCTCCGGAAACTCCCCCAGGGCTTGCGCGATCTTGTTGGAGATCTCGATGGACTCCTCCAGCGAGGTGGAAGGGATGGACGTGACCCGCCACATGATGGAACCTTCCTGGAGCTGGGGCATGAATTCCTTGCCCAGCAAGGGAAACAAGGCCAAACTGCCCGCCAGTAACAGACCCGCGGCGCTCACCACCACCTTCTTGTGGTTCAAGGACCAGGCCAACACAGGCAGATAGCCACGCTTGATCCCGGCCACCAGCCAGGTGTCGCGTTCCGCCTTGGGCTTGAGCACCAGGGCCGCCAGCACCGGGATGAGGGTGAGGGTGAGAATGAGCGAGCCGGCCATGGCGAAGCTGATGTTGAAGGCCATGGGCTTGAAGAGCTTGCCCTCCAGACCCTCGAGGGTGAACAAGGGCAAAAAGACGACGATGATGATGAGAATGGCAAAGGCGATGGGACTGGCCACTTCGCGCGCAGCGGTGAGCACCGCGGCGGTACGGTCCACTTTCTCGCCCCGCTCGCGCCACTCGGCCATGATGCGAAAGGCGTTCTCGGTCATCACCACGGCGCCGTCCACCATCATGCCGATGCCGATGGCGAGCCCCGCCAGCGACATCAGGTTGGCGGAGATACCGGCCTCTTCCATGAAGATGAAGGCGATGAGCATGGCCAAGGGCAGGGCGGCGATGACCACGATGGCCGAGCGCAGCTCCCCCAGGAACAGGAACAGCACGATGGCCACCAGGATGGAGCCCTCCACCAGGGCCCTGACCGCGGTCTGCACCGCCTTCTCCACCAGGTCGGTGCGCTCGTAGACGGGATTGAGTTCCACCCCCTCGGGCAGGGCGTCGCGCACCACCTCCACCTTTTCCTTGACCGCATCCACCACGTTCTTGGCGTTGGTGCCGATGCGCGACAGGGCCATGCCCATCACCACTTCGCGGCCGTCACGGGTGACGGCGCCGAAGCGCAGGCCCGGTGCCTGGCGGATGGTGGCCACGTCGCGCAGGTACACGGGGGTGCCGTCCTGGACCTTGACCACGATGTTGCCGAGATCGGTCTCGTCCTGCACCAACCCCAGGCCACGCACCAGATACTGCTCGGGCCCCAGATCGATGTACTGGCCGCCCACCTGGCGGTTGTTGTTTTCCAGGACCGTGATGACATCGCGGAAGCTCAGATCGTACTTGATGAGCTTGAGGGGTTCGATCACCACTTGGTACTGGCGTTCCTGCCCGCCCCAGGAGAGCACGTCGTCCACGCCCGGCGCAGTGCGCAGGATGAGGCGCACGGTCCAATCCTGCAGGGTGCGCAGATCCATGTCCGTGATGGCATCCTTGAGTTGCTCGTCGGCCCGCTCCAGGGTGTACCAGAACACCTGCCCCAGCCCAGAGGAATTGGGACCCATCTCCGGCGTGCCGTAGCCTTCGGGGATGCGGTCGGCCACCTCCAGCAGGCGTTCCATCACCAGGCGGCGCACGAAATAGATGTCCATGTCGTCCTCGAAGTACACCGACACGTAGGACAGCCCGAACAGACTCACGGAGCGGATCTCCTTGACCCCTTGCAGGCCAGCCATGCCGGACTCCACCGGGAAGGTGATGAGCTGTTCCACGTCCTCCGCCGCCAACCCCGGCGACTCTGTATAGATGTTGACCTGCACCGGCGTGACGTCGGGAAAGGCGTCGATGGGCACCGTGGTCACCGCCCGCCAACCCAGGGCCGCTACCACCAGGAAGGCGACGATCACCAGGAACTTGTAGCGCAGGGAGACTTCGACCAGTTTGTTCAGCATGATCGTCTCCCCTCAATGTGCATGGCCTGCGCCCATCTTGGACTTGAGCAGCAGTGCCTTGAGCACGAACACCCCCTGCACCACGATCTCGTCGCCCACCGCCAGGCCGCTGCGGATCTCGGTCCAATCGCCCAGGGTGACGCCGGTCTCCACCGGCTGGGGATGCAGTTCTTCTCCCTCCACCTTGAACACCGTGGATGAACCCTCCATGAGAATGACCGCCGCGCGCGGCACCACCACCAGGGGCTCGGTCTGCGCGGTCTCCAGGGCCACCTCCACGAACTGGCCCGGATGGAACAAATCGTCGCGATTGTCCACCTCCACGCGCACCGACAGGGTCCGGGTGGTCTCGTCCAAACGGTGGTGGCGCTGCACCACCCGCCCGCTCACCCAGGCCGTGCCGCCGTCCGGCCGTACCCGGGCTGCAGTACCCTCACGGATACGAGTGGCCAGAACGGGTGGCAACTGGGCCTCCACCCAGAGGGTGGATTCGTCGCTGATCTCGAACAGCACCCGGCCCGGCTCGATGAATTCCCCCACCACGAACTCGTCCCGGATCACGGTGCCGTCCTGGGGAGCGAGCAGTTTGAATTCTCCGGTGGCGCGGGAGGCATCGCCGTGTTGCAACAGGGCCTTGATCTGGGCGGGGGTCATGCCGTAGGCCTGCACCCGGGCATAGGCCTGCTGGCGGGCCACCTGGGCGGCGATGTAGCGTTTTTCCGAGACCACTTTGCGCCCCAGCTTCTTCACCCGCTTCCATTCCACATCGGCCTCTAGCAGGCTGCCCTGGGCCTCGGCCATGGCCACGCTGGAGAGCGTCACCAGGGGCTGGCCCTTCTTCACCTGCTCGCCCAGCTTGGCATGGCGAGCGATGATCTGGGCGCTGATGCGAGGGGTCACCTGGGCGGTGCGATAGGCGTTGAGTTCCACCTCACCCGGTGCCATGAACTCCTCGCTCAAGGGGCGGCGCTCCACGCGGCCGGTGAGCACGCCATTGGCCTGGCGCTGGCGGGCGTCCATGCGCAACGTCCCTTCCTCGTGGCCCTCTTCCTCGTGCGCGTGTCCCTCGCCACCATTGCCGTCATGTCCTGCTTCACCGGCCTCGTGGTCGTGATCCGCCTCATCCGCCGCTGTGGCAGTGGTTTGCTCGCGCTCGTGATCGTGATCGCCTTCGTCGGCCAGCGCTGGCACACCCCATAGCAACAGCCACAGCGGAAACACCAGTCCCAGCATCACCGGGCGTATCGCCTTCTTCCGAAAACCTTCTCTCATCGTCACATTCCTCCTTCGCCGCCGGCAGCGTGCGCTGCGGCTTCCTGTGCAGGGCCCACTTCTCCGAATCCCAACCAGCTCAGGACCTGGCCCGAAGCCGCCAGCCAGTTCACCCATGCGGACCAGGCCTCGGCCTCCAACTCGACGGCGGCCAACTCGGTATTCAGGGTTTGTTGCAATTGCACCAGATATTCCGTGGTATTGATCTCACCGCTCTCCCACAGTCGTTGCAGCAGTTTCACCCGGCCCTGCAGACTGGGCCGGCCGCTGCGCTCCCAATCCACCAGTGCCTGGCGAGTCAGGCGATAGCGGTCCGCCGCCGCCGCCATGGCCGCCCACACGCGCCGGCGCAGGTTGCGGCTGTCGGCCTCGCTGCGCCGGGCCTCGGCGGCGGCGGCCTCCACCTCGGCCCGGAAGGGATTGCGCACGAATAGGGGAATGGTGAGCGTGAGACCGATCAGCGAATCCTCCTCCTCCCGGCCGCCGCGCAGGCCCAGAGTGGGATCGGGACGGCGCTCGCGGCGCGCCAGCTCCACCCCCGCGCGGGCCGCCCGGCTCAAGGCCAGCGCCTCGCGCAGCCGGGGATGGACCGCCAGCAGGGTCTCCGAAGGCTGCGCTGCGTGAGCGGGGGGCAACGCCGGCAAGTGTGGCCAGGACGCAGGCACCCGGGAGACCAGGGCACGCAGATTGGCCTCCGCTTCCGCCAAGGCCGAAGCACGACCCGCCGCAGCCATGCGCGCCTCGCTCAGGGCGAGACGGGCCAGATCCACGTCGCTCTGACCCACGTCGCCAGCGGCGAAACGGCGCTGGGCCAGTTGCAGGAAATCCTCCAGCAAAGCTACCCGGCGCTGGGCCAGGCGGGCGAGGCGCTCTCCCGTGTGATAGCGGCTCAGGGCGTCCAATACTTCCCGCGCCACCTGCTGGCGTACCTGGTCATGGGCCGCACGGGCAGCGCGCATCTCCGAGTTACCACGCTCGTGGCGGGCTTCTCGCTTGTCCGCCCAATCGATGGTCTGACTCAATCCGAGGGAAGTGGTATTGACGCCGGTGCGCTCGGCATCCAACTCCAACTCCGGGTTGTAGAGCGGGCGTCCCGCGGCACGAGCACGGGCCTGCGCCGCTACCAGGGCCGCCTCCGCCGCGCGCACCTCCGGGTGCTCGGCCAGCACTTCGTCCACCAGCGTCGGCAATAAGGAAGACGCCGAAATCGAAGAGGAAGCCAGCACAGACGCGGGCGCAGCGGTAATCGCTTGCACATACAGCGACCATACGAAAAACAAAACGATGAAACTCAAATTCCTGAAGGACATGAATCCACCCTTCCTGCAACAGATGCTTCACCACTGCCCTAGACAGCGGTCCCGGGAAAGGAGGATTCAGATGCGAGGCGGTTTGGTACCAACCTCAGGATGATAGGAAACCAGGACGCGCCAGTAACCCGGCAATTGGAAAACCGGCTGTGTGGTCAGTGCTAGAGCACCGTCGAAGGCCAAGCCCAGAAGATGGGCAGAACCATGACAATAATGATCGTGCAAGAATTCACCGCTGCTGAAATCGATTCCGGAATCGGTGCTATCGGCGGATTGCACGAGCGAAGCTGCGACCACCTGCCCATCCGCCAGCAGGCCTGGGTGGTTGTCCCAAGCCCAAGCCAGGGAAGAGGCCAGGATGCTGGACAACAACAGGACGAGAGTGAACCGTTTGATCATGCCTCGCTCCGCGGCGACGTGATTTCGCCGTGAGTATAACAGCCTTATCGCACGAACGTCATATCGGATGACTCGTTCCTTCCCTTGAACGAGCAATGGAAACGGGATCGGAGTGCTTACACTCCGACCCCATCGATTTTGTCGATTCTGTCATCTGACATCTATCATCTGACATCTGGGTCATTTCGCCGTATGCATGAACGCCGCCAGCAGCACCGCGGCATCCCGCAAGCGCGTGGCGAAGACCCGCGTGGGCTTGTCACCACCGACAGCGGCCTCGGCCCTGTTCACCAGATCAGCCACGCTCAAGCCCTCATAGCCCTCGATGAAACCCTTGCCCACGGTGCCTTCGAATTCCGGAATGTATTTCTCGCTCAAGGCGGTGAGAGCCACTTTGGTGACCTTGCCTTCGGCATCCAGGCCCACGCCCACCGCCAGATCGCCGTGGCGATAGCCGGCCTTGAGGATGATGGCGCCACCGGCGATCCGACCATCGCTGCGGTCCTTGGCCAAATAATAGGTGTAGAGGGACTCGTCCAGATCCACGCCGTAGGTCCGTTCCGCCCACTCGGCGCCCTCGTCGCTGAGGCGTTGTTTGCGCTTGACGATCTTGAAATTGCCCCCGGCCGGAAGCATGGCGCGCAGGGCTTCCTTTTGCTTGAGGAAATGCACCAGCGGCCCGCCATGGCCCTTGTGCGCCAGGGCTGGCGCTGCCCAGCCACCGGCCACCAGTAGGGCGGCCAGCAGAAAGACTACTCCTCGTGTATCGAACCGGAAACCTCGAATCATGCTGCTCATTTGCTGCCTCCTCGTTCGGGGTACGGCCGCCACTGTCCGGCAGGCGGCCGTGGTGTACGAAATGGCCGGCCGGGGAAGGGAGTTGCGCTCCCCTGCCCGCCGGTCAGGGCATGTCGCGGGCACGCACCCAAATGATCGCACCCACGTGGAGCGGATAGGCCTTGCCCTTGTGCTCCATGGTACGGCTCTGGTCCACCAGGGCGGAGAAGCCCCACCAGCCGGCACGGGGCATGGCATAGGTGAACACACCATTGGCATCCGCCTTGACCACCTGGGTGATGAAGGGATCGGCGGGCGCGCGGGCGCTGCCGTCCTGGTTGTAATACTCCACCACCACGCGGGCGAAGGGCACGGGTTTGCCATTCAGCTTGACCACGCCCTGGAAGACGTTGTTCGTCCACAGGCCATAGGGACGGGTGAGCGGTACGATCTCGGCCTCCAGGCCCAGCTCGCGATCCCAACCCTCTTCCAGGCCGAAGGTGTTCACCACCACCTTGGTGTACTGGACGAGGAAGATCTCCTCGGCCTCGTCCCAAAAGACCTCGGGCACCACGTAGAAGATGTGATCGCCCGGCTTGCGGAACTTGTAACGCAGCGTGTAGGCCGGCAACAACTCACCCTGGCGGTCCCGCACCTGCACCGGCTGCAGGCGTGGCAGCAGGTCCTGGTCGCGGCCGGCCACCCACACGCCCACGCGCCGGGGCTTGGCCATGGGCACGCCCAGGTCCTCGAAGGGATGGGTGAACCGGATCTCCAGGTCTACGGCGCGCCGCTCTTCATGGGTCACCACGTCGTCTGACGGGATGAGCAACTGGTAATGGGCCATGGCCGGCGAGGATACGCCGGCCATGGCCCCCAACAGAATGGCGAGCACGCGCCGCACCAGACCACCCCACCGCTCAGTCGAGGTGTTCGTGGGTAGGGCCAGCCTCGCCGCCACCCAGTGCATAGCTGATGCCCAGACTCCAGCGATATTTCTCGTCGTTGGATATACCGCCCAGGTTCTGATAGACGGGATAGGAGAAGTTGCCATAGGCGACGATGCTGCGGTTGAGCTTGAAATTAATGCCTGGCGAGAAATAGACCACGTCACCGCCGCTGTTCTTCTTGAGTTCGCCATCTTCATTGTCTTTCTTCGCAAAGATGCCGTTGAGTTCCACCACCGGCGTGATCCAGGCATGGTGATTGTAACTCAGGGCCACATCCGCCTGCCAGGAATTGCCGCTGCGGAAATTGTTGGCACCGGGACCGTTGACGCGTAGTATCCAGTCGGCATCCAGGGCCAGCTTGTCCGTGAGGTGGCCGCTGTAGGCGATACCAGTCTGGACCGTGAAGGCACCGCTGCCCGGCTGGTTGTGGGTACCCAGCACCTCGTCCTGGCCGGTATACCGGTTCTTGTCGGTCTTGTTGGTGAACTTGCCGGTGGGCATGAGCAACCCAAACAGCCCTGCCCATTGGTGATTGCCGTCGTTGTAGAAGCGATAGCGGGCCATGAGCAGGGTGTCCCCCCAGCCCGGCGACTCGTCCGTCTCCGAGATACAGATCGGATCCAGGTTGTCCAGAATCCCATCACCGTTAGTATCAAAACAGGCCATGGCCTGACCATCACCGTTGTCCTTGAAGCCCTGGAAATTGTTGTACTGGGTCATGATGGCCAGATCGATGTCCTCGGCCACCGGAATGCCGATCTGGATGAAATAGGCGTCCTCCCGGGAATGCTGGTGGACGTCCTCGCCGCGCGCCCGGAAGTCCACCATCTCCTGGTCCGAGAACAGCTCATAGCGGCGCGCATCCCAGCGCAGGCCGATGACCACGTCTTCCACGATGCCGGCACCCACCGCATTGATGCTGCCGGAACCACCGCCGCGAATGGATTCGCCATGCGCGAAGGCCGTATTGTGAACCAACAACAGTGAGGCCCCTCCCATGGCCAACAATGCCACTGCCTTGGACAGAGATTGCGAGTGTTTGGATTGCTTCATTTCGTTCTCCTAAGTCATTGGGTTAGTTTAAATGACGTCGATGTATCGGACCGGAAAGCGCATCCCAGCACACTCCGTCGTAGATTCCCACAGTTTCATCTCATTCTTATTACGTAATAATTATTAATCATACCGCATACCCATTGCACGCGCAAGACCCCGGGACCGTTTGGAACCGGCGCTGAAAACGGGCACGTGGCTTCGCCGTTATCGGCGGCAGTCTTGAAATCTTGCATATGGCAAATGGCCAACAGTCCCCGTGCTCGAGATGTTCCGGAAATCGAGATGCAATCGGAACACCCCGGTGTTAAAGTCGGCGGGCACGATGCCGAAACAGCGGTGGGCGGCGGCCCAGCGCCCGATCGCATCCTGGCCTGCCCTTTGCGTGGCATTCGTCCCCGTAAACAACAAACCAACCCTGAAGGAGAACGCGAATGGAAGGTCCACACAAGCATAGCCATCAGCACGAGCACGAACATCGCCACGGCGAGCACGAACACCCCCACACCCATGCCGACGGCACCACCCACAGCCATCCCCACGCCCATATCCACAGTCACACCCACGTGCACGAGCACGAACACCCCCACACTCACGCCGGGGGCAGCGACGACCACGATCACCAGCACAGTGAGGACGAGCTGGCCGGGCACGACCACGATCACCCGGATCACGATCGCGAGAGTCACGAAGACCACAGCCACTGAAAACCGGCCGCCGTGAAGAAGGGATCCCGGTTCTGCTGACAAAAGTGTGCCAGGATTACGAAAATTTCTACTCGAAAAGCCGGTTTTTTCTCACACGCCCCGCCTCACGCGGGGCGTTTTTTTGGGTATCATGGCGCCATCTCAAAGCTGACGGGAGCGCACATCATGATGGAAATGGAACACGAAATGGGTGGTGGCATCTTCGACATGATGTGGATCTTCCCCATTTTGTTCTGGGTCCTCATCATCATCGGAGCCTTTTTCCTGGTCAAATGGCTGCGCCAGCCTCCCAGCAGTGAATTGTCCAGCAAATCGGCCGCCTCGCAGGCGGTAGAGAAAAGCGACGCCGCGGGCGAACCGCAAATACCGCCCCAGGGCGAGTTCAACGGCCCGCACAAGAGTAACGGCAGGAGCAGTGGAGAGGGACCGTGAAAAAACGGGGTTGGTTCTACGGCGGCGTGGCCTTGATCCTGCTGGCCCTGACCGGGATCTTCACCCTGTCGGGCATGAACCGCCATCACGAAGGGATGATGGGCGGCATGGGTGGGGAAGATCGTAACGACGCGCACTCCCTGGACCATCTACCGGCTGGTATGCGCCACGATCCTGCCGCCGACGTCTTCCAGGCCTCCTGTTCCGGCTGTCATGCGCCGCCGGATCCGCGCCGCTATTCGGCCGCGGAATGGCCCGCCGTGGTTGCCCGCATGCGCCAGCATATGGTGACGCAGGGCAGGCCCGTACCGCCCCCGGAGGTGCTGGGCACCGTGGTCGAGTTCCTCCAGCGACACGCCCGCTGACCAAGTACACCGCCTCTCACGCTCCCTCGCCGTCGTTGCTGCCCGCCCTGCGCCAGCGGCGCAACAGGCGCGGCAGGAATGTCACCGCCGCCAGCAAGCCCAGGGCCAGCAAGGCCTTCCGGATGGCGCCTTCCCCCCCCGCCAGGGCCTCGCGCCCCGCATAGCCCGCATAGGTATAGGCGGCGGCCCCGGGCAACATGGCCAAGTAGCTGGCCAGCAGATAATGGGAGAAACGGATGGGCGTAAGCCCCAGGGCATAATTGAGCAGGTTGTAGGGAAACAGGGGCACCAGGCGCACGAACACCACGAAACGCCAGCCCTCGGCCTCCACCCCCGCCATGAGGCGTTCGAGACGGCCACCGGTCCAGCGCGCCACCCAGTCTCCGGCCACATAGCGGGCGGCGAGGAAGGCTAGGGCCGCCCCCAGGGTGGCGCCGGTGAGGTTGAAGAACGTACCCCACACGGGACCGAAGAGGGCGCCGCCGGCCAGGGTCAGCACCGAGCCCGGCAGGAACAACACCGCCGCCAGGGCATAGAGGGCCATAAAGACCAGGGGCGCCAGCCAACCGGCCCCTTGCAACCAGGCTTCGAGGGCGGTGACATCGAAACGGTCGCGGTAAGACCAAGCCAGGACGATGGCCAACCCCAGTCCCAGCAGGGTCAACCAGCGCCTAGCGTCCATCCCGCCCCTTCTCCTGCTCCACCACCCGTTGTGGCCCCCGCCCTTCGCCCGGCCCCGCCCAACTGCGGCGGTTGAGCGGATAGGTCCCCAGCTCGCGCCGGAACGGCAACCACAGCATGCCCGGCAGGCGCGCCACGATCCGGGGATCGCGGCAGGTATGGATGCCGATGGTCATGCCCTGGTGCCCGCCGCGGGGCTGGTCCCGATAGGTACCGAACAAGCGATCCCACCAAGGCAGATTGAAACCGAAATTACTGTTGGCTTCGTCGTCGGCCACGGAATGATGCACCCGGTGCATGTCCGGGGTGACCACCACCCAGCGCAGCCAGTGGTCCAGGCGCGGCGGCAGGCGCAGATTACCATGATTGAACATGGCCGTGGCATTGAGCAACACCTCGAAGATCACCACCGCCACCAGGGGCGGCCCCAGCAGCAGGATGGCGGCGAACTTGATGAGCATGGACAGCAGGATCTCGATGGGATGGAAACGCGCCCCAGTGGTGACGTCGAAGTCCAGGTCCGCGTGATGAACACGATGCAGGCGCCACAACAGGGGCACGGCATGGAACAGGACGTGCTGGAGATAGATCACCAGATCCAGCAACACTACGCTCACGACTATAGCCAGTCCCGCCGGGGCCTCCACCACGTTGAACCAGCCCCATTGCTGCGCCGCCGCCCAGGCCGCCACCCCCACGGCGGCGGCCGGAAACAGCAGGCGCAGGAGCAATACGTTGAGGGCCGTCAGGCCCAGGTTGTGCACCCACCTGCGCAAGCGCGACAACTGCAACGGCCGGCGCGGCGCCAGCCGCTCCCCCCCGGCCACGGCGGCGAATACCAGCAGGAAGGCCGCCAGGCGGATAATGGGTTCATAGGCCAAAACGAATGTGCTCATGAGCGATGAGTCGGGTACGGGCCTTGCATCTTACTCCTATCTTACTCCGGGAAGGATCGCCCGCAGAAGGGCGCCCTTGACAGGCGCCCCCAAGAGGTCTAAACAGGAGGGACGGAGACTCCCATCATGAATCTGAATCCAGCCTGGCGCCCGCGCAGTACGGGGCGGCAGGGGTCAAGCAGTCCGCGCCCGCCCGGCACTCCTTTCCCGGGCACGGCTTCCCTGAAACCGCGGGCTGCATCCAACAACCCGCGTTCCTCGCCCCGACCGGAGTAGGCGCCATGTCCGAGGCCACGCGCCTGAGTCCCGAAATCCACCTGGGTCGAATTCTCGACCTGGCCTTCGACGAAATCTACGTCTTCGATGCCCACACCCTGCGCTTCATCGACGCCTCGCGCGGGGCCCTGGACAACCTGGGTTACACCCTGGCGGAACTCACCCGGCTCACCCCTTTCGACATCAAGCCGGACATGACCCCGCAGTGGTGGCAGGAACTGGTACAGCCCTTGTGGAACAGCACGCGCAAACTGGCCGTGTTCCAAACCCGCCACCAGCGCAAGGACGGCAGCTGCTATCCGGTGGAATTGCGCCTGCAACTGCTGCAGGAATCAACGCCGCCGGTGTTCATCGCCATCGTCCACGACATCACCGAACGCCAGCGCAACGAAGACGCCCTGCGGGCCTCGGAGCGGCGCTACCGGGATCTCATGGAACAGTCGCCCTTCGGCATCCAGATCCACGCCCCGGACGGCCGCATCCTCATGGTCAACTCCGCCTGGGAACGGATCACCGGCGCCCGCCTGGAAGATATGCGCGACTACAACATCCTGCAGGACCGCCAACTGGCCGAGCTGGGCATCCTGCCCTATGTGGAGCGGGCCTTCCAGGGCGAGGCCGTGGTCACCCCGCCGGTGCGATACGACACCCGCAAGACGCCGGAGGTGCCGGTGGACAGCGGCACCATCTACACCCGCACCCATCTCTATCCCATCAAGGACGAGGCGGGCAGGGTGCAGGAAGTCATTCTCATGCACGAGGACGTCAGCGATCAGATGGCCGCACAGCAGGCCCTGGCGGAGTCTCAGCGCATGCTGCGGCTGGTGCTGGACACCATTCCCGTGCGCGTGTTCTGGAAGAACCGCCAGTCGCGCTATCTGGGCTGCAACCGCCTGTTCGCCGCCGACGCCGGTCTCGACCATCCCGACGAAATCATTGGCAAGGACGATCACCAGCTCAACTGGCAGGAACAGGCGGAACGCTTTCAGGCCGACGACCGCGCAGTGATAACCAGTGGCGAGGCCCGCCTCAACTACGAGGAAGCCCAGAGTTGGCCCGACGGTACCACCCGTATCCTGCGCACCAGCAAGATCCCCCTGCGTAACGAACGAGACGAGGTCTTCGGCGTGCTGGGTTGCTACGAGGACATCACCGAACGCAAGGCCGCCGAAGCGGCCTTGCGCGCCAGCGAACAACGCTTCCATACCCTCGCCAAAATCTCACCGGTGGGGATCTTCCGCACCGATGCCGAGGGCGGCTGCATCTACGTCAACGAGCGCTGGTGCGCCATGGCCGGCATGAAGGCCCAAGAGGCGGTGGGCAACAGCTGGGTCCGGGCCTTGCACCCCGAAGACCGGGAACGGGTCCTTCGTGAATGGCAAGAGGCTGCCGCCCGGCGCTCCTTCCACACCGAATGCCGCTTCCAGCGGCCCGATGGCACCGTCACCTGGCTCCTGGCCCAGGCGGACGCGGAATGCGACAGCGAGGGCCGGGTGATGGGCTATGTGGGCACCATCACCGACATCACCGAACGCAAGCGCGTGGAAGAGGCCATCCAGCACATCGCCAGCGGCGTCTCCGCCCAGACCGGCGAGGCCTTCTTCCATTCCCTGGTCATCCATCTGGGCAAGCTCTTCCAGGCGGACCATGCCTTCGTGGGCCTCTACCAGGAACCGCACCAGGTGCGCACCATCGCCGTCTGCACCCGCGGCCGCATCGCCGGCAATTTCGTCTATCCGTTAGAGGGTACCCCTTGTGCCCAACTACTGAATCGAGAGACCTGCTACTATCCCCACGGCGTACGCCAGTTGTTCCCACGTGATCGCCTGCTACAGGAGCTGGCCATCGAGAGCTATCTGGGCACGCCCGTCATGGATCGTGCAGGGCGCCCCCTGGGGTTGATTGTCATTCTCAACTCTCGTGCCCAAGAAGACACTGCCTGGATCCATCCTATCCTAGAGATCTTCACTGCCCGCACCGCTGCCGAGCTGGAACGCCTGCAGGCCCTGGCTGAATTGGAACGCCATCGGGATTCCCTGGAAGACAGGGTACGAGAGCGCACCGAAGAGGTACGCCAACAGGCCCGTATCATCGAGCAGGAACGCAGCGCGCTCGCCCACGCCAACCGGGAACTGGAATCCTTCGCCTACTCCGTCTCCCATGACCTGCGCGCGCCCCTGCGGGCCATCAATGGTTTTGCCCAGGCCCTGGAAGAAGATTACGGGCACCATCTGAACACTGAGGGACGCGACTACCTGCGCCGCATCCGCCGCGCCTCGGAACGCATGGGCCAGTTGATCGACGACCTGTTGATGCTCTCGCGGGTCTCGCGCCATCAGCTACGGCGGCAGCGCGTGGATCTGAGCGCCCTGGCACAGGAGGTGGCCGCCGAACTCCGGCAACTGGAGCCCCACCGTCGGGTGGCGCTGGAATTGGAATCCCATCTGACGGCCACCGGCGATCCCCTGCTCCTGCGCATCGTGCTGGAGAACCTGCTCGGCAATGCCTGGAAATACACCCGCAAACAGCCGCACCCCCGGGTGCGCTTCGGCAGCTGCACTACCCCACAAGGCGAAACGGCCTTCTACGTACAGGACAATGGCGCTGGCTTCGACATGCGTTATGCCGACAAGCTCTTCGTCGCCTTTCAGCGCCTGCATCACCTGCACGAATACGAAGGCACCGGTATCGGCCTGGCCACGGTGGCTCGCATCGTCCAACGGCATGGCGGACGGGTATGGGCCGAGGGTGTCTGTGACCGGGGTGCCACCTTCTATTTTACCTTGAACGCCCACGACGGGGATGGCGAACATCCCGAGGAGCCACCATGAAGAACAAGATCATCTTGCTGGTAGAGGACAATCCGGACGACGAGGCACTCACCCTGCGGGCCCTGAAAAAAAACAACATCGCCAACGAGGTGGTGGTGACCCGGGATGGCGTGGAAGCCCTGGAATATCTCTTCGGCGAGGGACGCTTCAGCGGCCGCGACCCCGCCCACCGGCCGGAAGTGATCCTGCTGGACCTCAAACTGCCCAAACTGGATGGCCTGGAAGTACTCAGACGCATGCGCGCAGACGAGCATACCCGCCGCATTCCCGTGGTCATTCTCACCACTTCCTCCGAGGAGCAGGACATCGCCGCCAGTTATGATTTAGGAGCCAACAGCTATATCCGCAAGCCGGTGGACTTCCAGCAGTTCCTGGAGGCCGTGCGCCAGCTGGGATTGTACTGGTTGCTGCTCAACGAAACGGTCTGATTCGGCCGCCGGCCCTCCTCGGTCTCCCGCGGCGATTTTTCCTGCAATAAAGGCGGGTTTCTGCTGCGTGGATGAAACATCGATCTGCTGCTCGTTGCGCCGCAGCACATCAAGTTTCGTGAAGGCGAACCCGATAACCCCCGCAGGAGCACCGTCGACAAACGCTCAAGAACGAGAACAACCGTCATGAAACCTATAAAGTTCAGAAAACTGACCCTGCGCCAGATAACCCGCATCGGCCTGCTCGTGACCCTGAGCGTCGCCACACTGGTGGCCGTGCTGGTCTATGCCCGAACCATGATGCTGAGCGATCGCTTGTTGCATACCGTGGAACAGGCACAGGTTGCCGTCGCGCTCAGCAACAGCATTCATCACGACCTGGAAGAATCCGGTGCCTATTTAATCGAACATGTCCTGAGCGGCACGCCGGAAAGCCGTACGGAACTCCTGCATCATCTGGGGCTTATGGAGGAGAAATTAAAATTCCTGAACAGCCAGCGCCTGCCGGAGGAACTGGTCACGCTGACCGAGCGTTTGAGCCGCGGCATCCTGGAAATCAAGGAGCTGTTACAGGAGCTGCACCCTGCTGGCGAGTCCGCCGTCCCATCCTTCAACCAAGATTTCGTCCGCGAGCGGGTGCGCCCCCTGCTAATGGAACTCAATAACACCAATAACGAACTGGACCGGGCCGTATGGGACGTCAAGGAGATCCTGTTCGCTGAAATCATGGCCACGGCCCGCCGCGACGCCCTGTGGCTGGTCTTCATGATCCTGGGGGGAGCTTTGAGCGTGGTCTTGTTCAACGCTTGGCTCAATCGCCATATCCTGCGGCGAATCCGAGAGGTGATCGCCGCTATGCAGGGCATCGCCTCGGGCACCGGGCAACTCTCCTATCGTCTCGACGCCAATGGACACGACGAGATGGCCGAACTGGCTCGGGGATTCAATCGCTTCGCCGACAAGATCCAACATGTCATCCATCTGGTGATGGAATCCTCCTCGGTGCTGGCCAAGGAAGCGGCAGTCATGTCGGAGACCAGCCGCAAGACCAAGGAGGGCGCAGAACGCCAAAAGGGAGAGATCGAAGACATCGCTTCGGCGGTAAGCGACATGACCCAGTCCGTAGAGACGGTAGCACAAAGCGCGGCCGCAGCCGCCGATGCCACCGAGCACGCCAGCGGTGGGGCGGGCAACGGGCGGGAGACGGTGGAACACACCATCGCTGCCATCGAATCTCTGTCCGACGACATCCATCTCGCGGCCGATTCCATTCAGCACTTGGTGCGGGAGAGCAAGAACATCGACAGCGTCCTGGTGGTGATCAACGAAATCGCCGATCAGACCAACCTGCTGGCCCTGAACGCTGCCATCGAAGCAGCCCGGGCTGGTGAACAGGGACGGGGCTTCGCGGTAGTGGCGGACGAGGTCCGTAGCCTGGCCATCCGCACCCAGGAAGGGACCCAGGATATCAAGCAGAAAATAGATCAATTCCGTAGTTGTGCCGTGGAAGTGGCTCGGCTCATGAACCAGGGCCGGGACAAGGCCCAGGAAGTAGTGCAGCAAGCCGCCCTGGCAGGCGAGGCCCTGCGCGCCATCCACGATTCGGTGGCCACCATCACCGAGATGACCCGCAACATCGCCCGTGCCACCGACCAGCAATCCTCCGTGGTGGGCGAAATCCGGCAAAACATCGTTTCCATCAGCCGCATCGCCAGCGAGACCTCCGAGAAGGCGGTGCAGACCTCGGCCTCCAACCACGAATTGAGTCTCATGGCCATGCAACTGCGCACCCTGGTGGAGCAGTTCCTGCTAGAAAACGGCCCGGGGCCAGCGGATCCGGCCACGGGCACACACGGACTGGAAGCAAAAGGGGATAAAACAACGGACGGCGGCATAGCGGCAGGCGGAGACGGCTCGCAACCGCCAGCTCCCAAGGCGCCGGGCCTAACGGGCGCTGGCCCCGCACCCGCCGGGGGGGCGGGCGGAGAAGTCACCCTGTTCTGAGACGACCTGCGGGCCCTCTAGCAGGCTCTACTCACGCGGCGCGATCCGGTGTTGAAAATAGCCTCGAAATGCTCATTTACTAGTTTAAAACTGCGCTTTCTCGGCTATTTTCGTCTTGTCTCGCGCTCGCCCGATGAGCGCACTTCAACTGCCTGCTAGGGCGAGATACACCACGCCCTCTTCCACGCGCACCGGATAAGTGCGGACGCAACCCACGTCCGGCGCCACCGCCTGGCCGCTCTCCAATTCCAGTACCCAGTTGTGCAGAGGGCAGGTCACGCGCCGGTCGTGCACCAGTCCCTGTGACAAGGGCCCGCCCTTGTGGGGACAGCGGTCTTGCAAGGCAAAAACCTCGTCACAGGCGGTGCGGAACACCGCGATGTCACCGGCCGCCGTACGCACTACCCGCGAGCCCTGGCGGGGAATGTCGTCCAGCCGCCCGATTTCCTTCCATGCCTCGCTCATCACCGCTCCTTCGGCCTGCATCTCTCCACACCCGTCCATCGTCAACTCACCAGCTTCAGGGGAATGTACTCGCGCCGGCGCTGTGCATCCCGCACCTGCTCGGCCCAGGGATCCACCTGGGCGTGGCGCTGGGACTCCAGGAAGCGGGCATGCAGGGCCCGCCGCCCCTCCGGATCCTCCACGATGCGCTGCTTGACATAACCCAACCCCACGCGCTCGATCCAGTGGGCGGTGCGCTCCAGGTAATGGGCCTCCTCGCGATAGAGCTGCAGGAAGGCGCCGCAGTATTCCTTCACCTCCTCCGCTGTATTCACCTTGCACAGCAGGTCGGTGGCCCGCACCTTGACGCCGCCGTTGCCACCCACGTGCAACTCCCAGCCGGACTCCACCGCCACCACGCCGAAGTCCTTGATGGTGGCCTCGGCACAATTGCGCGGGCAGCCGGACACTGCCATCTTGACCTTGTGCGGTGTCCACGATCCCCAGCACATCTTCTCCAGTTCGATGCCCATGGTTGTAGAGTCCTGGGTGCCGAAGCGGCACCATTCCGATCCCACGCAGGTCTTCACCGTACGCAGGGCCTTGCCGTAGGCGTGGCCGGAAACGAAACCCGCCTCGTTGAGCGCGCGCCAGATGGCAGGCAGGTCCTCCTTCTTCACTCCCAGCAAATCGATGCGCTGGCCGCCCGTGATCTTCAGCGTGGGCACCTGGAAGCGCTCGGCCACATCGGCGATGGCACGCAACTCAGCAGGCGTGGTCACTCCGCCCCAGATGCGCGGCACCACGGAATAGGTCCCGTCCTTCTGGATGTTGGCGTGGACCCGCTCGTTGATGAAACGAGATTGCGGGTCGTCCACCACCTCGCCAGGCCAGGTGGAGAGCAGGTAATAGTTGAGCGCCGGCCGACACACGTGGCAGCCGTCGGGCGAACGCCACTCCATGTAGTCCATGACCGCGTGGATGCTGGTGAGATGCTGCTGGCGGATCACCCGGCGCACCTCGTCGTGGGTGTGATCGGTACACTTGCACAGAGGCTTCTCGGCGGGGGTCTGGGAATAGTCGTTGCCCAGGGTATCCATGAGAATCTGCTCCACCAGCCCGGTGCAGGAACCGCAGGAAGAAGAGGCCTTGGTGTGAGCCCGCACGTCGTCCAGGGTGAACAGTCCCTTGTCGGTGATGGCCCGGACGATGTCCCCCTTGCAGACCCCGTTGCAGCCGCATACTTCCATGTCGTCGCTCAGGGCGCTGGCGGCGTTCTGTCCGCCATGACCGGAATCCCCGAGATGGGCCTGGCCGAACAGCAAGTGGTCACGAATGTCGGCGATATTGGTGCCGTCGCGCATGAGCTGGAAATACCAGCTGCCGTCCATGGTGTCGCCGTAGAGCACGGCCCCACGAATGCGGTCGTCCTTGAGCACCAGCTTCTTGTAGATGCCCTGGCTGTCGTCGCGCAGGACAATCTCCTCGCTGTCGGCATCGCCATGGAAATCGCCGGCGGAGAACAGGTCGATGCCCGTGACCTTGAGCTTGGTGGAGGTCACCGTCCCCTCGTAGCGGGCATAACCCAGGCGGGCCAGGTGGTTGGCGCACACCCGCGCCATCTCGAACAACGGCGCCACCAAGCCATAGGTTCGGCCGCGGTGCTGCACGCACTCACCCACGGCATAGATCCTGGGATCGAAGGTCTGCAGGGTATCGTTGACCACCACGCCACGCTCGCAATAGAGACCGGCGGCACGGGCCAGCTCGATGTTGGGCCGGATGCCCACCGCCATCACCACGAGGTCCGCGGGAATCTCGGTGCCGTCCTTGAAGCGCACCGCGCGCACCTCTTCCTCCCCCAAAATGGCCTCAGTCTCGGTTTCCATGAGAAAAGTGAGTCCCTTCTCCTCCAGGGCCCGCTTGAGCAGGGCACCTGCGGGTTTGTCCAGCTGGCGCTCCATGAGGGTGTCCATAAGGTGTACTACGGTCACCGTCATGCCGCGTTCCTTGAGACCGTTGGCGGCTTCCAACCCCAACAGTCCGCCGCCGATCACCACCGCATGCCTGCCACACCGGCTGGCCTCCAGCATGGCGTTGACGTCGTGGATGTCGCGGAAGGTGATCACGCCCTCCAGGTCTCTACCCGGCACCGGCAGAATCATGGGATTGGAACCGGTGGCCAAGAGCAGACGGTCGTACGGTGCCTCGGTACCATCCTCGGCCACCACCCGGCGCCGGCGGCGGTCGATGGCCACCACCTTCTTGCCCGCGTGCAGCGTGATCCCGCGGGATGCGTACCAATCTAAGTCGTTGAGCATGATGTCGTCCAGGGTCTTCTCGCCCGCGAGCACCGGTGAGAGCAAGATGCGGTTGTAGTTGCCGAAGGGCTCGGCACCGAAGACAGTGATGTCATACAGATCCGGCGCCAGCTTGAGCAACTCCTCCAAGGTGCGCACACCCGCCATCCCGTTACCGATCATGACCAGCCTTTCTTTCATGAATGCTTCCACTCCGCAGCTTTCGTTGTTCCACTGTCTCCAGAGTTATGCAATGATCGTGCCGATCAAAAAATTAAACAAATATCTATTTGTTTAGCATGAACTTTCTCAATTCTCTCGGAGACACCCCGCGCTTCGCCCCCGCCAAGCTGCATCAGATTGGTGCGCCTTGGCGCCCTGCCATGAGCTGCTTTGACTGGATGAGATCAATCCCACTCGCTTCGCCCCTGAATTCGAGCCGGCCGCCGTACGATTCTTGCAGAAACCATACTCCCGCCTCGAGACTCGGTGGGAGTATCACTACATCTCTGCCAGCATCCCACACTGCGCACTCCTGGTGCACCCTGACAACGCGAAATCTAAAAAACCCCTGCACATCAATATCTTAATAACTTGGCCTAATTATTGCATAAGGGCTTTGAAAACAGGGTCAGCGGTATCTTTGCCGTGCCATCCCATACTTGGTAGCGAAGGAGACGGTAGTGAGCAGTTCCCACGACAAGCCCAGCGAGAAATTCAAACTGTGGTCCTTCAGCGGCAGGGTTCGGATCCTACACCTGACTTGGTTCGCTTTCTTCCTCAGCTTCTTCGTGTGGTTCAACCACGCCCCCTTGCTGGGCGCCATCCGGGAATCCCTGCAGCTTAGCGAGCAGGAAGTAAAGGCCCTGCTCATTCTCAACGTGGCCCTCACCATTCCCGCACGCATCGTAGTGGGCATGCTGGTGGACCGCTTTGGCCCGCGCATCCTGTTCGCCGCTCTGCTCAGCATCGCCGCCGTCATCTGCTTCGGCTTCGCCTTTGCCGAGGACTATCAACAGATGGCTATCCTGCGTTTCCTGCTGGGCTTCGTGGGCGCGGGCTTCGTCATCGGCATCCGCCTCATTGCCGAATGGTTCCCGGCCCGGGAGGTTGGCCTGGCGGAAGGGATCTATGGCGGTTGGGGCAACTTCGGCTCCGCCGCCGCGGCCATCACCCTGCCCACCCTGGCCCTGGCCTTCGGCGGCGAGGACGGCTGGCGCTATGCCATCGCTACCACCGGTGTCATCGCCTTGCTCTACGCCCTGGTGTTCTACCGTCTGGCCCGCAACACCCCCAAAGGCTCCACCTATTTCAAACCCAAGAAGAGCGGCGCCCTGGAGGTGACCAGCCCCGGCGACTTCTTCCTCTATATCATCATGTGCCTGCCGCTCTACGTCGCCTTGGCTTTGCTGGTATGGAAACTCGGACCGGAACAGCTCGCCATGCTGGGCACCGCCCTGACCTACACGCTCTACGGCCTGCTGGCAGTGTTGTTCCTCTATCAAGCGATGCATATCCACCGCGTCAACCGCCACGTCTTCGAAAAACCGGTGCCGGAGTTGGAACGCTACAAGTTCAAGCAAGTAGCCATTCTCAACCTGGCCTATCTGGTCACTTTTGGCTCGGAGCTGGCAGTGGTTTCCATGCTGCCCTTGTTCTTCCAGGACACCTTCGGCCTGTCGCTGGTGATGGCAGGCCTGCTGGCCTCCGGCTATGCCTTCATGAATCTGGTCTCGCGTCCCACCGGCGGCCTGTGGAGTGATCGTTTCGGCCGCCGCCGCACCCTGGCCCTGTTGCTGGCCGGTCTGGTGGTAGGTTATCTGCTCATGAGCCAGATCCACAGCGGCTGGCCGGTGGCGCTGGCGGTGGTGGTGGCCATGCTCTGCTCTTTCTTCGTACAAGCGGGAGAAGGAGCGGTGTTCGCCATGGTACCCCTGGTGAAGCGACGCCTCACCGGCCAGATCGCCGGCATGACCGGGGCTTACGGCAACGTAGGTGCTGTGCTCTTCCTCACCGTGCTGTCCTTCGTCTCCCCTCAGACCTTCTTCCTGGTGATCGCCGGGATGGCCTTGCTGGTGCTGGTGGCGGTATGGTTCTTTCTCGACGAACCCAAGGGACACATGGTGGAGACCCTGCCCGACGGCACAGTACAGATGATCGAAGTGAATTGATTCGGAAGGGACCGCCCGCTGGCTGCTATGGTTCCCAGGAGTGCATGGATCCCCCGTCCCCGCCACGCATGAATACCGCTCTCGCCATCGACGCCGGCCAATACAGCAGCGCCGGCCTCAAGGAGAACAACGAGGACGCCTGCGGCATCCGCATCCCGGACGAGCCCTTGCTGACCACCAAGGGCATCGCCGCCGTGATCGCCGACGGCGTGAGCAGCAGCGCCGGCGGCCGCGAGGCCAGCGAGACTTGCGTGCAGGGCTTTCTCAACGACTACTACAGCACTCCCGAATCCTGGGTGGTGAAGACCTCTGGCCAGCGGGTACTGGGGGCGCTCAACCGCTGGCTGCACGGGCAAGGCCAGCACAAATACCGCTCCGCCCACGGCATGATCACCACCTTGAGCGCCCTGGTGATCAAATCCTGCACCGCCCATCTGTTCCACGTGGGCGACACGCGCATCTACCGCCTGCGCAACGGCGAATTGGAATGTCTGACCCGCGACCACCAATTGTGGTCGGCGGGCGAGAAGACCTTTCTGTGCCGCGCCATGGGCGCCGACACCCATGTGGAGATCGACTACCGCAGCCTGCCCGTGGAGGCCGGCGATCTGTTCCTGCTCACCACTGACGGCGTCCACGGCTGGCTGGCCGCGCGCGACCTCCGGGCCCTGCTCGAGCGCCACCGGCAACATCCGGAACAGGCTGCACGCATGCTGGTGCAGGAGGCCCTGGCGCGGGGCAGCGAGGATAATGCCACCTGCCAGGTGGTCGCCGTGCGCAGCCTCCCTCAACTAGACGAAGAGGCCTTCTACCGCCAGTTGGTGGAACTGCCCTTCCCACCGCCCCTGGAAGACGGCATGGTGCTGGACGGCTACCGCATCCTGCGCGAACTACACGCCAGCAATCGTACCCAGGTCTATCTGGCGCTGGACACCGAGACAAGGGAAAAAGTGGTGCTCAAAACCCCCTCTGTGAACTACGAGGACGATGCCGCCTACATTGACCGCTTCCTGCACGAGGAATGGGCGGGACGGCGCATCCACAATCCCCATGTCCTGCGGGTACTGGAACCGCGGCGGCGGCGGCGCTTCCTCTACTACGTCACGGAATACGTGGAAGGTCAGACCTTGCGCCAGTGGATACACGACCATCCACTGCCTAGCCCAGCCGAGGTGCGCCCCCTGGTGGAACAGATGGCTGCCGGCCTGCGCGCCTTCCACCGCCAAGAAATGATCCACCAAGACCTCAAGCCCGAGAACATCCTCATCGACACACATGGCACGGTAAAACTCCTGGATTTTGGTTCCACACGCATCGCCGGCATCCAGGAAATCGCCTCACCCTTGCACCACGACCATCCCTTGGGCACCCTGGATTATGCTGCCCCCGAATACTTTCGCGGCTATCCGGGCACGTCCCGTTCGGATCTCTATTCCCTGGGGGTCATCACCTACGAAATGCTCACCGGCCACCTGCCCTATGGCGGACCCCTGTCGGCACGCAACCTAAAACGCGTCCGCTATCGTCCCGCCGGGCGGCACAATCCGGAAGTGCCGCTCTGGATGGACAAGGCCTTGCAGAAGGCCGTGCATCTCCAGCCCCAGCGGCGCTACGAGAGTCTGTCCGAGTTCACCTACGATCTATCCCATCCCAATCCCGCCTTTCTCCAGGAGGATGTCCCGCTCCTAGAACGCGATCCCACTGCCTTCTGGCGTGCCCTGGCCCTGCTGGAAGCCCTGGCGCTATTGGCGCTGCTCTTGTACCTGGCACACTGAATCGGAAAGAGGCCAAAACGAAGGGAAGCCGGATCACGTCTCGATGCTTCCGTCTGGATTAAACTCCACAATCGAATCGGGCTAATCCCGATACAGAAATCCACCTCCTGTAGCATCCCGTGTGCGCGGGCACCCGAACCAAAGCGCCTTTACGCAAAGCATGGTATCTCCTTATGGAATGGGCTTTTGCAATCGTCAGGTCGATCCTGCCGGCTCGGCTACCTGCATTGGAACCAGGACCAGATAAAAGTCCTTACGATTAAAGCCTCATTCAGCGGGCCTCTGGACGGACGGCCTGTTAGGCGCGCCGATGTCGGCATGGCCCGAGCTATGCCAAGGAGGCGCAACACCGCCGCCGCGGCCGTGGCACACGCCCCCTCATTCTCACCCAGGCGCCCGCCATCCCGGCCGAATATGCCGGTAAGACCTGTACTCCACCGCAAGATCACCCGGCACGCGGCCGTGGGAAATCTTGAGATAGGTTTTAGTCTTCGAGATAAGTGTAACCTTGTAAGCCGTCTTCCAGGGTCTGCAGGCACAGTCGGCGGCGTGTTTCGTCGAGGCCGGCCTGGCGGGTCTTGTCGCGCAGGCGTTCTCGCAATTCACCGGCATCGTAGTGGACGTAGCGCAGCATGTACTCCACGGTATCGCCGTGCTGGGGCTCACTCAGGCGGTAACCCCCGCCGTTTTGTTCCAGAACCACATTGACGGCATTGGTGTCGCCGAACAGGTTGTGCATGTCGCCCAGGATCTCCTGATAGGCACCCACCAGGAAAATGCCCAGCAGATAGGGTTCCCCGGGGCGCAAGGCGTGCAGCGGCAAGGTGCTTTCCACGCCTTCGCGATCCACGTAGTAGTCGATGCGGCCGTCCGAGTCGCAGGTGATGTCGGTGATGACCGCCCTGCGCGCCGGCGCTTCGTCCAGGCGATGCAGGGGCAGGATGGGAAAGATCTGGTCGATGGCCCACACATCGGGAATGGATTGGAATACGGAGAAGTTGCAGAAATATTTGTCCGCAAGTTTCTCGTTCAGTTCGTCCAGCACCTCGCGGTGACTGCGGATGGCCGGTTGCAGGAGTTCCCGGATGCGCCAGCAGGTGGCGTAGTAGAGTTGCTCCGCCAGAGCGCGCTGCTCCAGGCTCAGCACACCGTGGGTGTACATGTCCTGGCTGAGCGCCAGCCAGTGGCCGGCGTCGTGATAGCTTTCGATCACCGAGCGCGAGTCGAGGCTCTGCAAGCCCTGCCAGAGATCGCGCAGCACTTGCGGTGCCGACTCCGGCACGGCGGGTACTCCATCCGCCGCCGGCGGGCGCTCGCTGTCGATGACGTCGGTGATGAGCACGGCATGATGGGCGGTCATGGCCCGCCCGGACTCGGTGACGATGTCGGGCTGCGGCAGACCGTGGCGCGCGCATACCTCCCACAGGGCGTGTACCACGTTGTTGGCGTATTCCTCCACGGTATAGTTCATGGAACAGAAGTTGCGCGAGCGGCTGCCCTCGTAGTCCACGCCCAGGCCGCCACCCACGTCCACGCAGCGGATGGGTACGCCGAGGCGGTGCAGTTCGGCATAGTGGCGCGCCGCCTCGCGCAGGCCGCGCTGGATGTCGCGAATGTTGGCGATCTGGGAACCGAGATGGAAATGCAGCATCTGCAGATGCTCCAGCATGCCTTCCCGGCGCAGGCGCTGTATCAGTTCCAGCAGGGGGGCGGCGGCCAACCCGAACTTGGACTTCTCACCACCCGTGTTCTGCCATTTGCCCTTGCCGATGGAGGCCAGGCGCACGCGCACGCCCAGCAGGGGCGCGATCTCCAGGCGTCTCGCTTCCTCCAGGACCAATTCCAGTTCCGAGAGTTTTTCCACGACGATATGGATGCGCTTGCCCAGCAGGCGCCCGATGAGGGCCAGGCGGATGTATTCCCGGTCCTTGTATCCATTGCAGACGATGAGCGCGCCGTCGTCGGCCGCCAGGGCCAGCACCGCCAGCAATTCAGGCTTGCTGCCCGCTTCCAGGCCCACGCCGCCATGGGCGAGGATCTCGGCCACCACGGTGCGCTGCTGATTGACCTTGATGGGATAGACAGGGGTGTAACGGGCATGGTAGTCGTGCGCCGCCATGGCGTCGGCGAAGGCGCTGGTCAAGGTCTTCAGTCGTTGGTGCAGGATATCGGTGAAACGCACCAGCACCGGGGTGGACAGGCCCTGGCGCCGCAGCCGCGCGGTGAGTTCCGGCAGATCGATGGCGGTACAGCGTCCCTTGCCGGCGGGATAGGCCACCACGTGGCCGTCGGCCGCGATGTCGAAATAGCCACCGCTCCAGCGGGCGATGTTGTAGACCTCCCGCGCGTCTTCGATGCTCCAGGACTCGACCATGCTGCCGTCCGTTTCGGATTTCTTCATCGCCGCCCTATAATACCGCTTTTGGAATGCGTATCCTGCCCCGGGACGAAAAAGGTTCTCGCATGACCCTGGACGAAAAGTGGTTTACGGAGATCTGTGAAGAGGGCGGCAGTGCCTTCTCTCTCAAGATCAAGGCCAAGCTGCACGAAGAGCGCACCCCCTATCAGACCATCGCCATCTACGAGACCGAGACCTTCGGTAATCTCATGGTGATTGATGGCTTCATCATGCTCAGCAGCCGCGACAATTTCCTCTATCACGAGATGCTGGCCCATCCGGCCCTATTCACCCACGAAGGCCCGCGCCGGGTGCTCATCATCGGCGGAGGCGACTGCGGCACCCTGCAGGAAGTGCTGCGCCACGAGGAAGTGGAAGAGGTGTGGCAGGTGGAGATCGACGAGCGGGTCACGCGCCTGGCGGAGCGGTATTTCCCGGAATTGTGCGCCGCCAACGGCGATCCACGGGCCCATTTCCATTTCGGGGATGGCATCCAGTGGGTCCGGGACGCCGCCGCGGAGAGCTATGACGTGATCATCGTGGACAGCACCGATCCCATCGGTCCGGCGGAGGGCCTGTTCGCCGAACCCTTCTACCGGGACTGCCGGCGCATCCTGCGCCCCGGCGGTATTCTGGTACAACAGAGCGAATCCCCCCTGTACCACCTGGACATCATCCGGGACATGCGCGCGGCCATGTCAGGCGCGGGATTCGAGACGCTGATGACCCTGCATTTCCCGCAATGCGTCTACCCCACCGGCTGGTGGACGGCCACCATGGCGGGCAAGGGCCGCGACCTGACGCGTTTCCGGGAAGCCGACGCCGCGGCGCGCCGTTTTCCCACGCGCTATTACAGCGCCGACATCCACCGCGCCGCGTTGGCCCAGCCCCCCTTCTTCAGCGCCGCCCTTTCTTCCCGCACCAGTGCTTGACGTCGCGGCGGGCCTTCTCCAGCACCGCCTCCCGTTCGGCCTCGGTGAGCCAGATACGCGCGCCGCTCTCGTCCACCCGGTACATGCGTGAAATGCGCTCGTTGCGCGCCAGGTTCTCGCGCGCGAGCGCGCAGTTCTTGCGGCGCTGTTTGCGGCGTTCCCGCTCGGCCTTGCGCGCTTCGGCCGGAGACAGGGCCGCCTGTTGCCGGCCGTCGCCGGCTGCCGCGGCCTGCTCCTCGGCCTTCTTGGGCGCGGGCTCGGCGGGGGGAGGCTCTTCCACGTAGCGGCCACCGGTGCGTACCTGCACCGACTCCACCGCGTGTCCCCGGGGCTGGTCGCTGAAATGCACCCGGCCGCGTTCGTCCACCCATTTGTAGACGGTGACCGCAGGCGCGGCGCCGGCGGCCAGCGCCAGGACCACGCCACAGCACAAGGGAAGGAACGGTATTCTCTCCATGCCCTCTATATCGGCAAGACAGCCGGGATCTTGCCCCCGGCGGGTGTGACGGAATCGGCGTTTTCGGCCACCGGCTCCGGGGCTCAGCCGGAGAGCCGGTCCAGGCGCAGGCGCTGGCGCTCGTCGAACAGGCGCCGCGAGGCCACTGCCACCGCCGCCACGGTCCCGAAACCCGTACCGGAGGCGATCATGAACATGATGAGGATCTGGTAATTCACGGCTTCCAGGGGTGGGGCGCCGGCCAGGATCTGTCCGGTCATCATGCCCGGCAGGCTGACGATGCCGGCGGCGGCCATGGCATTGATGATGGGAATCATGCCCGCACGGATACTCTCGCGCCGCGGGGCGGCGATGGCCGTGCGCCAATCGTGACCCAGCGTGAGATGAGCCTCGATGGCCCCGCGCTGCTGCCAGGCCTGTTGTGTGAGGCGGTCCAGGGCGATGGCGATGCCGTTCATGGTGTTGCCGAACATCATGCCCAGCAAGGGGATGCTGTATTGCGGCGCATACCAGGGCTCGGGCTGCACCACCACCAGCAAGGCCAGCAAGGTGATGGTGAAGGTGGAAACGAACATGGACAGGGTCCCCACGCCATAACCCCAGACTCCACGCAGGCGCCGCTGCTGGCGGGCCCACACCTCGCGCCCAGCCACCAGGAGCATGAACAAGGACACGGGCAGGAGCCACAGGGGATGGAGTTCGGTGAACAGGACCTTGAGCACCAGACCCACGAGCAGGAGCTGCACCACCGTGCGCAGGGCCGCCACCAGGAGCGAGGCAGTCAGCCCCAGGCGCAGCCACCACGACAGGCCTCCCAGGGCCAGTACCAGCAAGGCCGCCAGCAGCAGATCCCAAGGCGTGAGACTGACCATCATGACGGCAGCGCCTGGACCTGCAGGCGGCCATGCACGAGGCGGTAGTGGCGCGCAGCCACACGCGCGATCTGCGCCGGATCGTGGCTCACCCAGAACACCGGCGCGCGGCGCTGCGCACACCAGACCGTCACGAACGCCTCCACCCGCCGGGTATTGTGTGGATCCAGCGCCCCGGTGGGTTCGTCCAGCAACAAGACCTCGGGATCGCCTGCCAAGAGGCGTAACAAGGCCAGCCGCTGGCGTTCGCCGCTGGACAGGCGGCTCAAAGGCCGCGCCATCAGTTCAGGGGCCAGCCCCAGCGCCGCCAGCACTTCAGGGGGCGGCGGCGGAAAATGCGCCGCAGCGGTATCCGCCCACCAGTGACTCTCGGCAGGAAGGTAGGCTACGCGGCGGCGCCATTCGGGCCCCGGCAGAGTGCTGCAGGCCGTCCCATCCAACCAGACCTCGCCCGCGTGCGGCTCCAGATCAGCCACCGCCCGCAAGAGCAGGGTCTTGCCGGAACCGGAGTGGCCGGATAGACACACGCATTCGCCGCGTTTCACTTCGAGACTCACAGGACCCACCGGACCGATGACCAGATCTTGGATACGTAAACTCAATCCTCGTTTTCCAACTTCTGCTTTCCAGGCCTCTGCAAACCTGCCATGCACCACCATGGTACACTATGGGCGCTCTCGAACCGCTTTCTCGGCGATCAACAGGTAAGGAGGTTATCATGTCCGATCCCGTCGTCGCACAGAAATCCCCCTACGTGCTCAACCTGGAACCCGGCACTTATTACTGGTGCAGTTGCGGCCGTTCGGCCAATCAACCCTTCTGTGACGGCTCCCACAAGGGCACGGATTTCACGCCCAAGGAATTCACCGTGGACAGCCCCACCACCGTGGCCTTGTGTGGTTGCAAACACACCCAGGGCCCGCCCTTCTGCGACGGTTCCCACAACGATGTAGAGTAAAAAAACGGGCGCCCGCAGGCGCCCGTCCATCCCTTCCGTGGAATGTGGGTGATGAGGCGTATCAGAGCCCGGAACCGCGGGTACCCGTGAATTCCGGATAGGCCTCCAGGCCGCATTCGGCGAGGTCCACGCCCTCGAACTCTTCCTCTTCGCTGACGCGGATACCCATCACCGCTTTGAGCAACAGCCACACCACGAAGCTGGTGATGAAGACCCAGGCGAGGATGACGCCGATCCCCAGCAACTGCGCGCCGATGGTGGCGTCGGGATTGGTCAGCACCACCGCCAGCAGGCCCCAGATACCTGCCACGCCGTGCACGGAAATGGCCCCCACGGGGTCATCGATCTTGAGTTTGTCCAGGGCGACGATGGAATAGACCACCAGCACGCCGCCCAGCGCACCGATCATGGTGGCCCACAGCGGCGAGGGGGTGAGCGGCTCAGCGGTGATGGACACCAGGCCGGCCAGGGCCCCGTTCAGCGCCATGGTGAGATCGGCCTTGCCGAACATGAGCCGGGCCGTGATAAGGGCCGCCACGACTCCACCGGCCGCGGCCATGTTGGTGTTGACGAATATGGCGGCCACGGCATTGGCTTCGGCCACGTTGGAGAGCACGAGTTCCGAACCGCCATTGAACCCGAACCAACCCAGCCAGAGAATGAAAGTTCCCAAGGTAGCCAATGGCATATTGGCTCCGGGCATGGGGTTGATCTCACCATTGGGCCCATACTTGCCCTTGCGTGGTCCAAGCAACAGCACCCCGGCCAAAGCCGCGGCGGCGCCGGTCATGTGCACCACGCCGGAACCGGCGAAGTCCAGGAAGCCGGCCTCGTCCAGGAAGCCACCGCCCCACTTCCAGAAGCCCTGGATGGGATAGATGAAGCCGGTCATCACCACGGCGAAGGCCAAGAAGGCCCACAACTTCATGCGCTCAGCCACGGCACCCGACACGATGGACATGGCGGTGGCCACGAACACCATCTGGAAAAAGAAATCAGCCAGATTGGAATAGTAGCTGCCGTCATACCAGGCTGCCGGATCCTGCGCCAGCACCTGTGCCGGATCGTTGTCACCGCCCAGCAGGAAACTCAACCCGGGAATGTACCCGCCGGCGTATTCGTCGCCCGGGTACATGAGGTTGTAACCCACCACCATGTACATGATGCAGGCGATGGCGAACAGGGCGATGTTCTTGGTCAGGATCTCCGCCGTGTTCTTGGCGCGGACCATGCCGGCTTCCAGCATGGCAAAGCCGGCGGCCATCCACATGACGAGGGCACCGGTCACCAGAAAATAAAAGGTGTCCAGTGCGTATTTGGTTTCCAATATCGCTTCCACTGTTTATTCCTCCGCAACTTCACTCATATCGTCGAAATCAAAGGGCGTCGCTGCCGGTCTCGCCGGTGCGGATGCGGATGGCCTGCTGCAGATCGAAGACGAAAATCTTCCCGTCGCCGATCTTGCCGGTGTGGGCCGCCTTACTGATGGCCTCTACCACCTGTTCCAGCAGGCCATCGTCCACCGCCACTTCCAGCTTCACCTTGGGCAGAAAATCCACCACGTACTCGGCGCCACGATACAACTCGGTATGTCCTTTCTGACGCCCGAATCCCTTCACTTCCGTGACCGTGATACCCTGCACCCCGATCTCGGAGAGGGCCTCGCGGACGTCGTCCAGTTTGAACGGTTTGATGATTGCACTGACTAGCTTCATGAGACTGTTCCTCTACTAATACTTAAAGTGTGCTGAACCCCGAAGGCTCTCAGAGCCGAAACAAAGGCCTTGGACATCCTTGTTTAGCATCATCCATGCCATGATGTTTTCTATTTAAAATCAACTTGTTATTTATACTTGGACCATTGAGAGCACTTTTTGGGTGCAACTGCGCCCTCGGCAACCCGTGTGATGCGCAATTTTGGTGCGCATTACGGCTGATGCATCCGCCGGCCTGCTGGTGTAAGATTCCCCCGAACCCATTCTTCGGTGTACGAAACCTCATGGCGCTGGATCCCAAACTGCTGGACGACCTGGGCAAGCGGCTCACGGATGCCCTGCCCGAGAGCGCACGCCTCCTGCAGCAGGACGTGGAAAAAAACCTGCGGGCACTGGTGGCCAGCACCTTCGACCGCCTGGACCTGGTGACCCGGGAGGAGTTCGAGGTGCAAAAGGGCGTCCTGGAACGCACCCGGCGCAAGCTGGAGGAGCTGGAGCGGCGGGTGGCCGAACTGGAAGCGGTCCTCCTGGATTCAACGCCCCCACAACAGGAACCGAAAACCGATTCGTGAACACGACCCGCCGTCTCCAGCGCTTAGCCGAATATGAAGACTCAAGGATGAGCCATGTCGCTGGCCACGTTCCTGTGCCGCGCCCAATGCGGCATTGAAGCACCGCAGGTCACCATCGAAGTCCACCTCGGCAGCGGCCTGCCGTCGCTGTCCATCGTCGGCCTGCCCGAGGCCGCGGTGCGCGAGAGCCGCGAGCGCGTGCGCGCGGCCTTGCTCAGCAGCCGCTATGAATTTCCCGCCCGGCGCATCACCATCAACCTGGCACCGGCCGATCTACCCAAACAGGGCGGTCGCTACGACCTGGCCATCGCGTTGGGCATCCTCGCGGCCTCCGGGCAATTGCGCCTGCGCCAGACCCAGGCCTACGAAGTGGCGGGCGAGCTGGGTCTCGACGGCGAGATCCGGCCCATCCGCGGGCTCCTGCCCCTGGCCCTACACTGCCGCCGCGCCGGCAGGACCTTGATCCTGCCGGCCGCAAACCGCGGCGAGGCAGCCCTCATCGAAGGACTCTCCTACCTGCCCGCGCGCCACCTCACCGAGGTGTGCGCCCACCTGAACGGCAGCCAGCCCCTGCCCCTGCAAACCGGCCACGCCCCGTCCGGCGACCGAGCATCCGTTCCGGATCTGTGCGAGGTCCGCGGCCAGCATCACGCCAAACGGGCCTTGACCATCGCCGCCGCCGGCGGGCACAGCCTGCTCCTCATCGGCCCGCCGGGTACCGGCAAGACCATGCTGGCCACCCGCCTGCCCGGCATCCTGCCACCCATGAGCGAGGAAGAGGCCATGGAGAGCGCCGCCCTCGCCTCCGTCAGCCGCCAGGGATTCCGGCCCGAGCACTGGCGCCGGCGCCCTTTCCGCAGTCCCCATCACACCGCTTCGGCGGTGGCGCTGGTGGGCGGCGGCAATCCACCCGCCCCGGGTGAGATCTCTCTGGCCCATCACGGCGTATTGTTCCTGGACGAACTGCCGGAATTCGACCGCCGAGTGCTGGAAGTACTGCGTGAACCCCTGGAGTCCGGCACCATCACCATCTCCCGCGCCCATCATCAGGCCGAGTTTCCCGCCCGCTTCCAGCTCGTCGCCGCCATGAACCCCTGTCCCTGCGGCCACCTGGGCGATCCCACGGGACAGTGCCGCTGCACCGCGGAACAGATCCAGCGCTACCGGACGCGCCTCTCCGGGCCGCTGCTGGACCGCATCGACATGCACGTGGAAGTGCCGCCGCTACCACCCGAGCAATGGCGCTCGCCGCAGCAGGAGTCGGCCACCAGCGAAACGGTGCGCCGGCAGGTGACGGCCGCCCGCGCCCGCCAACTGGCGCGCAGCGGCAAGACCAACCACCGGCTCGGTGCAGCGGAAGTGGAACGACATTGCGCACTGCAGGCACAACAGGCCCGGTTGTTGGAGACCGCCTGCCGCCGACTGGGGCTCTCGGCGCGAGCCTACCACCGCATTCTCAAGGTGGCCCGCACCATCGCCGACCTCGCCGGCGCCGAGCACATCGAGACCGACCATCTGCAGGAGGCCATCTCCTACCGGCGCCTGGACCGGCGCTTGTCCTGATCCGGATGCCGGGAACCTGCTCTCTGTCATAGAGTAGGGAAAATGCCGTGCCCGCGTATCAAATCAGCTCGTTGGAGAGGCGTTTGGCCTCAGGCAAAGCATGGACTGACTTCCTGAACTGTCCGAATCAGGATCTCCCGGTCCTCGCGAGACAGGGCGTGCAGGTCTCCGCCTTCGTGATACGCCAGGGCCTGAGGCAGTGCCATAATCGACGTTGCTCCAGGGTCAAGATCTCCAGAGGGGCTGAAAGTAGCGGCTCATGCCCCGCGCCTTTGAGGCAATGGCGGCATTTCTCCGGGAGCAGCCAACCCCAGGCGATAATGCCAGTAGGCCCAGGAACGGGCGGAGAGCTGTCCCGCTTCGGCATGGCGTAGCACGGCCGCGAGGCGCTCCTCTCCCAGGATCTCCATCATGCGCTGGACATCCTCGAATCACCGAGTTCCATGACCTGAGCCACGATCCGGTCAGGCGGTTGCAAAGCCTGCTCCGGAGTCCTCCACCAGACATACCTGGCAGCGAGGCGGTGCAGTTCCCGTCTCTGGCGGGGCGTCAACTCAGGAAACGTCGTAAAACCATTTCCGCCTCTTCAAAATCGCGCGTGGTCGTGGTGGGGATTGTGAGATGGCTTCTGGCAAAGCGCAAGAGAAGCCGGGTCAGGCGGGAAAGTGAGGCGTGATGGTACATGCCCTCGTGCGATGTCCATTCTGCGGCCGGATGACAAATGGCAGGCCTCGAACGACCGGGAAACGTCCCCTCCGGAGCGGGGAGGAGAGGGACCGGAAGGCAGGTCTGGGAGACGTGTACTTCCGAGATGCGCAACACTACCGCCGGTCGTCTCAGGAAACTACACCGGAAAGCCGCGCTGGCGCAGGTGTTCCTTGGCCTCCAGGGCGGTGAGCGCCATGTCCAGTTCCTTTTCCCAGGGATAGGGTTCGGCAGGGGGCAGCTCGGCGCCCACGTCGATGTCGTGGTAGGGCTCGTCGGCGTAGATCTTGACGTGGCGGGTCTCCTCGATGTTGGGGGTGAGGTCGGGCCAGATCTCGTGAAAGAGGTCCTTGGGACGGGTGATGGACCAGGCGGCCACCAGGCGGTAGTGCTCGGGCAGGTCGCGGAAGGCGGCCATGGTGCCGGTCTGGGGCCGGCCGCTGGATTCGTCGATGTGATCGGTGTGCACGAAGACGATGAGCTTGGGCCGGTACTGGACGATGTCGGGGGTGCGGTTGAGCCCGGCCGGCATCCAGGCGGAGAAGGCCACGTCGAAGGCGAAGTCCACGTTGCGGTAATCCGCGGCGCTGCGGGTGAACACCGCCTCGTCGTAGAAGTCCGGGATCTGGTTGGGCTTGTCGGCGGGGTCGTGGATGCCGATCACCGAGACGCCCTCGCGCCCCAGCAGGCTGCCGAGAAAGCCGTTGCGGCTGTGGAAATCGCACACCACGGGCCGTTCCGCCACCTGGCGCGCGCAGTGGGCGATCTGGCGCATCTCTTCGCGCAGGGGATAGAAGGGCGCGATGGTGTGGGCATGGGTGGCCGGGTCGCGGTCGGGATTGCTGAACACCAGGGCGTGCAAGGGCAGCTCTCGGATGCGCTCGTCGAAGGGCTTGCTGGGGTCCCAGGCGGGGTGGAGGCGTTCCTGAAAGGCGATGATGCGGTTGAACATGGCATCGCTGAAGGCCTCCATGTCCCGCAGTTTCTCGAACTGGGGCGGAACCTTGCGTGATGAAGTGTGATCGTTCATGGTGCCGGTCCTTCCTTCGGCTCGTCGGGCCCGACCCGGCGGGGGTCAGTCCCGGTGAAAGGGAATGCTGAGTTCGTGCACGGCGTCGATGAACACGGCCACCCGTTCCGGGTCCACGTGCGGGTGGATGCCGTGACCCAGGTTGAAGACGTGGCCGGGACCGGGGCCGTAGCTCTCCAGCACGGCCTGCACTTCGGCGCGAATGCGCTCGGGCGAGGCATAGAGCACGCAGGGGTCCATGTTGCCCTGCAGGGCCACGCGCCCGCCCACCCGGCGCCGTGCCTCGGCCAGCTCCAGGGTCCAGTCCACGCCCAGGGCGTCGCAGCCGCTGCCGGCCATCATCTCCAGCCAGCCTCCTCCGCCCTTGGTGAACAGGATCACCGGCACCCGGCGGCCTTCGTGTTCGCGGATCAAGCCCTCGACGATGCGCGTCATGGCACGCAGGGAGAAGTCGCGGTAGTCGCGGGTGGTGAGCACCCCGCCCCAAGTGTCGAACACCATCACCGCCTGGGCGCCGGCGCGGATCTGGGCGTTGAGGTAATCGGTCACCGCCTGCGCCAGGGTGTCCAGCAGGCGGTGCATGAGCCGGGGCTGGTCGAAGAGCAGGCCCTTGACCTTGGCGTATTCCTTGCTCGCGCCGCCCTCCACCATGTAGGTGGCCAGGGTCCAAGGGCTGCCGGAAAAACCGATCAAGGGCACCTGGCCGTCCAGCTCGCGGCGGATGAGGCGCACGGCATCCATCACGTAACGCAAATCGGTCTCGGGATCGGGCACCCCCAGGGCCTCGATGGCCGCGGCATCCTGCACCGGGCGCTCGAAACGCGGCCCCTCACCGGGGCTGAAATAGAGTCCCAGTCCCATGGCATGGGGAATGGTGAGGATGTCCGAGAACAGAATGGCGGCATCCAGGGGGAAGCGGCGCAAGGGCTGCAGGGTCACCTCGCAGGCCAGCTCCGGGTTGGTGCACAACCCCATGAAGCTGCCGGCCCGCTCGCGGGTGGCGCGGTATTCCGGCAGGTAGCGCCCGGCCTGGCGCATCATCCATACCGGGGTGCAGTCCACGGGCTGGCGCAGCAGGGCGCGCAACAAGCGATCGTTCTTCAGCTCGCTCATCGCGGCAGGTCGCTGTGGCCGGTGAGATAGAGGTCCACGGCCCGAGCCGCCTGGCGGCCCTCGCGGATGGCCCACACCACCAGGGACTGGCCGCGGCGCATGTCCCCGGCGCTGAACACCTTGGGGATGGAGGTCTGGTAGTCGTCGGTGCCGGCGCGCACGTTGCCCCGTTCGTCCAGGGCCACGCCCAGCTCCTCGAGCAGACCGTCGTGCACGGGGTGCACGAAGCCCATGGCGAGCAGGACCAGATCGGCCTTGAGTTCGAAGGCGCTGTCCGGCACTTCATGCATCCGCCAGCGCCCCTGGTCATCCTTCTCCCACTCCACGCGCACCGCCTGCAAGGCCGTGACCCGCCCGCCTTCACCCTTGAAGGCCTTGGTGGAGACACACCATTCGCGTACGGCACCTTCCTCCTGGGAGGTGGAGGTGCGCAGGCGGTTGGGCCAGTAGGGCCAGGTGAGCAGCTTGTCCGGTTTCTCCGGCGGGCGGGGCAGGATCTCCAGTTGAGTCACCGACAAGGCCCCCTGGCGGAAGGCCGTGCCGATACAGTCGGAGCCGGTGTCGCCGCCGCCGATCACCACCACGTGCTTGTCCTTGGCGGTGATGACCTGTTCCTGCGGGATGGTGTCGCCGGCCACGCGCCGGTTCTGCTGGGTGAGATAGGTCATGGCGAAATGGATGCCGTCCAGTTCGCGCCCCGGCACCTGCAGATCGCGGGGTTTCTCGCTGCCCCCCGCCAGGACCACGGCGTCGTACTCGTCCACCAGTTGGCGCGCCGGCAGGTCCACACCCACGTGCACGTTACAGCGGAATTCCACGCCCTCTTCGCGCATCTGCGCCAGGCGGCGGTCGATGTGGTGCTTCTCCATCTTGAAGTCGGGGATGCCGTAGCGCAGCAGGCCGCCGATGCGGTCGGCCTTCTCGAACACCGTCACCGCATGGCCCACGCGGGCCAGCTGCTGGGCGCAGGCCAACCCCGCCGGCCCGGAGCCCACGATGGCCACGCGTTTGCCCGTGGAGCGCCGCGGCCTCAGGGGCTCGATCCAGCCTTCGGCCCAGCCCTTGTCGGCGATGGCGCACTCGATGGTCTTGATGGTCACCGGGTTGTCGTTCAGATTCAGGGTGCAGGCCTCCTCGCAGGGAGCGGGACAGACCCGGCCGGTGATTTCCGGAAAGTTGTTGGTGCGGTGCAGGGCCTCCAGGGCCTCGCGCCAGTCGTCGCGGTAGACCAGATCGTTCCAGTCCGGGATGAGATTGTTCACCGGGCACCCCTGGTGGCAGAAGGGAATGCCGCAGTCCATGCAACGCGCCCCCTGGTCGCGCACCTCTTCTTCGTTGAGCGGGATGAAGAACTCCGAGAAGTGCTTGATGCGCTCCTCCACCGGGGCGTAGCCGCGGTCGCGGCGGGGGATCTCGAGAAAACCCGTGGGCTTACCCATTGCCGGCCACCTCCCGTTCGCCGCCCCTGGAATCGACCTCAGAATCGATCTCTGGCAATTGCTGCTGGGCCTGCTTCATCTCTTCCAGGGCACGGCGGTAATCCACCGGCATGACCTTGACGAACTTGGGCAGGTAGCGATCCCACTCGTCCAGGATGCGCTGGGCCCGGGTGCTGCCCGTATAGTGCAGGTGCTTGCGAATCAGGCCCTTGAGACGCTGGGCATCGAAGCGGGTCATGTCGTGGCTCACGTCCACCAGACCATGGGTCTCCAGATCGCCGCCCTCGTGGGCCAGGGCCTCCAGGGCCTCGTCCTCTTCCTCGATGGGCTCCAGCTCCACCATCATGAGATTGCAGCGGCGCTCGAAATCGCCGTCCTCGTCCAACACGTAGGCGATGCCGCCGCTCATGCCGGCGGCGAAATTGCGTCCAGTGGGCCCCAGGACCACCACCACGCCGCCGGTCATGTACTCGCAGCCGTGGTCACCCACGCCTTCCACCACCGCCACGGCGCCGGAGTTGCGCACCGCGAAGCGCTCCCCGGCCACGCCGCGGAAGAAGCATTCCCCGCTGATGGCCCCGTAGAGCACGGTGTTGCCGACGATGATGTTCTCCTCGGGTACGATGCGGCTCTCGGGCGGCGGATAGATGACGATGCGGCCGCCGGACAGGCCCTTGCCCACGTAGTCGTTGGCCTCGCCGATGAGCTCCAGGCTCACCCCGCGGGCGAGGAAGGCGCCGAAGCTCTGGCCCGCGGTACCGCGCGCGGTGATGGCGATGGTGTCCTCCGGCAACCCGGCATGGCCGTAGCGCCTGGCCACTTCGCCGGAGAGCATGGCGCCCACCGTGCGATTGGTGTTGGCGATGGGGGTCTCGATGCGCACCGGTTCGCCGCGCTCCAAGGCCGGGCGGGCCTGCTCGATGAGCTTGTGATCCAGGGCCTTCTCCAGGCCGTGGTCCTGGGTCTCGCAGTTGTAGATGGCCACTCCAGGCCCCGCCTCGGGCGGGGTGAGGATGCGGGAGAAATCCAGGCCCTTGGCCTTCCAGTGGTCCACTGCGCGGCGCATGTCCAGGCGGTCGTAGCGCCCGATCATCTCGTCGAAGCGGCGAAAGCCCAGGCGGGACATCCACTGGCGCACCTCCTCGGCCACCATGAAGAAATAGTTCACCACGTGCTCGGGCTTGCCGGTGAAACGCTTGCGCAGTTCCGGGTCCTGGGTGGCCACGCCCACCGGGCAGGTGTTCAGATGGCACTTGCGCATCATGATGCAGCCCTCCACGATGAGGGGCGCGGTGGCGAAGCCGAATTCGTCGGCCCCCAGCAGGGCGCCGATGACCACATCACGGCCGGTACGCATGCCGCCGTCCACCTGCACGGCGATGCGCCCCCGCAGGCGATTGAGCACCAGGGTCTGGTGGGTCTCGGCCAGGCCGATCTCCCAGGGAGAGCCGGCGTGCTTGATGGAGGTGAGCGGCGAGGCCCCGGTGCCGCCGTCGTAGCCGGCGATGGTGACGTGGTCGGCATGGGCCTTGGAGACGCCGGCCGCCACCGTGCCCACCCCCACCTCGGAGACCAGTTTGACGCTGATGCGCGCCCGGGGATTGACATTCTTCAGATCGTGGATGAGCTGCGCCAGGTCCTCGATGGAATAGATGTCGTGGTGGGGCGGCGGTGAGATGAGGCCCACGCCCGGGGTGGAGTGGCGCACGCGGGCGATGATCTTGTCCACCTTGTGGCCCGGCAACTGTCCGCCCTCGCCGGGCTTTGCCCCCTGGGCCATCTTGATCTGGATGTCGTCGGCGTTCACCAGATACTCGGTGGTGACGCCGAAACGCCCCGAGGCCACTTGCTTGATGGCCGAGCGCATGGAATCGCCGTTGGGCAGGGGCTTGTAGCGCTCCGGCTCCTCGCCGCCCTCACCGGTGTTGGACTTGCCGCCGATACGGTTCATGGCGATGGCCAGGGTGGTGTGCGCCTCGTAGGAGATGGAGCCGAAGGACATGGCCCCGGTGGCGAAGCGCTTGACGATCTCGCTGGCGGGCTCCACCTCCTCCAGGGGCACGGGTCGCGGCGCTTCCTTGAGTTCGAACAGACCGCGCAGGGTGAGCAGGCGCTCGTTCTGTTCGTTGACCATGCGCGCGAACTCCTCGTAGGTGCGGTAGTCGTTGGCGCGCGTGGCATGCTGCAACTTGGCGATGGTGTCCGGCGTCCACACGTGGGCTTCACCATCCACGCGAAAGGCGTATTCACCCCCCACGTCCAGGGCGTTGCGGTAGATGAGCGCGTCGCCGTAGGCGTCGCGGTGCCAACGCACCGCTTCCTCCGCCACTTCCCTGAGACCCACCCCTTCGATGGTGGTGGCGGTGCCGGTGAAGTACTTGTCCACGAATTCGCTGGAGAGGCCCACGGCGTCGAAGATCTGGGCCCCGCAGTAGGACTGATAGGTGGAGATGCCCATCTTGGACATCACCTTGAGCAACCCCTTGCCGATGGCCTTGATGTAACGGGCGCAGGCCTCGTCCAGACTGATGTCGGCGGGCAGGCACTCGTGCATCTCGGCGATGGTCTCGAAGGCGAGATAGGGATTGATGGCCTCGGCGCCGTAGCCCGCCAGCACCGCGAAGTGGTGCACCTCGCGTGCCGCGCCGGTCTCCACCACCAGCCCGGTCTCGGTGCGCAGGCCGGCGCGCACCAGATGATGGTGCACGGCGGAGGTGGCCAGCAGGGCGGGAATGGGGATGTGATGGGCGTCCACTCCACGGTCGGAGAGGATGAGGATGTTGTAGCCCTCGCGCACGGCCTGCTCGGCGGCCGCGCAGAGCCGCTCCAGGGCCTCCTCCATGCCGGCGGCGCCCTGCTCCGCGGGATAGCAGATGTCCAGGGTGCGGGTGCGGAAGGCCCCGCCGGTGTGGCTGTGGATCTCGCGGATGCGCTCCAGGTCTTCATTGGTGAGAATGGGCTGGTGCACTTCCAGGCGCATGTGACTGCCCGACTGATCCAGGTCCAACAGGTTGGGGCGCGGACCGATGAGCGACACCAGGGACATCACCAATTCCTCGCGGATGGGATCGATGGGCGGATTGGTGACCTGGGCGAAGTTCTGCTTGAAATAGTTGAACAGGGGCTTGGGCCGATCGGAGAGCACCGCCAGGGGGTTGTCGGCCCCCATGGAACCCACCGCCTCCTGGCCGGTGACGGCCATGGGCGTCATGAGGAACTTGAGGTCCTCCTGGGTGTAACCGAAGGCCTGCTGGCGGTCCAACAGGGTGTCGCGGTCGTAGGCCGGGCCCTCGGCACGGGCCCGCGCCGGCAGGTTGTTGAGATGGATCTGGGTGCGATCCAGCCACTCCTGATAGGGATGGGCGCCGGCCAGCTCGGCCTTGAGTTCGGCGTCGTCGATGATGCGCCCGGCCTCCATGTCGATGAGAAACATCTTGCCCGGTTGCAGGCGCCACTTCTTGACGATCTTTTCCTCCGGAATCTCGAGCACGCCCATCTCCGAGGCCATCACCACCAGATCGTCCTCGGTGATGAGATAGCGCGCCGGACGCAGGCCGTTACGATCCAGGGTGGCACCGATCTGGCGGCCGTCGGTGAAGGCCACCGCCGCGGGACCGTCCCAAGGTTCCATCAAGGCGGCGTGGTACTCGTAGAAGGCACGGCGCTTGTCGTCCATGAGGGGGTTGCCCGCCCAGGCCTCGGGAATGAGCAACATCATGGCATGGGCCAGGGAATAGCCTCCCGCCACCAGCAACTCCAGGGCATTGTCGAAACAGGCCGAGTCCGACTGGCCTTCGACGATCAGGGGCCAGAGTTTCTCCAGGTCCTCGCCCAGGAGCTTGGAGGCCATGGAGTGGCGGCGCGCCGCCATCCAGTTGATGTTGCCCCGCAGGGTGTTGATCTCGCCGTTGTGGGCGATCATGCGGAAGGGCTGGGCCAGATCCCAGGAGGGAAAGGTGTTGGTGGAGAAACGCTGGTGCACCAGGGCCACGGCGGAATCCGCGCGTTCGTCCACCAGGTCCGGATAGTAGACGTCCACCTGGTTGGCCAGCAGCATGCCCTTGTAGCACAGGGTGCGACTGGACAGGGAAGGGATGTAGAAGGCTTCGCCGCCTTCCAGGTCGGCGGCCCGCACCCGGTGTTCCACCACCTTGCGGATCACGAACAGCTTGCGCTCGAAGGCGTCCTGGTCCGGACACTCGGGACCGCGGCCCACGAAGAGCTGGCGTACCACCGGTTCCACGGCCTTGACGCTCTCCCCCAAGCCGGTGTTGTCGGTGGGCACGTCACGCCAGCCCAGCAGGATTTGGCCTTCCTCCTCCACCACGCGTTCCAGAAGGGACTCGCAGGCGGCGCGGCTGCGCTCGTGGCGGGGCAGGAAGACCATGCCCACGCCGTATTCGCCCGGCGCCGGCAATTCGATGTCCTTGAGGGCGCATTCCTCGCGCAGGAAGGTGTGCGGAATCTGCAGGAGGATGCCGGCCCCGTCCCCGGCCAGGGGATCGGCGCCCACGGCGCCACGATGGGTGAGGTTCTCCAGGATGCGCAGGCCCTGGCGGATGATGGCATGGCTGCGCTGTCCTTTGATGTGGGCGATGAAACCGACGCCGCAGGCATCGTGCTCGTTGCGCGGGTCGTACAGGCCCTGGCGACCCGGGCGCTTGAGATGGATCCCAGTCTTTTGCATGTTTTTCGTCAACGACTCACCTGAACGTGTTCCGGCCCTGAAAACGCACGCGAGCGTCCTCCGTGCCGGGATTTTTTGCTCGTCTATTCAAACGGTTGGGCCCCTCCTCGGAGGGAAACGGCGGCGCAAGGGGTGAGATTATACTTGTCTGGCCCCGACCCATCAATAAAATCCGGCCGGCCGGCTTCCGCAAAGACCGCTAAGATACTGAGTAAAAAGGGCTTCCCTTCAACGGTGGATGTCGTGGAAGGTACGGATGGCCGCCTGCACCGCACGCACGGAGCGTATCCAGGGCTGGATGCCGGCGATGCGCTGTTGGATCTCGGCCGCCGCCTGTCGGGCCGACTCCCGGCTGGGATAATCGCCATAGAGCACGGCCACCAGTTCCCGGTCGTCGCGCAAGGTCCGGTACAGCATCACCTCCTCGAGGATCCCCCAGCGCGCCAGACGCCGGGCTGCGGCGGAGAGGTCCATGGCCATGAGCTGCAACACGTAGCGTTCGGGCGGGCGCTGCAGAATGCGTTTTTCGTCCGCGTGCACGCGCGCGGCATCCAGGCCCTGGCCGCCCGTCCCGGAAGGAGCGGGACTCGGTGAGGATGCCGCCTGACCGCCCGCGGCCAGCACCGCCTGCACGGATCGGAATGAACGCACCCAAGGGCGTATCCCCGGCAGGCGTTCCCGCAACGCTTCGGCGGCCGCCTGCGCGGTACGGCGGTCGGGATAGTCTCCGTAAACCACGGCCAGCAGAGGCCTGCGAGCATTCGGCCGGTCCCCAATCTGGCCTCTGGCTAGGAAAGTGGCCACTTCCCCTTCCAGTCCCTGGCGACGCACATAGGCCAGGGCCCTGTCCGGGCGCATGGCCAGAAGCTGCAGCGTGAAACGTGTGGGATCGCGGCTGCGCAGCCAGTCCTGCCGCAGCAGGTCTTCGCTGCCGGCGGGCGTACCCCCGGGCTCGCCCTGTGCCGCCGAACCGGTAGATGCCTGTGCAGATTCTGGTGCAGATTCTGGTGCAGATTCTGGTGCAGATTCTGGCGCAACGGATTCCGGTGTGGCTGTCGGCGACGCGGGTGAGCCTGCCGTGGTCTTTGCTTGACCATCCGCTTGGGCCCCGTCCGAGGCTGCGGTCTCTACGGCCGGTGCTGCGGTGGGGGGCGTCGTTCCTGCTTCCGTTTCCCGTTCTGGTTCAAGTCCTTTTTGTTCTTGTGCAGAGGGCAGTGCGTCCTGCCGGTCGATCTCCTGCGTTTTTTCGTCGGATTGAATACCGGAGGAGGGCTCGACCGCAGAGGTGGATACTGAGGCAGGGGGCTCCTGCGGGGCTGCAGGAGTGCCATCTGCGGAAGGGGATTCGACGCGGGCGGCCGCCACCGGCGGAGGAGTTGGCAACTCCAGCGCGGGCAGTGTGCGTTTCCCGGCGCCTTCATCACCGGCCGGCGCAGCTACCGTCCGGCCGGTGGGAACGACCGGTCCTTCCAGCCAGCGATTGATGGCCTCCTGGAACCACAGCACTCCTCCCAGCACCCCGGCGACCGCGCCCCAGAGCAGCACTCGCAGGCCCCGCTTGCTGCGCCCGCCAGTGCCCCCTGCCTTGGCCGTGTCCTGTCCCTCGCGTCCGCCTTCCGGGCAGCTGGCAGCGCCCGAGGGCCCTGCATTCGCCTGCAACTCCGCCGGCAGATGGGCCCGGGCGGCGGCGTTGATGCGCCCCGGCAAACCCGCCGATTCCTCGTGAATGCGCGCCAGCAAGGCCGGTGGAAAGAGATCCTCGTCCAGGCCCGCGATGCGCAGATGATGCTGGATGTAGCGCATCGTCTCCTGTTCGTCGAAGGGCGGCAATTCGAAAGAGTGACTGACATGCGCGCGCAGGCCGGCGAGGGCCTCGTCCCGCAGTTTGTTCTCCAGTTCCGGCTCACCCACCAGGATGATGCACAGCGGGCGATCCTCGGGCGTAGACTTCTCCACCAGTCGGGCTAGCAACCGCAGTACGGGCACGGGCAGATCCTGGGCATCGTCGACGATGAGCACTGGCACCAAGGCGCTGTTGCGCAGGGTGCGCAGCATCTTGTACAGCTGCGCCAGAGCGGCATCCTCATCCTTGGCCGCGTCGAACAAGAAGACTTCCGCCATCTGCTCCAGCAGGCGCCGGGACGTAAACACCTCCCGCGCCGCCACGACACAGACGCGCCAGGAGGGACTGGCACGGTGGATGAATTGCTGGATCAGGCTGCTCTTTCCGCTGCCACGCGCACCGGTGAGCAGCAGCACGTCGCTGTAGGGTGCGAGATGCAGCAGGAAATGCAGGCTCTTGGCGCGCTGTGTCTCGCTGTAATAGAACTCCTCGTCGAGCGTGTCGGCGAAGGGCCCGCGCCGGACTGCTTCTCGCTCGCCGGCGCCGGCATCTTCTCCCGACAGCACCGTGATCTGGGGCACGCTCACGACCCGCTCCTCGTGCAGATCCGCTTCATGTGAGAGGCTCCCCCTGGGTGAAGACCACGCGGTAACCGCGGCGCAACTGGGCATCACGCGCCCGCATCAGCGCCGCCTGGGCCGCCTCCAGGGTGTCGTGGTGTTCGCGCCGCATCCGGCCGGCATGCCCTTGATAACCCCATTCACGCACCAGGGACCAGCCACCCAGCAGATCGCGCTGCAGGATCAGGTGGTAGAAACGCGGAGGTCTATCGTCCTGGGGCGTGATTTGCATATAGATCTGCATGCCTGCGGCTTGCCAGCATCCCTTCTGCGGCCACCGGGAAGGGCCGGCGTCAGGTGACCTGGGAAGGATCGAACAACCGCTCGTATTCGCCGATGGCGAACCGGTCGGTCATGCCCGCCACGTAGTCTGCCACTACTCGGGCCCGCCCTGCAATACCGCTGCGCGCCTCCTGGGCCCGCGCCTTGTCCTGGTATTCCGGCGGCAGCAGGAGCGGCTCGTCCAGGAAGGCCTCGAACAGCGCGCTGACGATGCGCTCGGCCTTGGCGCTCATGCGCTGTACCCGGTAGTGGCGGTACAGGGCCCGGCGCAGAAAGCGCTTCAATTCCCGGTTCATGGCGTCCATCTCCTCACTGAAGCCGATCAGGGGCGCGGGCGCGGCCCGTACTGCCTCGATGTCGCGCGGCGCCGCCTCCTCCAGGCGTCGGCGGCTGGTCTCCACGAGATCGGTGACCTGGCGGTTGATCATGCGCCGCACCACCTCGTGGATGACCCGCCGGTGGTTCAAGCGGGGATAGGCCTGGCACACGGCCTCGTACTGTTCCCGGAACAGTTCGATCTCGCGCAATTGATCGATATGGACGAGACCGGCGCGCAGGCCGTCGTCCACGTCGTGGTTGTTGTAGGCGATCTCGTCCGCCAGATTGGCGAGCTGGGCCTCCAGGCTGGGCTGGCGGCCCTGCAGGAAGCGCGCCCCCAGCTCTCCCAGCTCCGCGGCCGTGCGCGGCGAACAGTGTTTGAGAATGCCCTCGCGGGTCTCGTAGGTCAGGTTCAAGCCGCTGAACTCCGCGTAGCGTTCCTCCAGCTCGTCCACCACGCGCAGGGACTGGAGATTGTGCTCGAAACCGCCGTAGTCGCGCATGCAACGGTTCAAGGCGTCCTGGCCCGCATGGCCGAAAGGGGTGTGGCCCAGGTCGTGTGCCAGGGCGATGGATTCGGTGAGATCCTCGTTCAATCCCAGCACGCGGGCGATGGAACGGCCGATCTGGGCCACCTCCAGGGAATGGGTCAGGCGCGTGCGGTACATGTCCCCCTCGTGATTGACGAACACCTGAGTCTTGTATTCCAGGCGCCGGAAGGCGGCGGAATGGACGATGCGGTCGCGGTCGCGCTGGTATTCGGTGCGATAGGCCGGCGGAGGTTCGGGGTGGCGGCGGCCGCGGGAGTTGGCCGCGCTGGCGGCATAGGGGGCGAGGCGGGGAGCGAAGGGAGACTCGGCCTGCCGGGACATGGCCTATGCCACCGCCCCCCTGCGGCAGCCGCAGCGCGCCATCTCCAGGGCGCTCATTGCCGGCCTCCTGCGAGGCAGGCGGCGATGCTCTCGCGCAGCAGGTCGGCGCCGAAATCCGCGGTGAGTACCGCCTCCCCGATGCGCCGCAATAGCACCAGACGCAAGCGGCCGGCGCGCACCTTCTTGTCCACCGCTATGAGTTCCAGGAAGCGCTGAGGGGGCAGCGCGGCCGGGGGGCGCACAGGCAGGCCGGCCCGTTCGACGAGGGCCACGATACGGTGCTGCTCGGTCTCGCTCAACCAGCCCAGACGCCGGGACAGCTCGGCGGCCATGCACAGACCGGCGGCCACCGCCTCGCCATGCAACCAAGTACCGTAACCCAGGCCGGTTTCGATGGCATGGCCGAAGGTGTGCCCCAGATTGAGCAGGGCACGCTGGCCGCGCTCGCGTTCGTCCGCGGCGACGATCTCGGCCTTGTTGCGGCAGGAACGCTCGATGGCCTGCGCCAGCACCTCCCGATCGCGCGCCAGCAGCGCCGCCATGTGTTCCTCCAGCCAGGCGAAAAAAGGGGCGTCGCGCAGGAGGCCGTATTTGATCACCTCGGCCACACCGGCCCGCAGCTGGCGGTCGTCCAGGGTATCCAGGGTCTCGGTGTCGATGATCACGCAGCGCGGCTGGTGAAAGGCGCCGATCATGTTCTTGCCCAAGGGGTGATTGACACCGGTCTTGCCGCCCACCGAGGAATCCACCTGGGCCAGCAGGGTGGTGGGAACCTGGATGAAGGGCACCCCGCGCTGGTAGCAGGCGGCGGCGAAACCGGCCATGTCCCCCACCACGCCGCCGCCCAGGGCGACGAGCGTGGCGTCGCGGGCGAAACGCCCGGCGAGCAGGGCATCGAAGATGCGGTTCACGTATTCCAGGGTCTTGTATTGCTCGCCATCGGGCAACACCACCTGGTCCCACTCATAGGCCTCCAGGAAGGGTCGCAGGCGGTCCAGATAGAGCGGGGCCACGGTCTCGTTGCTCACCACCATCACCTGCCGGCCCTCGAGGTGAGGCGCCAGCAGTTCCCCCCGCGCCAGCAGGCCGGCACCGATGTGGATGGGATAACTGCGCGCGCCCAGCGCTACGGTCAATGTCTTCATCGGCGGTTCTTGCGGGAAGCGGGACCGGCCTCTCAGGAAGGATCGGACAGCAGCCGGAGCTGTTTCAGGATCGCGTTCACGGTGCTGCGCACGGAACGATTATCGGTGTCCACGACGATATTTGCAATCTCGCGGTAGAGGGGATCGCGCTGGACGAACAGCTCCTGCAGGCGGGCGCGGGGATCCTCGGTCTGCAACAACGGGCGGTTGCGATCGCGGGCGGTACGTTGCAACTGCTGCTCCACCGAGGTGCGCAAATAGACCACGACGCCTCGGTCGGCCAGATGGCGCCGGTTCTCCTCCGCCAGCACGGCACCGCCGCCGGTGGCCAGCACGATCCCCTTGCGCCGGGTCAATTCGTCGATCACCTGGCATTCCCGGCGGCGAAACCCCGCTTCCCCTTCGAGGTCGAAGATCCAGGGAATGTCGGCCCCGGTGCGGGTCTCGATCTCGTGGTCGCTGTCGAGGAAGGTCTTGTCCAGGGCCTTGGCCAACTGGCGGCCGATGGTGGTCTTGCCCGCGCCCATGGGTCCCACCAGGAAGATGTTGAGGTCCGGATCCATGGCCCAGAGATATGCCAGAGGGCCGGCGGGAAATCAACGGGGGTGGAACGAAAGCCCCGTTTCACCCGCCGCCCCTCAGGAGTATTCAGGCAGGGGCTTCAGACGCGCAACGGCAAACCAGGCATCGCACGCGAAGGCATGCGTGATTCCTTGCCCGCATTTTGCACATCCCGGCATCCGGAATCCGCCGGGATGAAGCGCCGTCACAAAGTGCTCGTACAATTGTTGTTGGTTCCGAAGGGGCTAAACTCACCTGGGGGCGATACATCCACGTCGTCGATGTCGGCAGGAGCAATGCGCAACCAGAAACGCACCGTGTGCTGGGACTCGGTGCCCGCCACGCCGGTGGAAGCGGTGAGGCGCACATAGACCCACTGTGCATACTCGCGTGGATAGACCACTCCGAACTCGAAGGTGCCGCTGCCGTCCGTGGTCACCGTGGCCGGCACGCTGGCGATGTTGCCCGGTTCCAGGGTGTTGTTGTTGTCCTCACCCGGATCCAGGATCCCGTTCTCGTTGCCGTCCTCACTGTTACAGGTGGCCTGTACGTTCTGACTCCAGGTGGTGGCGCCTTGTAGTACTTCCCAATATCCCTTGCGGTACTGCTCGGGATTGACGGAGAGATTGACATTGGTGCTCACCGGATTACCGCTGGCATCGGTGACGATCACGGTATAGGGGATGCTGTATTGGGTGTCACCCACCAGGTTGAGGACATTGCCGGTACCCAGGCGCACGAACAGCTCGGACTTGGCCACGGTGAGACTGATGGTGGCCTCCACGGCCGGCGTGTCCTCCACCCAGGCCTTGATCTGCACGCCGTCCTTGGCGGTGGTGGCCGCCGAGGACACATAGGTGGTCTTGGCCTGTCCCAGCGAGTCGGTGATGGCGGTGGTCAGGGTACCGCCGCTGGAACCGAGCTGCGGGGAACTGATCAGGAGCTGGATGGCATCCACCTGCGAGGCGACACCGAGGGTGCGGCGCCATCTAAGAAACTCTCGTCGTCACCCAGACAACCCGCCAGCAGCATGACGACTCTCCACAACACGAGGGCCTTGAACGATTTGATCATAGCGACGAACCCCAATCAGTCGATGCTTGGAACCGGAACCGGCGCTCGGCACCGGTCTGCCAAACCGTTAACCCGGGACCTGCGATCCGGCGCGGGCGTCTCGTCTCCGCATCAAAGCCGCACCGGATCCATGCTCCGGGCGACGCCCTATCGCGTTGTCCGTGTCCGAACCGTGTGTTCGCTCGTATCTAGATGTGATCTCGACTGGTGGTGCGCTTTGCTTTAACCGTCCGCGGCCACGGTAGGCGCGATCAGCGCAATTCCAGCCCTTCCTTGAGGATCTTGGGTGTGACGAAGATCAACAGTTCCCGCTTGTCGTCCAGCTTGCTGGTGTTGCGGAACAGAGCGCCCAGAAAGGGCAGATCACCCAGCAGGGGTACTTTATTGACGTTGCGGGTGCGGGTCTGCTCGTAGATGCCGCCTAACACGACCGTCTCGCCATTGTCCACCAGCACCTGGGTCTTGACCTCGCGGGTGTCGATGCTGGGAATGCCCAGGAACTCCTTGCCCACGTTGTCCTTATTGACCTGCAGATCCATGATGATGCGGTCGTCCGGTGTGATCTGCGGCGTAACGCGCAGGCTGAGCACTGCCTTCTTGAACGCTACCGCCGTGGCGCCGCTGGAGGCCGCCTGCTGATAGGGGATCTCGGTACCCTGCTCGATCACCGCCTCGGACTGATTAGCGGTGATCACCCGGGGACTGGAGATGATCTCCCCTTCACCCTCCGCCTGCATGGCTGACAACTCCAGATCCACCAGGAAGTCCGAACCCAATACGGCGAAGGCGATCTGACCGGCGGGACTGGTCACCGGCAGATTGACGTTGAGGCGATTGTCCAAGGCCGGCATGGTGATGGGCGGGGGCGCCGAACTCACCATGGTATCGGCTGCCGTGAGACTGCCGCTGGTGAAACCGGTAGTGTTGGAGGTGAACTCTTCCACCGTGGAAAAACCCGTTCGCACGCCCAGATCACGACTAAAATTGTCACTGGCCACCACAATACGCGATTCGATGAGCACCTGGCGCACGGGGATATCCAGCTTGCCCACCAGGCGGCGGATCTCCTCCAGCTTCTCAGCGGTATCACGCACCAGCAAGGCATTGGTGCGCTCGTCCACGGTCACGCTGCCCCGCTCGGAGAGCAGGGAGTTCTCCTCGGCCTTAAGCAAGATGGCGATATCCGCGGCCTTGGCATAGTTGACCTGGATCAGATCGGTGAACAGAGGCGCCAATTCCTTGGCCTTCTGCAGGGATTCCAGTTCTTGTTTCTCGCGCGCGGCGATTTCTTCGCTGGGTGCTACCAAGATCACGTTACCTGCCTTGCGCATGGCCAGCCCCTTGGTGCGCAGGATGATGTCCAGGGCCTGATCCCAGGGCACGTTCTTCAGGCGCAGGGTCACGTTGCCCCGCACCGAATCACTGGTCACCAGATTCAGGCCGGTAAAATCGGCGATCAACTGCAACACCGCCCGCACCTCGATATCCTGGAAATTGAGTGACAGCCGCTCACCTGTGTATTCCGGCTCCTTGAGCCGGGCCAGGGCCTCCTTCTCTGGTGTCACCGGTTTCACTTCCAAAGTGAAACGCTCATCGGACTGATAGGCCAGGTGTTCGAACTTACCAGTGTTCTCTACGATCAGGCGCACGCCTCTCTCGTGCCTAAAACTGTCGATGAGTGTCACCGGAGTAGCGAAATCCACCACGTCCAGGCGCCGCTCGAGGGCTTTGGGCAGCGAGGCTCCCAGGAAATCAACGATGATGCGATTGGCCTTCTGTTCCACGTTCACCGGTATGGCGGGATCGCTCAGGGTGACGATCACCCGGCCCTCGCCGGCAGGCCCGCGAGAGAAATCGATGTTCTTAATATTGGCACGCTGCGCCTCAGGCACCTGTGCAGACGCGGACTCCGCGAACACCGCACCGCCACCCTCCGCTGCCGGGGCACCAGCGAGAATGATATAGAAATCATTGCCGGAGACCTGCGTCTCATAGGGCACCATGCGATCCAGATTGAGGACCACACGGGTACGGCCGCGGGCTTCGATGGCATGGATGCTGCGGGCCACGCCAACGCCCACCGAGAAGCGCTTGGGTACCTGGCTGTGGGTATTGGGAAAATCCAGAGCGATGCGCGCTGGGTTGTCGATAGTGAAACTGAGTGGCGGCTGAGGGGGCTCGCCAGAGAAACGCAGACGTATCTGTACGCGATTGCCAGGCAAGGCGGAAAATTCCATGTCCTTCAACACGTGGCGCGGTTCTTGTGCAGACGCAACCCGGGCTACGGCCGTTGACCGCTGCGTGTCCTGGGCACCGGCAAGCGGCAACCAAGCGATGCAGGTCCATGCCAGCATCCAGCAAGCCCATTTGCACATGCAGGACGCCCGTCCCGCAGTGCAGCCGCCTCTTCCGTGTTTCGTCAAACCAGTCATAGTCAACAACCCCCGTGTTGGGCTCATTCGTTTTCGCCGACGGACAGGGTGGCCTGGCGTTCCTGCCACCCGCCCAGACCATCGGGCACGATCTCCGTCAGGACCAGTTTGTTTTCGGTGACCTCGACGATTCTGCCATAATTCTGGCCCAGATAATTGTCGGGGCGTACCCGATAGATGATGCCATCCGGTGCCTTCACCAGCCCCCATCGCTGGGACTTGAATTCCACCGAACCGATCATGCGCAAGGTATCCAGTGGATAATTCTCCAAAACCTCGCGGCGTCGCTTGACGTCGGGCCGGACACCTGCCACCACCTTATTCACTTCATCGCTGGGTTTGACCTCGGACTTCCAGGTCTCGAAGGGATCCTTGAGATCACCGGCGCTGTAGACATAGGTCTCGGCCGGTTTGAACTCGGGCAGCGGCTCCACTTGGCCCTTCTTCGCCTTGGCCTCGGCCACGAACTGTTGCAGATCGCTCATCCCGCTGCTGCTACAACCAGCCAGCAAGGCCACCAGTGCCGGCACCGGCCAGAAGCGTATCCATCCGTTTTTTTGTCTCATCATGTTCATCGGCCCTTCGCCTTCTTGTTCTTCTCCGCCTCACTCGCCTCCATGACCTTCGCCTCGTCTTCGTCCAGATAGCGATAGGTCTTGGCGGTCATTTCCATGACCAGTATGTCCCGCCCTTTTTTCTTGGGTGGAGCAATGGTGAAATCGTGCAAGGTAACGATACGGGGCAAGGCAGCCACATCGCTGACGAAGCTGCCAAACTGATGATAACTGCCGGTCACCTGGATCTTGATGGGTAGCTCGGCATAGAAATCGGCGGGGCGCTCGCTCTCCGGCTTGAAGAGTTCAAACTCCAGGCCATTCTCAAGGCCAGTCTGAGAGATGTCCACCAGTAATTCGGCCACCTCGGTCTTGCTGGGCAATTGCCGCAACATGGTCCCAAAGGAACGCTTCATCTCTTCCATCTGTGCCCGATAGGCAGGCAGATTGGCGGCTTGGTGAGCCTTGATGCTGAAGACTTTCTTCAGTTCCTCTTCTTTCTTGCGCGCCGCCTCCAGCGCCGCCAATTGGCTACGGGTATCGAACCACAACCCCCCACCCAATACCAACAGGCTCAAGACAACGATGACAGTGATCTTGAGCCAGGCGGGCCAGCGCGCCACATCGTTGGGATCGATCTTGCGCAGCTCCTCGAGATCGATCTTCATGACGCCTCCCCTTCTTCCGCGCTTGTGACGATCTGACTGGCTTGCTGAACCGTGAGCACGAAACGGCTGGTACGCACCTGGTTCTCGTCATCGGCCTCGATGACCTCGAGGCGGGGTTTGGTGAACCATGCGGAGCGATCCAGGTTCCGCATGAAAGAGGACACCCGGGCATTGGACTGAGCCACGCCCTTGAGAGTGATGGTGCGGCCCTCCTGCCTGGCTTCAGTGAGATAGAGACCGCTGGGAATGCTGCGGGCCAGCTCGTCGAAGAGATGGACGATTTCGGGCCGGCGGGTCTGTAACTCCTGAATGATGTTCATGCGCGCCAGCAGTTTCTCCTTCTCCGACTTGAGGTCCTTGATCTCGGCGATCTTTTTTTCCACCTTGGCGATCTCACGCTCTAGGAAGTTGTTGCGTTGGTTCTGGTGGTCGATGAGCCCGCCGATGTAGACATGGATGTACAAAACGATGGCACCCATGGCCAGTGCGGCACCGGCGGTCATGCTGAAGAACTGGCGCTGCTGTTCCTTGCGCCGCGCCTCACGCCAGGGCAACAGGTTGATGCGCGTCATCGTTCGGAAAACCTTCTCAAGGCTAGGCCACAGGCGATCATCAGCGTCGAAGCATCTTTACGGATGGTATCCTGATTGATTCGCGGGCCCAGAGACATGTTGGCAAAAGGATTGGCCACCGAAGTGGTGATCCCCAGTTTGTCCTCGATCATGGCGTCTACGCCGGGGATGGCCGCACAACCACCTGCTAGCACCACATGATCCACACTATTGTGCTGACTGGAAGAAAAGAAAAACTGCAGGGAACGACTCACCTGCTGGATCATGGCTTCCTTGAAAGGTTGTAATACTTCCGGCTCGTAGTTGTCGGGCAAACCGCCTTGCTTCTTGGCCAGTCCTGCCTCTTCGTAGGAGAGGCCATAACGGCGCATGATCTCATCCGTGAGCTGCTTGCCACCAAAGACCTGCTCGCGGGTATAAATGACCTTGAAATTGTGGGACACGCTGAGGGTGGTCATGGTAGCACCGACGTCCACCACGGCAATAGTCTTGCCCACACCATTGTCCGGCAACTGATGGCCGAGCAGGGAAAAGGCGGCCTCCATGGCAAATGCCTCCACGTCCACGATCTTGGCGCTGAGGCCAGCGACCTCCAGAGCTGCCACCCGCACGTCCACGTTCTCACTGCGCGAGGCCGCCAACAGCACGTCCACCATGTTCTCACCCCTCTCCGAGGGCCCTATAACCTCGAAGTCCAGGCTCACTTCTTCCATGGGATAGGGAATGTACTGATCGGCCTCCAGGCGAATCTGGTCGTCCATTTCGTCGTCACTCATATTGGCCGGCATGGTGATGATCTTGGTGATCACCGCGGATCCGGCCACCGCTACTGCCGCTTGCTTGGTACGCGTCCCGGCCCGGTGCACCGCGCGTTGGATGGCCGCCCCTACCGCCTCCACATCGGTGATGTTTTTCTCCTCCACGGCATGCTCGGGCAGGGGTACTACGGCATAGCTCTCCACCCGGTAGCGGTCACCGCTCAGACCCAGCTCCAGTAGTTTCACGGAGGTGGAACTGATGTCCAGCCCGAGCAGAGGAGGTATGGCTCTTTTGAACAATTGAAATCTCATGAAGTCCCTTCGTTCCAGAACGGGGAATTCCGGCGGTGGTCTGTTATACTCCTTCCTGGAAGACCTGCGCCGCCAATATAAAGATCCGTCCCGGAAATGACAATGATGTTGTGCTTACCTGGGAGGTTATCGTCCGATCTCTGGAAAAGTTTTATACTGCATCCCTGAGGCCTACTGCGTGATCGGTTGCCGCCCGTTTACATGACTTGCTTCACATTATCGGTCGCGCCCCGAGGAGAACCTGACCAGGGAAGTCTATCGTCACCGGGTTGCAACCCCATTATTGCCTCACTGCCCGTCGTTTGGCCGCCGAGATGAAGTTCGCCCGCAAATTGCTCAAATGGGGTCTGTACAGCTTGTACGCCAGCGCCGGTCTGGTCCTGACCGGCGTCTTGCTAGCTGTGGCCGCCTATGTCTATATCGCCCCTACCCTGCCTGCCATTGACACCTTGAAGGACATCCGCCTCCAGGTGCCCATGCGGGTCTACAGCCAGGACCTGAAGCTGATTGCGGAATTCGGCGAGAAGAAGCGCACGCCACTGCGCTTCTACGAAACCCCCGACCTCATGATCCGGGCCATCCTGGCCGCCGAGGACGACCGCTTCTTCCAGCACCCAGGGGTGGACTATCACGGGTTGCTACGCGCCGCCTACCACCTGATCCGCACTGGAGAGAAGACTCAGGGCGGCAGCACCATCACCATGCAGGTGGCCCGCAACTTCTTCCTCAGCCGCGAGAAGACCTATCTGCGCAAGCTGAGCGAGATCTTCCTGGCACTCAAGATCGAGCGCCAACTGAGCAAAGAAGAGATCCTGGAACTCTATCTCAACAAGATTTATCTAGGGCACCGGGCCTACGGCATCGCCGCCGCTGCCCAGGTCTACTATGGCGTGACCCCCGACCGTCTCACTCTGGCCCAGATGGCCATGATCGCCGGCCTGCCCAAGGCACCTTCCCGTTACAATCCTCTGGCCAACCCGCAGCGTGCCCTGCAGCGGCGCGAATACGTGTTGCGGCGCATGCTCAAATTGGGCTACATCGACCTGCCGCAATACCGTGAGGCCAGCCAGACCCCTATCACCGCTCGCCTGCACGGCCTGGACATCGAGGTGGAGGCAGATTATCTGGCGGAGATGGTGCGCAACGAGATGTTGCGCCGGTACGGTGACCTGGCTTACACGGCCGGCTTCAAGGTCGTCACCACCTTGGATGCACACCTGCAAGAGGCCGCCAACCGCGCCTTGCGCCAGGCCCTGCTGGCCTACGACAGGCGCCACGGCTACCGCGGGCCGGAGGCGCGGGTGGATTTCGCCGCCCTGAAGGATCCAGATCTCACCGCCCTGCTGCAGGACCGCCCCCCGCTGGCCGGTCTGGAAGCCGCCCTGGTGATGGCGGTAGGCGAGCGCGAGGCTACGGCCATCCTGGCGGACGGGCGGGTAATCCGGCTGCCCTGGCAGGGATTGCAATGGGCGCGCCCCTATATCGACGACAACCGCTTGGGGCCACCCCCGGCCAGCGCCGGCGAGATCCTGCGTGCCGGCGACATTGTTCGCGTTCAGCGCCGGGAAGGATCCTGGCAGCTGGCGCAATTGCCGGAAGCGGAAGGTGCCCTGGTGGCCCTGCGTCCAGACGACGGGGCTATCGTCGCCCTGAGCGGAGGCTTCGATTTCCAGCGCAGCAAGTTCAATCGCGTCACTCAGGCGCGACGCCAGCCCGGCTCCAGCTTCAAGCCCTTCATTTACTCAGCGGCCCTGGAGAAGGGCTTCACCGCCGCCAGCATCATCAACGATGCCCCCGTAGTCTTCGAGGATCCCGGCCTGGAGAGTGCCTGGCGCCCCGAGAACTACAGCGGTAAGTTCTTCGGGCCTACCCGCCTGCGCGAGGCCCTGGTGAAGTCCCGTAATCTGGTCTCCATCCGCCTACTGCGGGCCATCGGCATCGATTACACCCTGGACTACATCGCCCGCTTCGGTTTCCCGGTGGAAAAACTACCCCGCAATCTCTCCCTCGCCCTGGGCAGCGGCGCCGTGACCCCCTTGCAACTGGCGCGCGGTTATACCGTCTTCGCCAACGGCGGTTATCGGGTGTCACCCTATTTCATCGAGCGCATCCTGGGACCGGACGAGCAAGTGGTCTACCAGGCCCGACCGCAGACGGTATGCCGACACTGCGATGAGGTCGATGCACAAAAAGCGGGACCGCTACCCGTCGTGGCTACTGATGCCAGCACGGCGACCGAAGAAGCGCTGCCCCCCGCGGAGCGGGTCATCAGCGCCGAGAACGCCTATCTGATGACGTCCATGATGCGGGACGTGATCCAACGCGGGACCGGGAGGCGGGCGCGCAGCCTGGGACGCAAGGACATCGCCGGCAAAACCGGCACCACCAACGACCAGCGCGATGCCTGGTTCGCCGGCTTCAACCCGACGCTGGTAGCGGTGGCCTGGGTAGGATTCGACAAGACCCGTTCCCTGGGCAATCGGGAGACCGGCGGGCGCGCCGCCCTGCCCATGTGGGCCGCCTTCATGCGCGAGGCCCTGCACGGCATGCCGGATCGCCCCCTGCTGCGACCGCCCGGTCTGGTCACGGTGCGCATCGATCCGGTGACCGGCCTGCGCGCCACCGCCCATCAGAAACGCACGGTGTTCGAGACCTTCCGCACCCGCCTGGTGCCGCAGCGCTATGCCGAGGCGCGGGTGCCGCCCCCGCGCGCGCCGCACAGCGGCGACAACACCTTCACCGAAGAGGCCGCGGAGATCCCGGAACAGCTCTTCTGAGCCTGTTTCCCAATCTCTCTTTCAAGAGACCTTTCGGGAGACCTTTCGGCCGCTGCCAGCGATGCGCTCACGGCTGCCACTCGTGGATATCGGTCAGCGGATGCCGGCGCAGGCATGAATGGGGATCATCGCTGATCCAGCGGCACATAGTCGCGCTGGGCGTGGCCGGTATAGATCTGGCGCGGGCGGCCGATGCGTTGGTCCGGCTCGGCGATCATCTCCATCCACTGTGCCACCCAGCCCACGGTACGGGCGATGGCGAACATCACCGTGAACATGTTCACGGGGATGCCCAGGGCCTTGTAGATGATACCGGAGTAGAAATCGACGTTGGGATAGAGCTTGCGTTCGATGAAATACTCGTCTTGCAGGGCGATCTCCTCCAGGCGCATGGCCAGTTCGAACAGGGGATCGTTGGCGTCGCCGAATTTCTCCAGTACCTGGTGACACATGCGGCGGATGATCTTGGCCCGCGGATCGTAGTTCTTGTACACCCGGTGGCCGAAGCCCATGAGGCGGAAGGGGTCGTTCTTGTCCTTGGCCCGGGCGATGTACTTGGGGATGTTGCTGGCGTCCCCGATCTCTTCCAGCATCTTCAACACCGCCTCGTTGGCGCCGCCGTGGGCCGGCCCCCACAGGGCGGTGATACCGGAAGAGATACAGGCGAAGGGATTGGCCCCGGAACTGCCCGCCAGGCGCACGGTGGCGGTGCTGGCGTTCTGCTCGTGATCGGCATGAAGGATGAAGATCATGTCCAGGGCCTTCTCGGCCACCGGATCCACCACGTAGTCCTCGGTGGGCACGGAGAACATCATGTGCAATAGGTTGCCGCAATAACTGAGATCGTTGCGCGGATACATGAAGGGTTCGCCGATGGAATACTTGTAACACCCGGCGGCGATGGTGGGCATCTTGGCCACCAGGCGGAGGGCCGCCAGCTCGCGGCTGGCGGGGTCGTGAATGTCCGTGGAGTCGTGGTAGAAGGCCGACAGGGAACCCACCACGCCCACCATGCTGGCCATGGGATGGGCGTCGTGATAGAAGCCCTGGTAGAAGCTCTTCAGGCTCTCCTTGATCATGGTGTGCTTGGCGATGGTGCGCGAGAAACGGTCCAGCTCCTCGGCGTTGGGCAAGCGGCCGTAGAGCATGAGATAGGCCACTTCGAGGAAGGTGCTCTGCTCGGCCAGCTGTTCGATGGGATAGCCGCGATAGAGGAGGATTCCCTTGTCGCCGTCGATGTAGGTGATGGCGCTGCTGCAGCTGGCGGTGGACTGGAAGCCGGGATCGTAGGTGAGAAAACCGAAATCGCGATAGAGCCGGCTGATGTCCATGGCCGGCGGTCCCATGGTCCCTCGCCGCACTTCCAGTTCTATACGCCGCCCGGTGGCATTGTCGATGATGGTGACGGTGTCGCGTGCCATTGTCTCCTCCTATATCAAGATATCAACGGGCCTCGCAGGCAAAGCGCCGCGGCCGGGCTTCAGACGACGGCGAGATCCTCGCGTACCTGGGCGGCGGACTCGGCGAACTGGCGTCGCTCTTCTTCGTTGAGCTCCAGTTCCACCACCCGCTGCATGCCGCCGGCGGCCAGCACCACGGGCACGCCGATGGCCAGATCCCGCTCGCCGTATTCCCCGTCGAGGATGGCCACACAGGGCAACACCCGGCGGCGGTCGTTGCACACGGCATCCACCATGGTGGCCACCGCCGCCGCGGGCGAGTCGTTGGCGCTGCTGGTCTTTTTGAGGGCGAGGATCTCCGCCCCGCCGTTGCGGGTGCGTTCGACGATGCGCGCGATCTGTTCAGCGCTGAGGAAGTGGCTGATGGGAATGCCGTTGACCGTGGTATAGCGGCTCATGGGCACCATGGAGTCGCCATGCCCGCCCAGCACCAAGGTGGTGATGTCGCGGCTGGAAAACCCCGTCTCCAAGGCGATGAAGGTGGCCATGCGCGCCGCATCCAACACCCCGGAAAGACCGAAGATGCGCTGGCGCGGCCAGCCCGTCTGTTTCCACACGGCATAGGTGAGCACGTCCACGGGATTGGTGACCATCACCACCATGGCCTGCGGGGCATGGCGCAGGATGTGGTCCGTGATCTCACGCACCACCTTCAAATTGGCGTCCAGCACGTCCGAACGGGACATGCCGGGCTTGCGCGGCAGGCCGGCGGTGACGATGATGAGGTCCGAACCGGTCATGGCCGCCGGATCCTCGTCGCCCAACACGCGGGTGTCGAAACCGAACAGATTGGCGGACTCCTGGATGTCCAGGGCCGTACCCCGAGCCACGCCTTCGCGGATGTCGATGAGCATGATCTCGTGGGCGAGTTCCTGATTGGCCAGGATCTGGGCCGTGGATTCGCCCACGCGTCCGGCTCCGATGATGGTGATCTTTTTCATGGCGGCTCCCCGTTCTTATTCCTCGTTCCCATTCCCTCGTGAAGTTTCGGGCCCAGGCCAGACACCTGAACAGGCCTGGCCTCAGGCCTTTCTCCAGGATCTATTGCAATCATCGGCTCGGGCCGCGGCTTTCCTGAGCCAGTCTCGCCGAGCGGGCACGCCTCCATATCGTCGCGATCCGATGCCACACTATACCGCCGAGAATGCCGTATTGCATCCGCGGGCACACGCGCCGTCAAAAGATCGGCGTCTCGGGGACATCGGTAAGAGGAACCGATGGGACAAAAAATAAGGGGAATCAGGCGCAGGCTTCTGCGAGGGTCGCCGGTTGGGGATAGGGCTCCGGATAGTCCCGGCGCGCCACGCCGCTGGCCACGGCCGCCCGCGCCACGGCCGGCGGCAGGTGGTGAATGAGCCGGGGATCCAGCGGCTTGGGAATGATGTAGTCGGGACCGAATTCCAAGCGGTCCAGACCATAGGCCTCGAGGACCTCCTGCGGCACGGGCTCGTGAGCCAGCGCCGCCAGGGCATGGACACAGGCCACCAGCATCTCCTGGTTGATGGTGGTGGCCCGCACGTCCAGCGCGCCGCGGAAGATGAAGGGAAAGCCCAGCACGTTGTTCACCTGGTTGGGATAGTCGCTGCGGCCGGTGGCCATGACCAGATCCGGGCAGGCGGCATGGGCCGCGTGCGGGTGGATCTCCGGATCGGGATTGGAGAGAGCGAAGACGATGGGCCGGGGGGCCATGCTGCGAATCATCTCGGCGGTCACGAGATCAGGGCCGGACAGACCGATGAAAACGTCCGCCCCGCGCATGGCATCGGCCAGAGAGCGCTCGCGCGTCTCCACGGCGAAGGCCTGCTTGTAGGCATTGAGGTCCATGCGCCCGGTATGGATCACACCGCCCCGATCCAGCAGGCGGAGCTGCTCGCGCTGCGCCCCCATGGCCAACAACAGGCGCATGGAGGCGATGCCCGCCGCGCCGGCCCCCAGACAGACGATCTTGGCCTCGGCCAGGGTCTTGCCCTGCAGTTCCAGGGCGTTGAGCAGGGCCGCGGCGATGATCACCGCGGTGCCGTGCTGGTCGTCGTGGAAGACCGGAATGTCCAGACGCGCCTTCAGGGCCGCCTCGATCTCGAAACAGCGGGGCGCTGCGATGTCCTCCAGATTGATGCCCCCGAAGGTGGGGGCGATGCGAGCCACGGTGTCCACGAAATCGTCCACTTCCCGGGCATCCACTTCGATATCGAACACATCGATGCCGGCGAATTTCTTGAACAGCACCCCTTTGCCCTCCATGACCGGCTTGCTGGCCAGCGGCCCCACGTTGCCCAGCCCCAGCACCGCGCTGCCGTCGGTGATCACGGCCACCAGATTGCCCTTGGCCGTGTAGCGATAGACCGCCTCCGGCTCAGTGGCGATGGCGCGCACCGGCTCGGCCACCCCCGGGGTGTAGGCCAAGCCCAGGTTCTCCTGGGTGCGGCAGGGTTTGGTGATGGCCATGGCGATCTTGCCCGGCAAGGGCCGGGCGTGATATTCGAGTGCGGCTTTTTTGCGTTCTTCCGTCATGTGATCATCCGGTCGTGGGGTGCGGGCGTGCGAGACTTTCGCCAACCCCTATCGCGCATCCAGTACCACACCAGATCCGATACCAAAAACTGGTGCTAGGATTGATACCAGAATCGAGGGAAACCATACATTCTTCCCATCCGCACAGGAGGCGCCCCAAAAGATAAAAATTATCCGCCAAACCGCCCTTGACTGCAAGCAGTTGTCTGGAAACGCTTTTTGAAAACGGCCGGACGGTCCTTCAGCGTAGGCGCAAAGCAAAGGGATGGCGGATCTGCATCACCAGCCTGCCGCGCTGGCGGTGCAACCAGCCCCGCGCCTCGATGTGCCTGCCTACGTAGCGGCGCGGGTCGAAATCGCCAAAGTAGACCAGATCTTTGCGGGCGATGCGCAGGGCCACCCCGCCCTCCAGGTTGAGCCACAAGGAGCGGCGGCTCTCTCCGGCGCGCAGCACCTTGCCCTGGATGAAGCGGAACCCTTCCGTCCCCGGCGGCAGGGCCGTGGTGGCGAGGGGGCGGTAATAGGGCAGGCGCCAGATACCCCGCCCCTGCGCCCGGGCCTCCTGCTCGCTGCGCCGATAGCATTCGTGATAGTCCAGATTGGGGGGCACCGCCACCACGGCACCGTAACCCCGCCGCAGCAGCCAGGCGCTGAGATTGCGTCCCTCGTGGAAGGCGTGCGCCAGCAGGCGGCCGTAGCGGTCGCGCCGCTGGCGGTCGTAGTGCAAGGCCAATCGTGCGCGTGGACCCAGGCGCCGCCGCAGGGCATCGCGGGCCGCCTCCGCCAGGGGTTGCGCCGGCCGTTCCTCGCGTGCCAGCTCGGGGGTGTTGACGCCGATGAGGCGCAATTTCCTGCCATCGGCCAGCTGCAGGGTGTCCCCGTCGTGGACCTTGGCCACGCGTACCGTCTCATCGAGGTGTGCGGGGGCGCAAATGAGATCCCGCGCGGCGACCCCACCCCACCCCCCCAGTGCCAGGGCGGCGCCCAGGACGGTCCAAACGAAAAGGGCGCGCCCGCCGGCACGCCCCCTTGCTCGCGCCGCCCCTCTGGCGGCGGTTGTCTGTGGACGTCTCAGTGTTTCTTCCTGCCGTATTTCTGCTTGAACTTGTCCACCCGCCCGGCGGTGTCCACCAGTTTCTGCTTGCCGGTATAGAAAGGGTGGCACTTGGAACAGACATCCAGGTGCAGATCACGGCCAGCGGTAGAACGGGTCTTGAAGGTGTTGCCGCAACCGCAGGTCACTGTGATTTCCTCGTATGCTGGATGAATTCCGGGTTTCATCGATCTACCCCTCCACCTGTCATGCGTCCGGCGGGCGGCGTGCCCGCTTCCCAAAGGATCGCGTATTGTAGGGGATCGCCGCGCGGCGCACAAGCGCCCGCGCTTTCGTCTATTGCGTCAGATCCAGTTCGATGATCTGCGGCACGCCGTTGCGTACTACTTCCAGTTGTACCTGTGGGGCCCTGGCCAAGTCGCGCAACACGCTCAAGCCGCGGGCTGGAGAATCCAGGGGAATGCCGTTGACGGCGGTCACCACGTCTCCCGGTTCGAGCCCGAATTGGGACAGGAACTGAGCATCACGCCCCGGGCGCACTTCGTAGCCTTGCATGCGCCCCCCTTGCATGCGAGGCCGCAGGCGCACCTTGTCCGCGAACTGCTGGGGATCCTGTAAGACCATGTCCCGGTATTCCCGCAGGGAGGGTCGCGGCCCCGCCCCCGCCGCAGGCCGCGCCCGCGGGCCGCTGTCGCGCGCCGCCGGGCTCCGTGTCTCGCGGGACAGCGGTCCGGAGACCGGCTCCTTGGGCATATGCAGGGTCTCCAGGCGTCCCCTGCGCTGGAGCACGATCCGGTTCGGATACACTTCTTTGAGCACAGCGCCCCCCGGCAGGGTATCTCCCACGTTATAGAAGGCCTCCTTGCCGCTGCGCTCCGCCACGATGGCGCCGGCCAGAGCCGGGTCGTCAGAAGCGAATACCCCTCTCAAGGTGAGCTGCAGGCGCGTCTCCGGCATGGCCGCCGGCGCGGGACGCGAGGCGCGGGGAGGCGCGGCGGATTTGGTCCCGAACAAATGCAGGCGCGCCACGTCCCCTTCCGCCGCCTGCGCCGCGCCGCTTGCGCGGGAACCGGCCCGCACAGAGGTGGAAGCCCCGCCGGGAGCGAAAGGCGCCACACCAGGCGCGGGAGAGGCGGCAGGGGGGAGCGGGACCCAGCGCCAAGTCAGTTCCGCCAGTTGGGCGGCCAACAGCAATACGAGCACGATGTTGACGCCGGCCGCCAGGCGCCGCAGCGTCTCCTCGCGAGTGAGGAATTCGAGGCCGCCCCGCCAATCCCCCAGCCAATTCCGCAGCCAAACCCGCGGCCACTCCAGTTTCAGTTGCATGCCGTCTTCGTCACGATGTCACGTCCAGCCTCCACCTTAACCCAGGATCGGCCACAAGAGAGCGAAAAACAAGGGCTGGTGTACCATATATATGAGTAGACTGTAGCGTCCGCCCAGCGCCAGCGCACGCACCACCGGGTGATCACTGTGCCAGCGCATCCAGGCGGGCTGCGGCCCCTCTTCCGAAGTCCGATGCAGGTCCCGAAAGAGGGTCTTCCCCAGGAACAGCCCCAGCAGCACCACCCCGAACCAGGGCAGCACGGGAACGTAGTCCTCGGTGACGGGCTTGTGGGTCATAAGACCGATCCAGTGCAGGGCAGGGTGGTCGAACAGCGGATGCTGAAGCCACAGCCCCGCCGCCACCAGCACCACGCCCAATACCAGATTGGCCCAGTAGAAGCGAATCATCAAGAGGCCCAGCACGCTGGCCACGGCGATGAAATGGAGTATGCCAAAGACGATCATGCTTTGCGGAAAGATCAGATAACTCCCCAGGCTCACCAGCGCGGCGCTGCCGGCGATCAAGCCCAGGCGCCGCAGGAAGCGGCGCCAATGGATGCCATGGCGCGTGCCCAGGTGCAGGCTCACCCCCACCAGCCCCAGGAACAGGGTGACGATGAGGGCACGAAACCCCAGCCAGAAGGGATCGCGGTAGAAATCGATGGACAACACCCCAAAGAAATTCAGGTCGAAGGTGAAGTGATAGACGATCATGAGGACGATAGCCACGCCGCGCAGGACGTCCACCACCAGATAGCGCGGGGCGCTCACCACTGGCCTCCCCCGCCGTGTAAAAGCCCTGATTTCACTTGTGGATGGCGCATATCACCGAGTGTACTGCTGCGGGTTATGCACATATTTTGCCAATCTACCTGCACCACCCCATTTTCGGCGTCGTCCCGACCCTTAGGGATATCCTCTCGCAACGCATTGTCTAAGAAGGATTTTTGAATTAGGGCGCAGGGGGAGCAAGAGAGAATGTCGGAATTGTCTCGAAGATCATCACAGCCCCACGTCACTTATTCACAAAGTTATCCACAGGCTGCGCAGCGCGGGCAATTTCCAAAGACCGACAAGTGCTTATCGGAAATATCGGAGAAAAGAGCAGGCGGTCACCAGCGCAGGATGGTCCACCGGGGCACCAGCAGATCCTCGTCCAGCTCGTTGCTGCGCAGATCGAAATCACCGTCGCCATCCACGTCCACCAAGAAGTAGGGCACGCCTTTGTGCGGGGTGATCTTGATCATGTAGAGCTGGCCGTTGATCCGGTACTCCTCGATGGTCTGGCCGCCGCGGTGGATGATGGTGATCTGTGGCTCGAGTTCGGGTTCCGCCCCCGCATCCGCTCGCGGCGGCGATGCTGAATCGGATCCGCTCCGGCCGGATACCCGGGGTTTAGACTCTCGCGATCCAGCTTCCGGTTCAGGTGTTCCGCCGCCCCCGGACCTCTGGGCAGAGCCGTCCTGAACGGCCCCGGCGTGGGCCACATG
>WFNO01000067.1 GCA_015488555.1 Gammaproteobacteria bacterium
GGGGGTAGAGCCATTGGTGGAGGGGCGGGGCAAGGCAGTAGGTCAAGGTGATGGGCCGGGGTCGGCTGTCCTCCGCGGTCTCGGTGACCAGGGAGAACACGCGGGCGGCGAATCCCCCCGTGCGGGAGAGGCGGGCACCGCCGCCGCGAAATTCTTGTACCGCCTGGCGCACCTGTTCCTGTACGGTCTCCAGGGCCTCCATGACCAGCACCACGCGCAAGCCGATGCGCATGGGATCGAGCCCCAGCCAGGCGAGCGGGCGCAACAACCAGAGCAGCGCGGCCAGCAACTCCTCGCGCGGGGTGCAGCGCAACAATAGATTGGCCGCCAGGACCATGAGGGCCAGGGCCGCGGCCCGCATCAACCCGGCCTCCACGCCGGGCAAGGTGGGCAGCCAGGATACCGGCACCCATCCGGGAAAAGCGATGGGAGGACCAGGAGTAAGCCAGAAATAGATCGCCAGGATGGACAGGAAGAACCAGCGCATGCGCCGCAACATGGCCCAGCCCGCAGGGAAATGGGCCCGGCCCGCCAGCCCGTACAAGACGCCCAATCCCAGTCCCCCGAGGATCACACCGTGCCAGTCGGCCATGGCCAGCACGGCGGCGAAGACCACGAAAGTGACGATGCGAATGACGGGATGGCACATGGCTGACTGCGCAGAAGCTGGAACAGTAACGGAGGGACCGGCGCCCCTCACCAAGCGCACAGTGTAGCTCAGATCCCGCTTTTTCTCACCGCAGCGGACTCACGGGCCGCGACGGCGGATTCAGGAATCGCCGCCCACGCTCTTCAATAACTGTTGCGCTTCATCTTTCTGGGCCTCGTTGCCTTCGTCGAGTACCTCGTCGAGGATGCTGCGAGCGCTCTCGTGGTCCCCCATGTCGATATAGGCGCGTGCCAGATCCAGCTTGGTGGCCACCTCGTCCTCACCCGTGATAAGATCAGGCTCGTCCGCCATGCCTTCTACCTCAATATCATCGAGCTTTTCGTCAGTGAGTTCGGCCAACCAGTCGATATCCGTCTCTAGCGAGAGTTCGTTGTCGTTCTCGCCTTGCTCTTGGCCTCGGTGGACGTCCGCCAGGTTTTCCCGCAGGGTATGCCACTCCGGCGAGCCTTGCCGCTCAGCGTCGTCCCTTGTAGAGTCCTTGCCCAGGTTCGCCTCTCCTTTGCCGATTGCAGGAGCAGCTTGTTCGGCAACTTCTCCCAAATCCATTTCCAGATTTGGACCGGAGTCCTGGGTGCCGGCTTCCCAGTCAGCACTTTCGTTTTCGCCGGCAGTGATTTCTTCCCCGGCGAGGTCGGTCATGGCGCCGGCCGACTCGCTTGCCGCGGGCTTTCCGGCGGCCTCTCCGGACTCAGTAGATCCAGCCGCAGATTCAACTGTGGATTCGCCTTCCAGCCCCGACCCCTCCAGCATGGAAGGCCCATCTCCTGTTTCGCGCTCGGCCTCCTGCAGCTCCCCCAGATCGAAATCGAGTCCCTGCAGATCCGGCGCATCCTGAGATTGCCCGCCGGAGGCATCTGCAATAGCCCCACCCTCGTCCAGGCCAAAATCTTCAACGGCAGGTTCGTCGTGTAATCCTTTTGTTTCGTATTCGAATGCGAAGGTGGTTTCACTTTCTTCACCAGCGGCTGCACCTGTCTCCCGCAGCGCTTCAGCGAACGATTCTTCTGCGAGCGATCTCTCCTCAACTTCTCCCACGTCCCCGGATTGCGCCTCTTCAGCGCCCGTAGCACGCCCGCCCGACTTGGCACCCCGGTCTTCGCTATCACCACCGAAGAGGGGATGATCTGGCAGCAACTGCCGCCCCATGGCCTTGGTCTTTCCCCAGGCCTCTTGCCATTCGAAGCCCACCCCTTTTTCCGCCGCATCGCGAATGGTCTCGGCCTGTACCAGGAAGGCATCGCGGTTCTCGGTGGCGGCATAGACTTCCAGCAGCTTCAATGCATAGTCGTGACGGTGTGGCTCCTGGGCGATGGCGTCCTTGAGCAGTTCCTCGGCCTTGTCGAAGCGACGATAGGCCAGATAGACATCGGCCTCCGCCAGGGTGTCGATCTCATCCTCCTCCGGCTGAAAGACGTTCAGCCCCAACGCATCGCCGTCTTCACTAATCCCAGCCTGGGCCTGTTCAGGCGTCTCTGAGACGGATCCCAGCGCTGCTTCCTGTATGGCGGCACTCATTACTTCAGCGGTCTCGTCCCGCCTCTCATGCTTGTCCAATACTACTTTCTTCAATTCCGCGGCAGTAACTTCCTCCTGGGCGGCGCGGCGGCGGCGCACGGCCATCCAGGCCAGCCCCAAGGCCAGCACGCCCACGCCACCGGCGGCCCCGGTCATGACGGGGTCGTCCAGCACCTCGCCCGCGAATTCCTTCACGAAGCCCAGTACGGGAATGGACTCGCCGACAGGCGCTTCGGGCTCCTGTGACGTGCCTGCAGGCTGAGGTTCGGGCGATACCTGCCCGCCTGCCTGTGCCAGTTCCACGGCCTCCTGCCCGGCGACCCCGGCAATCTCGCCCGCATCCGGATTCGCAGCCTGACCCATGACCCGACCCGTACCCGAATCTCCAGCTCCGGCCTGCTCGGTCGTATCGGCTGCAGCCATCTCCGGTGACTGCGGGGAGTTCTCCTCAACGGCCTCTTGCCCTGCTTCCCCTTGCGTCACCAGCCCGCTCTGCAAGGCCGCCAGGGTGTCGTCTCGCAGGGCCAACAGGCGCTGCATGGCGGCGATCTGTTCTTCCAACTCCGCCAGGCGCTGGCGCAATTCGAGATTCTCCTGGCGGCTGATCTCCGAGGTCTCCAGGGCCAGGGCCAATTCCCGGCGCAAGGCGTTCAACTCCGCCATGGTGGATGCGCCCGGTGCGGTCTTGTCGGCCACGCCCTCCAGGGCCGTGGCCCCGGCCTCCATCTCTTCCGGCACCACCAGTCGCAGGCGAGGCTGCCTGCCGGTGCCGGCCACCTGGGCACCGGCATCCGCACCGGCATCCGCATCGGCAGGGATGCCGGCGGGGACGTCCCCCGCGGCACCGTCTTGTCCGGCGGGACGCTTCAGGGCACCGCCGGCACGCTGGCGCCGGGCCTCCTCCCATTGCCGGTTCTGGAGCTGGACCTGGCGCTCGGCCTCGCGGGCGTCGATCTCGCGCGCGGCCTCGGGACCGGGCAGGCGCAACACGTAGCCCGCCTTCAGATAGTTGACATTGTTGTGATAGAAGGCCTCGGGATTGTGCTTCAGGAGGGCCATCATCACCTGCGGCACGGTCACCGAGGCATCGGGCCGCATGCGCTTGGCGATGGACCAGAGCGTGTCCGTGCGGCTCACCGGACCATAACGCAGCTCCCCGTTCGCGGCGGTCGGCGCCGTCACACCACCTTGCGGGGAGGCATCCGGCACGCGGGACGCGGTATCCGCAGGTACGGGCGCCTGCGCGGCGGACTGGATCGGGGCCTGAATCGGCACCGGTTCTTCTTCCAGGAAGACCGGCGGATCCAACAACAGGGTGTATTCCCGCAACAGCCGCCCGTTGGGCCATTCCACTTCGATGAGGAAATCCAGGAAGGGCTCCTTGACCGGTTTGTCGGTGGAGATGAGCAGATAGGGAGTGCCCTCCTGGCGGGTGAGTTCGAACTGCAGTTCCGTGAGGAAGAAAGGCCGCTCCAGCCCCACCCGGCGGAAATCTTCCGGTGACGCCAGTTCCACGTCGATCTCGTGCAGATCCAGGTCGCCCAGGGAGATCAGCTCCACCCGGGCATCCAGGGGTTGATTGAGGGCCGAACGCAGCTCGATGTCACCCAGGGCGAAGGCCTTGGCCTGCTGCGGCACCAGGGCGACGAAAGGAAAGATCAACAGGGCGAATGACTTGAGCAGTTTGTTCAATCTCGTTCTCCTCGCGCTCAGCAAGCACGGCCGCGGCTCCCGTGCCAGACCAGCCCCCGACCAGGCGTCCGCTCAGCGCCTCGGGCCGTTCCCCGCCACGCGCATGCGGTTACGGGCAATCCTCTTGAAAACATTCAAGATCCATGCCCGCGCGCCCCGGCCGCCTAGCGGAGATATTCGCGCAACAGGATCTCCGCGATCTGGACGCTGTTCAGGGCGGCCCCCTTGCGCACGTTGTCCGCCACCACCCACAGATCGATACCCCGGGGATGGGAGATGTCCTCCCGGATGCGGCCCACGAACACCGGATCCCGGTCGGCCGCCTCGGTCACCGCGGTGGGATAACCACCGGGCTCCCGCCGGTCCATCACCACCACACCCGGCGCCTGCTCCAGCAGGGCCCGCACCTCCGCGGCGCTGATCTTCTCCCGGGTCTCCACGTGCACCGCCTCGGAGTGACCGTAGAAGACCGGCACGCGCACCGCCGTGGGGTTCACCAGGATAGCGTCATCTTCCAGGATTTTTTTAGTCTCCCAGACCATTTTCATCTCTTCCTTGGTATAGCCGTTGTCCTGGAAGACGTCGATGTGCGGCAGGACGTTGAAGGCGATCTGCTTGGGATAGACCGCCGGCTCGATGGGACGGGCGTTGAGCAGATTGGCGGTCTGCGTGGCCAGTTCCTCGATGGCCTGCTTGCCGGTGCCCGACACCGCCTGATAGGTGCACACGTTGATGCGCTCGATGCCCGCGGCGTCGTAGATGGGCTTCAGGGCCACCACCATCTGGATGGTGGAGCAATTGGGATTGGCGACGATGTTGCGGGCCGCATAGCCGGCCAGGGCGTGGGGATTCACCTCGGGCACCACCAGGGGGACGTCGTCCTCGTAGCGGAAGCGCGAGGTGTTGTCCACCACCACACAACCGGCGGCGGCGGCCTTGGGGGCGTATTCCCCCGACACCGAGGCCCCGGCGGAAAAGAGGGCGATGCGCACCTTGGTGAAATCGAAGCCTGCCAAATCCTGCACCCGCAGGCTGCGCCCCCGGAATGTGACGGTCTTGCCCGCGGAACGATGACTGGCCAGGGGATAGAGGGTCCCCACGGGAAAATCCCGCTCCTCCAGGATGCGGATCATGGTCTCACCCACCGCGCCGGTGGCCCCGACGACGGCGACATCCACGGTCTGCTCACTCATGTGCGTCCACCTGTGTCCGTATGTTCGAATTCGTCCAAGGCCGCCACCACGGCGTCACCCATCTCCGCGGTTCCCACCTGGCGGGTTCCGGCAGTGGCGATGTCCGGGGTGCGTAGGCCCCGATCGAGTACCCGCGCCACCGCCTGCTCGACGGCACCGGCGAGATCCGGGCGCCCCAGCGAATGGCGCAACAGCATGGCCACGGAGAGGATGGTGGCCAGGGGATTGGCGATACCGCGCCCGGCGATGTCCGGCGCCGAGCCATGGATGGGCTCGTACATGCCCCGCCCCTCGGCGTTCAGGGAGGCCGAAGGCAGCATGCCGATGGAGCCCGTGAGCATGGCGGCGCAGTCGGAGAGGATGTCGCCGAACATGTTGGTGGTGACCATCACGTCGAACTGCTTGGGGGCGCGCACCAATTGCATGGTGGCATTGTCCACGTACATGTGCGACAACTCCACGTCCGGGTACGCCTCCCCCAGGCGGGTCATCACTTCGCGCCACAGTTCGCTGCACTCCAGCACGTTGGCCTTGTCCACGGAGCACAGACGGTGATGGCGCCGCCGGGCGGTCTCGAAGGCCACGCGGCCGATGCGTTCGATCTCCGATTCGCGATAGACCAGGGTGTTGAAGCCCTCGCGCTCGCCGTTCTCCAGGGTGCGGATCCCGCGGGGGCGGCCGAAATAGATGCCACCGGTCAGTTCCCGCACGATCATCAGGTCCAGGCCCGCCACCACCTCGGCCTTCAGCGTGGAGGCCTGTGCCAGTTGCGGGTAGAGCAGGGCCGGCCGTAGGTTGGCGAACAGTCCGAGGGCCGAGCGCAACCCCAGCAGGCCGCGTTCCGGACGCCGCTCCCGTTCCAGCCCCTCCCAGCGCGGGCCGCCCACCGCCCCCAGCAGCACGGCATCGGCGGCGCGCGCCAGCGCCAGGGTCTCCTCGGGCAAGGGCGTGCCCGTGGCGTCCACGGCGGCTCCGCCCACCAGGGCGTGTTCCAGTTCCACTTGCAGGCCGCGCCGATCGCGCAGGTGCTCCAGGACCTTGACGGCCTCGGCCACGATCTCGGGACCGATGCCGTCACCGGGCAGGATCAGGATCTTGTGACTCATGCACCCCCCTTCATGACAGCTCCGCGAACAACCACGGGGCCTCGCGCCGCCGCCGCTCCTCGTAGGCGCGGATTTCGTCGGCGTGCTGCAGGGTGAGTCCGATCTCGTCCAGTCCCTGCAGGAGGCAGTGACGGCGGAAGGCGTCGATCTCGAAGGCAATCTCCTCCCCGCTGGGCAGGGTGATGCGCTGGCGCTCCAGATCCACCTGCAATCGGTAGCCGGGCTGCGCCTGCACTTCCTCGAACAGGCGATCCACGGTGGCCGCATCCAGGACGATGGGCAGCACCCCGTTCTTGAAACAGTTGTTGTAGAAGATGTCGGCGAAGCTGGGCGCGATCACCACGCGGATCCCGTAGTCCTGCAGGGCCCAGACGGCATGCTCGCGCGAGGAGCCGCAGCCGAAATTGTCCCGTGCCAGGAGGATGCTGGCGCCCTGGTAGCGGGGCTGGTTGAGCACGAAATCCGGATTGGGCCGCCGGCTCCGGGGATCCATGCCCGGTTCGCCGTGATCCAGATAGCGCCACTCGTCGAAGAGATTGGGCCCGAAACCCGTGCGCTGCACCGATTTCAGGAACTGCTTGGGGATGATGGCGTCGGTATCCACGTTGGCACGGTCCAGCGGCACCACCAGCCCTTCGTGACGGACGAATCTTTCCATGCTTCTTCCTCTAACCCGAGTTCACCATTCGCGGCGGTAGTCCCACTCGCGCACGTCCACGAAGCGGCCGGCGACGGCCGCCGCCGCCGCCATGGCGGGACTCACCAGATGGGTGCGTCCGCCCGCCCCTTGACGCCCCTCGAAATTGCGATTGGAGGTGGAGGCACAACGTTCCCCCGGTTCCAGGCGATCGGCGTTCATGGCCAGGCACATGGAACACCCCGGCTCGCGCCATTGAAAACCGGCCTCCTGGAAGATGCGGTCCAGCCCTTCCGCCTCGGCCTGGCGTTTCACCAGCCCTGAGCCCGGCACCACCATGGCCAGGCGGATGTTGTCTGCCACCCGATGGCCGCGCACCACGGCCGCCGCCGCCCGCAGGTCTTCGATGCGGGCATTGGTACAGGAACCGATGAAGACCTTGTCGGGACGGATGTCGCCGATGGCCATGCCGCCTGCGAGCCCCATGTATTCCAGGGCCCGTTCCATCCCCTGGCGGCGCACGGGATCGGGCTCGTCCTCGGGGCGGGGGACCCGCCCGTTCACGTCCACCACCATCTCCGGCGAGGTCCCCCAGGTGACCTGAGGGGCGATGCGCGCGGCATCCAGGCGCACCTCGCGATCGAACACGGCCCCCGGATCCGAGTGCAGCTCGCGCCATGCGGCGACGGCCCGTTCCCAGAGATCGCCCTTGGGGGCATAGGGCCGGCCGCGCACGTATTCGATGGTCTTGTCGTCCACCGCCACCATGCCCGCCCGGGCGCCGGCCTCGATGGCCATGTTGCACAAGGTCATGCGCCCCTCCACCGAGAGGGCCTGCACCGCTTCGCCCGCGAATTCGATGGCGTGTCCCGTACCGCCGGCGGTGCCGATCTCGCCGATGACGGCCAGGATCAGGTCCTTGGCGCTCACCCCGGGCTGCGGCCGGCCGGCCAGTTCCACGCGCATGTTGGCGGACTTCTTCATCACCAGGCACTGGGTGGCCAGCACGTGTTCCACCTCCGAGGTCCCGATGCCGAAGGCCAGGGCCCCCAGGGCGCCGTGGGTGGAGGTATGCGAGTCACCGCACACCACGGTCATGCCCGGCAGGGTGGCGCCCTCTTCCGGGCCGATGACGTGGACGATGCCCTGGCGGGGATCGTTCATGGTGAATTCGGTGATGCCGTACTCGGCGCAGTTGCGGTCCAGGGTCTCCACTTGCAGGCGGGAGACCGGATCGGCGATACCGGCGCGGCGATCGGTGGTGGGCACGTTGTGATCGGGCACCGCCAGGATGGCACCCGCGCGCCAGGGCCTGCGCCCGGCCAGGCGCAGGCCCTCGAAGGCCTGGGGTGAAGTCACCTCGTGCACGAGATGGCGATCGATGTAGATCAGACTCGTGCCGTCTTCGTTGCGGCGCACCTCGTGTGCCGCCCAGAGCTTGTCATACAGGGTTTGCGGGGCCATCGATTGCTCGGTATATGAGTGGTATTGCCGGTGAAAGGGGATATCATACCCGAATTTTTCCGCCATTTTTCACCGGCGAGTTTTCACCGGCGAAGATCGACCGGGCGGAGGAGACGGCAGCGCGGGCGGCACCGGGTACGAAATCGGGCGGGCATGCTACCATAGCGGCCACCCGCGCTCTCGAACATGAAACACGTATAACACGAATACCGCACGTATGAGCGCCACCATCATCGACGGCAAGGCCATCGCCGCCGGCATCCGGGAAGAGATCCGGCAACGGGTGCAGCAGCGGCGCAGGCACGGCCTGCGCCCGCCGGGACTGGCAGTGATCCTGGTGGGCGACGATCCCGCCTCCCGGGTCTACGTGTCCAACAAGCGGCGCGCCTGCGAGGCGGTGGGTTTCCACTCGCGGGCCTACGACCTGCCGGCGGACGTGGCCCAGGAGGCCTTGCTGGACATCATCGACGAACTCAATGCCGATCCCGCCGTGGACGGCATCCTGGTACAGCTCCCCCTGCCCCCCCACATCGACACCGAGGTAGTCATCGAACGCATCCGTTCCGATAAGGACGTGGACGGCTTCCATCCCTACAACGTGGGTCGCCTGGCCTTGCGCATGCCGGTACTGCGCTCCTGCACGCCGCGCGGCATCATGACCTTGTTAAACCGCTGCGGTATCGATCCCAAGGGCATGGAGGCCGTGGTGGTGGGAGCTTCCAATCACGTGGGCCGGCCCATGGGGCTGGAACTGCTGCTGGCCGGCGCCACGGTCACCACCTGTCATCGCTTCACCCGCGACCTGCCAGCCCACGTGGGCCGCGCCGAACTGCTGGTGGTAGCGGTAGGCAAACCGGGTCTGATCAAGGGAGCGTGGATCCGTCCCGGCGCGGTGGTCATCGACGTGGGCATCAACCGGGACACCAGCGGCCGCCTGGTGGGAGACGTGGAATTCGAACAAGCGCTGGAACGGGCCGCCTGGATCACTCCGGTGCCCGGCGGCGTGGGTCCCATGACCGTGGTAACCCTGTTGCAAAACACCCTGTATGCAGCCGAAGTGCTACATAGAAAGGCCGCGCAAGAAATTTGAGTGTCTGAGGGATGGTAGCTGGTTCATTACAACATAGCAGACCGCGCCTGGTAGAGCGCAGATGCGGACGAATTTTCTCGTTCAGCTGTTCACTCTTCGATCGCGCGCTTCATCTGCGCCGCCAGGTGGTCCCTTGGGGGGTGTCCTCCAGCACGATGCCCTGCGCCTCCAGCTCGTCGCGGATGCGGTCGGCCTCCGCCCAGTCGCGGCGCGCGCGCGCCGCCTGCCGGCGCGCCACCAAGGCCTCCACCGCCTCGTCCGCCAGGCTGGCAGCGGGCGCCGCCTTCTTGAAATACGCCTCGGGATCCTGTGCCAGCAAGCCCAGGGGCGCACCCAGGGCGCGCATGGTCTGGGCCAGGACAGCGGCCCGTTCCAGGTCACCGCCGCTGCGGGCGCGATTGATCTCGTGGGCCAGTTCGAACAATACCGCCAGCGCCTCGGGGGTATTGAAGTCGTCGTCCATGGCGGCCGCGAAGCGGCTGGCGTACGTCGAATCCGCTGCAACCGGCACAGCCTGTGGGTCCCTTCCCCCCAGATCCAGACCCCGCAAAGCGGTGTACAGGCGGTCCAGGGCAGCGCGCGCCTGGCCCAGATTGGCGTCGGAATAATACAGAGGACTGCGGTAGTGGCTGGCGAGAATGAAATAGCGCACCACCTCGGCCGGATAGCGGGCCAACACCTCCCGCACGGTGAAGAAATTGCCCAGGGACTTGGACATCTTCTCCTCGTCCACTTGCACGAAGCCATTGTGCATCCAGATATCGACGAACTTGTGTCCCGTGGCCGCCTCCGACTGGGCGATCTCGTTCTCGTGGTGGGGAAACATGAGATCCATGCCCCCGCCGTGGATGTCGAAGTGCTCCCCCAGGCAGTGGGTGGACATGGCCGAGCACTCGATGTGCCAGCCGGGCCGCCCCGACCCCCAGGGAGAATCCCAACTGGGCTCGCCCGGCTTGGCGCGCTTCCAGAGCACGAAATCCAGAGGGTCCTCCTTGGCGCCGTCCACCGCCACCCGTTCCCCGGCGCGCAATTCCTCCGGGCGCTTGCCCGAGAGACGGCCGTAGGCGGGGAAACGACTCACCCGGAAATAGACGTCGCCGTTGGCCGCCTGATAGGCATAGCCCTTCTCCACCAGGCGCTGGATCATGGCGACGATCTCGGCCATGGCGGCGGTGGCACGGGGTTCCCGGTCCGGCGGCAACACCCCCAAGGCGGCGGCGTCCTCGTGCATGGCCTGGATGTAACGGCTCGTGAGCGCCGCCACGGTTTCGCTCCGTTCCTGCGCCCGGGCAATGATCTTGTCGTCGATGTCGGTGATGTTGCGGGCGTAGGTCACCCGGTAGCCCAGGTGGCGCAGGTAACGCACCACCATGTCGAAGACCACCCACACCCGGGCATGCCCGAGGTGGCAATAGTCGTACACGGTCACGCCGCACACGTACAGGCGCACGTGGCCGGGCTCGATGGGCCGCAAAGGTTCCTTGGTGCGGGTGAAACTGTTGTAGATGCGCAGTGCCATGACCGGTGCATGAAAAAAGCAAACCTTAACAAAAACCGTTCGCCGCTGCATCCCGGCTCCGTCAACTCCGCCCAACTCCGCCGGAAGAACAACCGCCGCCTTCGCCCCTTTCGCCCGCCCGGAGATCCCGATATGATACAGCGCGCGGCGGACAGGAGAGGAACGGCGGCCATGCGGGCGCGACCGAGGACACCGGACATGGCAGATTGCACCCCGGCGGCAAGGGTGGCAGACCGCTGATGCCCGCCGGCGTCCACATCGGCACCTCCGGCTGGCATTATCCCCACTGGCGGGGCGTGTTCTATCCCGAGGACCTGCCGGCGGCGCAATGGTTGCCTTTCTACGCCCGCCATTTCTCTTGTGTGGAAATCAACAACAGTTTCTATCGCCTGCCGGAACGGGAGACCTTCGACCACTGGCGCACACAGACACCGCCTGGTTTCGCCTTCGCCGTCAAGGCGCCGCAAGGCATCACGCACCGCAAGAAACTCAAGGTATGCACGGACACCCTGCAGCGCTTCCTGGAACACGCGGCTGTGCTGGAGGAAAAACTGGCAGTGATTCTGTTCCAGTTGCCGCCGCGTTGGCGCTGCAATCCCCAACGCCTGGAAGATTTTCTGCGGTGGCTCCCCGCTGGCCTGCGCTATACCTTCGAGTTCCGCGACCCCAGCTGGCACGACCCGGCGGTCTACGCGCTGCTGGAAACATACGGCGCCGCCTTCTGCCTCTTCGAATTGGGGGACTTCCGCGCGCCCCTCACGGTCACCACCGATTTCGTCTACGTGCGCCTGCACGGCCCCGCCGGACCCTACGCCGGCAGTTACAGCGCCGCGCGCCTGCGCACCTGGGGCGAACGCCTGCGCGGCTGGCAACGCCAGGGGCACAGCGTATGGGTGTTCTTCGACAACGACGAGGCTGGCCACGCGGTCAAGAACGCCCGCCTGTTGCGCCGCCTGATGGAACGGCGCTGAACGAACGCCCTGTCGATTCCGATCAGGACGGCTCGCGGGCAGGACGATCGCCGACATGGCCGGACTGCCCGCGAGCATGGCGCGCCCCAGAGCGCATCCCGGGCGGCGACAACCAGGGATGCAGGTGATGCGCCACCAGCGCGGCCAGACCGTCCACGTGGCGGGGATCGTCGTTGAGGGCCGGAATGTAGCGAAAGTCACGTCCCCCCGCTTCCAGAAATAGCCGGCGATTGAGCACCCGGATCTCCTCCAGGGTCTCCAGGCAGTCGGCAGCGAAGCCCGGACAGATCACGTCCACGGCCGACACTCCCTCATCGGGCAACGCACGCAGGATCTCATCGGTGTAAGGTTGCAGCCAGGGCTCGCGCCCGAAACGGGACTGAAAGGCCAGCCGCCACCGGGAGGCCGGCAGGCCCAGGGCCGCCGCCACCCGCCGGGCAGTCTCGTGGCATTGTTCGTAATAGGGATCTCCTGCCGCGCGCGTGCGCTCAGGCATGCCGTGGAAGGAAAACAACAGCAAGCGTTCCCGCGAGGCTTCGTCGCCGGCCCATACCCGGCGCACGCTCTCCGCCAGGGCCCCGATATACCAGGACTGATCGTGATAATGGCCGATGAAATGGAACTCGGGCAGGTGCATGCGCCGTCGCAGGGCGGTCGCCACGGCATCGAAGACCGAGGCCGTGGTGGCCGAGGCGTACTGGGGATAGAGCGGTAACACCAGAATCCGCTCGGCACCCAGGGCCTGCAATTCATCCAGGGCCGCGGCGATGGCGGGGTTGCCGTAACGCATGCCCAGCACCACCGGTACCCGCTGCCCACAGTGGCGTGCCAGAGCCGCCTCCAGGGCCGCCGCCAGGCGGCGGGAAATGGCCAGCAGGGGAGAACCTTCCTCGGTCCAGATGCTGCGGTAGGCCCGGGCGGCGCGGCGCGGGCGCAGGCGCAGGATCAGCCCGTGCAGGATCAGCCACCACAAGGGCCTGGGCAGGGGCACCAGGCGCGGATCCCAGAGAAACTCCGCCAGATAACGGCGCAGGGCCGCGGGCTCCGGGGCATCCGGAGTACCCAGATTGACCAACAGGACGCCAGCCTGGCAAGCAGTCGCAGTGCCCTCTTCGGCCATGCCCTGCATATCGGCCTGAGTAGGCACAGTCATCTCCTCCACTGCCGACATCGGAAGGCCTTCATTTCACATTTGCCATTCCAAACCGTGTGATATTGCCACCGGCCCGGTCGCCTCGTCCTAACGGGCGATAGACCTCCCTTTTTCATCTCTCCCTCCTCAGAGAAACAATCAAGACAACCACTGAATTATATCGGAGTCGGTACCGAGAGCGCCGCTGTTCTCCACTGGGCTGCTGGAGCGTGGAGCTGAACCTAAAACCGGAAAGAAGATGGCGACAATGGCGCAAGGCTCGCGTTTCCCGCTCGCCTATGGTTGAATGGTGCGGTCTCTATGGTGCATCGCATCGGGTGGGCAAGCGGGCCACACCGAGCACGGCGACTGCCCAAGACATAGCGAGATCGCTTCTGGCCTTCTGGAGAATCGTCAGCCTTGTGAACCTGCAAACCATCCCCACAACATCTTTCACCGACCAGAAACCGGGCACTTCCGGCCTGCGCAAGAAGGTATGGATTTTCCAGCAGCCGCATTATCTGGAGAATTTCGTCCAGGCCCTGTTCGACATCCTGCCTCCGGCGCGGGGCGAAACCCTGGTGCTGGGGGGAGACGGACGCTACTACAACGACCGCCCCATCCAGACCATCCTGAAAATGGCCACCGCCCAGGGGTTTGCCCGCGTGCTGGTGGGGCGTGGGGGCATACTGTCTACGCCTGCCGTCTCCTGCCTCATTCGCAAGCATGGGGCCTTGGGCGGCATCATCCTCTCCGCCAGCCACAACCCCGGCGGCCCCGATGGGGACTTCGGCATCAAGTTCAACACGGCCAACGGCGGTCCGGCGCCGGAGAAAGTCACCGACCAAATCTACCGGCGCACCCTGGAAATCGATCGCTACCGGATCGCCGACATGGACGACCTGCCGCTGGAGCGCCTGGCCCGCCACCGGGCAGGGGAGACGGAGATCCAGGTGATCGACCCGGTGGCGGACTATGCCGAACTCATGGAATCCCTGTTCGACTTTGACCGCATCCGCGATCTGCTCGAGGAAGGATGGTTCACACTCTGCTACGACGCCATGCACGCCGTCACCGGCCCCTACGCGCATGCCATCCTGGAAGAGCGCCTGGGAGCCCTGCCCGGCAGTGTCATCAACGGCACGCCGCTGCCGGACTTCGGCGGCGGGCACCCCGACCCCAACCTCACCTATGCCGAGGAACTGGTGTCCATCATGAACGAGCGCAACGCCCCGGACTTCGGTGCGGCCTCGGATGGGGACGGAGACCGCAACATGATCCTGGGCCAGCGTTTCTTCGTCACTCCCAGCGACAGCCTGGCCATCCTCACGGCCAACGCCGATCTGATCCCGGGTTATCGGGGCCGGCTCACAGGAGTGGCCCGTTCCATGCCCACCAGCCGGGCCGTGGACCGGGTGGCCGAGCGGCTGGGCATTCCCTGCCACGAGACCCCCACGGGCTGGAAATTCTTCGGCAATCTGCTGGACGCCGGACACATCACCCTATGCGGGGAAGAGAGTTTCGGCAACGGTTCCGATCACCTGCGCGAAAAGGACGGCTTGTGGGCGGTGTTGTACTGGCTCAATATCATCGCCGGCCGCCGGCAATCCGTGGAACAGATCACGCGCGAACACTGGCACCGCTTCGGCCGCCACTATTACAGCCGCCACGACTACGAAGGCATGGATCCAGCCGTGGCCGAGGCCATCCTGCAAGACCTGCGGGGCAAGCTGCCGCATCTGCGCGGCCGCAGCCTGGGCCCCCACCAGGTGGAACTGGCGGATGAATTCCGCTACACCGATCCGGTGGATCACAGCGTCAGCGAACACCAGGGCATCCGCATCGCCTTTACCGGCGGCTCCCGGGTGGTCTTCCGTCTCTCCGGGACCGGCACCGATGCCGCCACCCTGCGCATCTATCTGGAGAGATACGAACCCGACCCCGCACGCCATAATCTCGATCCCCAGGAGGCCCTGGCGCAGCTCATCCGCCTGGCCGTGGAACTCTCGGGGGTGCATGCGCGTACTCGCAGACGTGGGCCCACCGTAATTACTTGAGCCCCCCGATTCAGGCCCCAACCAAAGGTAGTCCGATCAACCCGTAGGGTGTATACCGGTGCCCGCCTGCGGCGGGCACCGGTTCACCCACACTTCAGGAATGGGCGCTCAGAGATGAGCGTTGAGGATCCGGGATTTGAGGATCTTCTCGTTGCCGTTGGCGTTCTTCTTCGCTTCCCGGAAATGCATGGCCGCTTCTCCGTGGCGCCCCAGTTTGTCCAGGGTGATGGCTTCGTTGAAATGTGCCTCTCCCACGGGTGCGATGCGGGATGCCTCGCGAAAATGCATCAGGGCGGAACGATAGTTGCCCCGATTCCATTCCGCGATCCCCTCGTCATTGTGCATCACTGCGGAGGGATCGGTCCCCGGCGGAAGTTTCAAAGGACCTTCGTCCGCCCAGGCCAAGGGCGCGACCAGCAAAGCAAGCAAGACGAAGCCAATAAAAGTAGGCAGCGCGATTCTGTTCATGACAATCCTCCTTTTGTCCTATATGCAGGCCCTTCCCAATCTAGCACGGGGTACGCCGGCAAAAAACACTTCAATATGTGTATGAACTGCGCCATAATCCCGACACACAAGAGAAATCTTCTCCACAGGAAGAAAAATACGCTATCGAGAGTACAAGCTGCGTCCGTATGCACTCCGCCAGAGAGAAACCGGAACGAGAAAGGAAGCGAAACGCTGGACATGCGGGAACGCTTCCCCTCGGGCGTTCCCGCTTCGCACAGCTTCTCAAACAGTGAACTTGCCCACTAGGTTGCGAAGCTGCTGGGCCATGACGCTCACTTCTTCGCTGGCCTTTTGCAAGTGATCACTACTTTGAGCCGTTTGCACGGCCACGTCGTTGATCGCCACCACGTTGCGGTTGATCTCCTCCGCCACCGCAGATTGCTCCTCCGCGGCACTGGCAATCTGCGTATTCATGTCGTTGATGCGGGCCACCATCTCGCTGATGGACATGAGCGAGGCGCCCGCGCGGGACGACTCTTCCACGCTGCTCTGGGCCCGTTCGCGGCTCGCTTTCATAACCCGTTCCGCTTTTTCGGCACCTGCCTGCAGCTTTTCGATGATCTCCTGGATCTCCTGGGTGGACTGCTGGGTACGTTGGGCCAGGGTTCGCACCTCGTCCGCCACCACGGCAAAACCGCGCCCCTGCTCGCCAGCCCGGGCCGCCTCGATGGCAGCGTTCAAGGCCAACAGATTGGTTTGTTCCGCGATAGCCTTGATCACGTCCAGCACTGTGCCGATGTTTTCGCTGTCCTGAGCTAGCTGATGGATCACTTCGGCTGCCTCTTCCACTTCGTTGGCCAGGCGATCGATGGTAGCCACCGCTTGGGCCACCACTTCCTTGCCCTTGCTGGCCTCGGCATCAGCATTGTGGGCAGCATTGGCCGCTTCCATGGCGTTGTGGGCCACTTCCTGCACCGTGGAGGACATCTCGTTCATGGCGGTAGCCACTTGATCGACATCTCCTTGTTGTTTGAGCACCCCCCGACGCGATTCCTCGGTCACCGCCGACATCTGTTGGGCGGCCTGGTTGAGGCCGTCCACAGAACCGCTGACCTCACCGATCAGATGCTGCAAATTGGCCACGAAACGGTTGAATTCCTGCACCAGCTCACCCACTTCGTCCTGTTGCTTGCTCTGCAGACGCCGGCGCAGGTCACCCTTTCCGCTGGCCATCTCCCGCAGAGAGGCGATCACTTCTCCGAGATTGCGACAAATGGAATTGGTTACCACGAAACCCAATCCCCCCAACAGAAATACCAGTATGACTCCGATCCCCAAACCCATTTTGAGAGCCCACTGTTCCGCGGCCTCTGCCTCATCGATGATCTGGGAGAGGCGCTCGCGACTCTGAGCGCGAAAACGTTCCAATTGGGCAAAGAAGGCTTCGCGTCGATCATTCATGAGGGCAAGGTCTTCTCTGGCCTCGGTGAACCCCACCGAGCCAGTCACCAAACGCCGGGTGAGATCACGGGCATACTGGAAATAGGCCTGAAAAGCGTTCTCTAGCCGATCCACCACTTCACTGAAATCCTCGTCCACAGCGCGCATCTCTCCCAACAGATCAAGAAATCGCCGCCCTAGATGCTCACCCTCCTCCAACAATTCCTCATCGGAGGCTACCACTGCATTGGTGAAGGCGCTGATGAGTTCGCGACTCAAACCGTTGGCCATCTCGGTCTTCTCCACCAATGGAAAATGCTGATCACGGATGGCCTCCAGCCGCACGAAATTGCTGCTGATAACTAAATAGTTGAAAACCAGATACAGAATAAAGCCCACCATGCCGACCCCAATGAGCAGGATAATCTTGTTTTTGATGGACAACTTGGTCAAGATATTCATGAATCTTTCCTCTGCTGCTGGCTCGTTGTTCGCAAGAACGAAAGCGATGGCCGTGACATTCTCGCCGTTCACGTCACTCTGCATCCTTGTTTGCGATACAGCTCCTCCAAAAGGATTATCGGTTCACCCGCCTGCTTCTTTAATTCAGACATCAGAAAATATCCCCCTCACCCCTGCCCTCTCCCCCTGAAGAGGAGAGGGGGTTTTATCGATCTCTCTTCTGTGGAAGCTACTTTGAGCTTCTGCCCGTGGGATAGGGTTTGGGGCAAGGGTTCTCATCTGATATCTGATGTCTGAAGTGAATGGCACTAAGTTAAGCGCTGATGGAATGAGCGGGGTAGGCTAATTTATTGAAAATATAGAAGAAGGTTGGCTCAGGATTGGGTAAGATGTTTGCGACACGACATCCATCCCACCGATCCCGAGGCCAACCTTCATGAGACACTTTAA
>WFNO01000068.1 GCA_015488555.1 Gammaproteobacteria bacterium
CGCATCAAGGCGCGCTTCGCAGGCAATGGCCCGGCCCTTGGCAAGAAGCGCAACACCGAGGCGCCGCATCCGGCGCGCTCCCCCTGGAGCGGATCTCGGGGCGGGCCTCTGGACGGCCATCCGCGGTGTTGCGCCTCCTTGGCATAGCTCGGGCTATGCCGGCGTCGGCGCGCCTAGCGGACTGACCGTCCAGAGACCCGCTGAATGAGGCTTTATCATCGTTTGTCTTAGTAATTTGAGCCGGCCATGGGGTTCTGGTAAGTTGTACGCTGGCTACCAGTTCGACGATTTCTGAATACATGACCAAATACATCTTCGTGACCGGTGGTGTCGTCTCCTCCTTGGGGAAGGGCATCGCCTCCGCCTCTCTGGGCACCATCCTGGAGGCACGCGGTCTCAAGGTCACGCTCATCAAGCTCGACCCTTACATCAATCTCGATCCCGGCACCATGAGCCCCTTCCAGCACGGTGAGGTGTTCGTCACCGAGGATGGGGCGGAGACCGATCTGGATCTGGGGCACTACGAGCGCTTCGTGCGCACCACCATGAGCCGCCGCAACAATTTCACCACCGGCCGCATCTACGAAAACGTCATCGCCAAGGAACGCCGCGGCGATTACCTGGGCGCCACGGTACAGGTCATTCCCCACATCACCGACGAGATCAAGCGCTGTATCATGGCCGGGGCCGACGACGCCGACGTGGCCCTGGTGGAGGTGGGCGGCACGGTGGGCGACATCGAATCCCTGCCGTTCCTGGAGGCCATTCGCCAGATGGGGATCGAGCTGGGTGAGGAGAACACCCTTTACATCCATCTCACCCTGTTGCCCTACATCGCTGCTTCCGGAGAACTCAAGACCAAGCCCACCCAGCATTCGGTGAAGGAGCTGCTGTCCATCGGCATCCAGCCCGACGTGCTGCTGTGTCGCTCCGACCGGCCCCTGCCGGTGGAAGAGCGGCGCAAGATCGCCTTGTTCACCAATGTCCAGGAACGGGCGGTGATCTCGGCGGTGGACGTGGACACCATCTACAAGATTCCCCTGCTGCTCCACGAGCAGGGCCTGGACCAAATCGTGACAGACAAGCTGCGCATCACGGCACCGCCCGCGGATCTCGGCGAGTGGCAGCACATCATCGAGCGCCTGGAACATCCCAGTGCCACCGTCACCGTGGCGGTGGTGGGGAAATACACGGATCTGGCCGATTCCTACAAGTCCATCCACGAGGCCCTGATGCATGCCGGCATCCATACCGACACCCGGGTGGAGATCCGCTACGTGGATGCGGAGGAGATCGAGCGTCGGGGGCCGGAGATGTTGCGGGAGGTTGATGCCATCCTGGTGCCGGGAGGCTTCGGCGAGCGGGGCATCGAGGGCAAGATCGAAGCGGCACGCTTCGCGCGCGAGCAGGGCGTACCCTATCTGGGGATCTGCCTGGGCATGCAGGTGGCGGTGGTGGAGTACGCCCGTAACGTGGCCGGGCTTAGGGAGGCCCACAGCACCGAATTCGACCCTAATACCCCTTATCCGGTCATCGCCCTGGTCACCGAATGGACCACCGCCGAGGGCCAGGTGGAGCGGCGCAGCGCCGAATCCGACCTGGGAGGTACCATGCGCCTGGGGGCCCAGCCTTGCCGCCTCACGCCCGGCACCCTGGCCCACCAGCTCTACGGGCGGGAAATCGTCTCCGAGCGCCACCGGCACCGTTACGAGGTCAACGGCCGCTTCGTGGAACGGCTGCAGCAGGCCGGTCTGGTGGTGTCCGGCCGCTCCCTGGACGGCCAGCTGGTGGAGATGATCGAGCTGGCCGGTCATCCCTGGTTCCTGGCGGCCCAGTTTCATCCCGAATTCACGTCCAACCCGCGCGACGGACATCCGCTGTTCACCGGCTTCATCGAAGCCGCGCGGCGCGCGAGCGAAGCGCATCCCCACCGGGCCGCCAGCGCATCATGAGACTCTGTCACTTCGAAGTCGGGCTGGACCGGCCCCTGTTCCTCATCGCCGGGCCTTGTGTCATCGAGAGCGAACAGCTGGCCCTGGACACCGCCGGCTTGCTGCAGGAATTGACCGCGGAGCTGGAGATCCCCTTCATCTACAAATCCTCCTTCGACAAGGCCAACCGCTCCTCGATCAAGAGTTACCGCGGGCCCGGCCTGGAGGAAGGGCTGCGCATCCTGGATGAGGTGCGCGCGCAGATCGGCGTGCCCGTGCTTACCGACGTCCACGAGGACACGCCGCTGGCGGAAGTGGCGGCGGTGGTGGACGTGCTGCAGACCCCGGCTTTTCTCTGCCGCCAGACCAATTTCATTCAAAACGTGGCGCGCCAGGGCAAGCCGGTGAACATCAAGAAGGGCCAGTTCCTCGCCCCCTGGGACATGAAGAACGTAGTGGCCAAGGCCCGCGAGACGGGCAACGACCAGATCCTGGTCTGCGAGCGGGGAGTGTCCTTCGGTTACAACAACCTGATCTCCGACATGCGCGCCCTGGCGGTGATGCGCGAAACCGGTTGTCCCGTGGTCTTCGATGCCACCCATTCCGTGCAGCAGCCCGGAGGCCTGGGCAGTGCCTCCGGCGGCCAGCGCGAGTTCGTACCGGTGCTGGCGCGGGCCGCGGTGGCGGCAGGGGTGGCGGGCCTGTTCATGGAGACCCATCCGGACCCGGACCGGGCCCTCTCGGATGGTCCCAATTCCTGGCCGCTGGCGCAGATGCGCCCTCTCCTGGAAGCCCTGAAATCGATCGACGAGGTGGTGAAACGGCAGGGCTTCATCGAGAGCGATCTCTGATCCCCTTGCGGTTTTGCTTCAGGTAGAGAAATCCGTAAACTGTGCGCCAGCCGCGGCGCCCGCCGGTCCCGGTCCAACGGGCGTTGCCTCCACGAAGAAAAACATCATTCGAGAAGGACCATCATGACCAAGATCATTCTCGTGCAGGGCCGTGAGATCCTCGACTCCCGCGGCAATCCCACCGTCGAAGCCGAAGTCGTCCTGGAGTCCGGCGCCCGCGGGCGGGCGGCCGTGCCTTCCGGGGCCTCCACCGGCAGCCGCGAGGCCATCGAATTGCGCGACGGTGACCCGCAGCGTTACGGCGGCAAAGGCGTGCGCCGGGCCGTGTCCCACGTCAATGGCGAGATCCGAGAGGCCCTGCTGGGCCGCGACGCCGCCGACCAGGCCGCATTGGACCGCTGCATGATCGAACTGGACGGCACGCCCAACAAGGCGCGATTGGGAGCCAACGCCATTCTCGCCGTTTCCCTGGCAGCGGCCCGGGCCGTGGCCGAGGACCGCAACCTGCCGCTCTACCAGTATCTGGGCATGCAGTTCCTGGGGGGGGACGAGGCCACCCTCATGCCGGTACCCATGATGAACGTCATCAACGGCGGTGCCCACGCGGACAACAACGTGGACATGCAGGAGTTCATGATCGTCCCCGCCGGTGCCCCCAGTATGGCCGAGGCGGTGCGCATGGGCGCCGAAGTGTTCCACAGTCTCAAACGGGTGCTGGCCAAGCGGGGCCTGAATACCGCGGTGGGCGACGAAGGGGGCTTCGCGCCCGATCTGTCCTCCAACGAAGCGGCGGTGGAGATCATCCTGGAGGGGATCGTACAGGCCGGTTACCGGCCGGGAGAGGACGTCTTCATCGCCCTCGATCCCGCCAGTTCCGAGTTCTATCGCGAGGGGGTCTATCACTTGGCCTCGGAAGGACGCCGCCTGCGCGCGGACGAGTACACCGCCTATCTGGCGCGCTGGGTGGAACAATATCCCATCGTCTCCATCGAGGACGGCATGGCCGAAGACGACTGGGAAGGCTGGCGGCAGCTCACCGAGGCCCTGGGCGATCGGGTGCAACTGGTGGGCGACGACCTGTTCGTCACCAATACGGAGATCCTGCGCCAGGGCATCGAACGCGGCGTGGCCAATGCCATTCTCATCAAGGTCAATCAGATCGGCACCCTGACCGAGTCCCTGGAAGCCATCCGCATGGCCCGCGAGGCCCATTATCGTGCGGTCATCTCCCACCGCTCCGGCGAGACCGAGGACACTTTCATCGCCGATCTGGCCGTGGCCACGCGGGCGGGCCAAATCAAGACCGGCTCCCTGTCCCGTTCCGATCGGGTGGCCAAGTATAATCAGTTGTTGCGGATCGAGGAGGCGCTGGGCGAGCGCGTGGCCTACGAAGGTCTCGCCGTGTTCCGGCGCGCGGGCGGCCGGCAGGAGGACTGACGACGGGCCACCGGCAGAGGCGGGGTCACTGGGCGGGATACCGGCAGGCCCTTCCTCTATGGTGTCGGCGGGCGCTCCCACCTGCGGCGGCCCAGATTCTTTTCGGATTCCGCTGGTTTCCGTCGAGGCGCTCCCACCGGCATCGAATCATGCGCGTGTTGTTGATCTTGCTCACCGTCCTGTTCCTGCTGCTGCAATTCCAGCTGTGGTCCGGTGACGGCGGCATTGCCGAGGTGTGGCGCCTGCAGCGCGCCATCGAGGCCCAGCGGCAGGAGATCGCCGCATTGAAGGAGCGCAATGCCGCCCTGCAGGCCGAGGTGGAGGACCTGCGCCAGGGCCTGGCGGCCATCGAAGAGCGGGCCCGCAGCGAACTGGGGCTGATCAAAGAGGGCGAGATATTCTATCAGGCCATCGATGAAGAACAGCACGAACAGCACGAACGGTGACGGCCGGACCGAAACCCGGTCACAATCCAAACCGCAGCCGGACTCCCCGGCGCGATCCAGATCCACGCGCCGCCTGTGGGTGGTGGTACCCGCCGCCGGCAGCGGCCGGCGCATGGGCGCCGAACGCCCCAAACAATATCTGGAACTGAACGGGCGCCGGGTCATCGAGCACACCCTGGCGCGCCTGGCGGCGGTTCCCAGCGTGGCGGGCATGGTGGTGGCCCTGGCCCCGCAGGACCGGTATTGGCAAGATGTAGCGCCTCCCGCGGGCGTGCCGGTGGAGACCGTGGAAGGCGGTGCCATGCGCCATCTCAGCGTGCGCAATGCCCTGCTGTGGCTGGAGTCGCAGACCGCGGATCACGACTGGGTGCTGGTGCACGATGCGGCCCGGCCCTGCGTGCGCAGTGCAGACGTCCAGCGCCTCGTGGACGAGCTGTGGGAGGACGAGACCGGCGGGCTCCTGGCCGTGCCGGCGGCCGACACCCTCAAACGGGCCGCAGGCGATCCGCCGCGGGCTGGTGAAACCATTCCCCGCGAAGGACTGTGGCACGCCCTCACGCCGCAGATGTTCCGGCGCCGCCCCCTGCTAGGGGCCATCGAGGCGGCCATGCAGGCCGGCGTGGCCATCACCGACGAGGCCAGTGCCATGGAATACTGCGGTTTCCGGCCGCGCCTCATTCGCGGCGCCCGCGACAACCTCAAGATCACCACCCCCGAGGACCTGGAGCTGGCCGCCCGCTACCTGTGCGGGCAGGAGGAGGGCGCATGAGAATCGGCCACGGTTACGACGCACACCGCTTCACCGCCGGCCGGCCGCTGCGCCTGGGAGGCGTGGAAGTGCCGCATACCCAGGGCCTGGAGGCCCATTCCGACGGAGACGTGGTGATCCACGCCTTGTGCGATGCCCTGCTGGGTGCGGCCGGGCTGGGCGACATCGGCCGCCACTTTCCGGACAGCGCCGCCGAGTATGCCGGCATCGACAGCCGCAAGCTGCTGCGCCGCGTGATGGCGCTGCTCCGGGAGCGGGATCTGGCGGTGGTCAACGCTGACCTCACCGTCGTGGCCCAGCAGCCCCGGCTCGCCCCGCACATCCCGGACATGGAGTCCCGTCTGGCGCAGGATCTACAAGTGCCGGTCCAGCGGGTCAACGTCAAGGCCACCACCAGCGAAGGCATGGGCTTCGTGGGGCGCGGCGAGGGCATCGCCGCCCATGCCGTGGTGTTGCTGGAGGAAAGACCGGCTCCGCCGACCGCCGATGTCTGAGATCCGGTGTCCGGCGGCCGACATGACCGCACCACAGCAGCAGTGGCCGCGGGCGGGCGGGGATCCGCCGGCATCGGCCCTGATCCGCAGCAGGCCCGAGGATTTCCAGGTGGAGGAAATCCTGGGATTCACCCCGGCGGACACTGGCCAGCACGTACTGCTGCAGGTACGCAAGCGCGGCGCCAACACCGAATGGGTGGCCCGGCGCCTGGCGCGTCTGTCAGGGGTACCGCGCCGGGCGGTGGGCTATGCCGGACTCAAGGACCGGCAGGCCGTCACCACCCAGTGGTTCAGCCTGGATCTGGCCGGGCGGGCCGTGCCGGACTGGTCGGTCCTGGCGGAAGAGGGCATCGAAGTCCTGCAATGCCGGCACCACGATCGCAAACTGCGCCAGGGGGCCGTGCGCGCCAATCGCTTTCGCCTCGTGCTGCGCCGGCTGCGCGGGGATCGCGCGGCCCTGGAGGCCGCCCTGCAACGGATCCAGTGCCATGGCGTGCCCAACTATTTCGGCCCCCAGCGATTCGGCCGCGACAATCTACAACGCGCCGCCGCCATGCTGTTGTACGGCCGTCCCGTGCGCGATCGCTTCCAGCGCGGCATGTATCTTTCCGCCGCCCGGGCCTGGTTGTTCAACCGGGTGCTGGCGGTGCGGGTGGCGGCCGGAAACTGGAATCAGGCCTTGTCCGGCGACGTGCTGGTGCTGGACGGCCGCCACAGCGTCTTTCCATGCCCCGAACCCGACGCGGACATCCAGCGGCGCCTGGCGGCCGGCGAACTCCATCCCACGGGACCGCTGTGGGGGACGTCGGGCCTGTCCAGCACCGGCGCGGCCGCGGAATGGGAACGCCGGGCCCTGGAGGGCGAGCAGGCCTGGTGTGCAGCCCTGGCGGGGGCGGGGATGAAACTACAGCGCCGGGCCCTGCGGCTCATGCCCCGGGCACTGGCATGGTATTGGGAAGGTGAGCGCCTGGAACTGGAATTCACGCTCTGTGCCGGCGGCTTCGCCACCAGCGTGCTGCGGGAACTGGTGGCGGAGGCCGCGCATGGAGACGCCCTGGATTGCGACGAATGACGGGTGAGCGGCAGGGAGATCAGGAAGCTCCAGAAGTTCCGGTTTCCCGGAACTTGCGTGTTGCTGCCAGGCGTTTCTCGTAGGCCTCGCGCGCGATGCGCACGTCCTCGAGGAAGTAGGGCAGTTCTTCCAGGCGCAGAGCCTGGGGGCCGTCCACCAGGGCTTTTCTGGGTTCTGGGTGAAAGTCCACCAGCACCATGTTGGCGCCGGCGATGACGCCCTGGGCGGTGACGTGGAAGATGTCCAGCATGCCGTCGGGATCGGCGGCGCGGGTGCCCACCGAATGCGAGGGATCGATGCACACCGGCATGCGAGTGAGGCGCTTGACCACGGGTACGTGGGCAAAGTCCACGAAATTGCGGTGGGGGTCGCCCATGTTGGTCTTCATCCCGCGCAGGCCGAAGATGACCTTGCGATTGCCCTCGCTGGCCAGATATTCCGCGGCGTTGAGGGATTCCTCCAGGGTGATGCCGAAGCCGCGCTTGAGCAGCACCGGAAATTCCTGCTGCCGGCCCACCTGTTTGAGCAGTTCGAAGTTCTGGGTGTTGCGGGTACCGATCTGCAGCATGATACCGGTGGGGTTGCCGGTGCGTTCCAGGGCCTCTTTGATCTCGTCGATGTGGCTCTCGTGGGTCACCTCCATGGCGATGACCTTGATCCCGTACTTGCCGGCCAGCTCGAACACGTAGGGCAGGCATTTCTTGCCGTGACCCTGGAAGGAATAGGGATTGGTGCGCGGCTTGTAGGCGCCCATGCGCGTGCACACCTGGCCGTTTTCCTGCAGGGCCTTCATCATCAGCTCCACGTGTTTCGGCGTATCCACCGCGCACAGGCCGGCGAAGACGTGCAGGTTGTCCTGGCCGAAATGCAGGCCGTTGTAGGTGAAGAAAGTGGGCCGGTTATCGTCCTTGTGGCGTCCCAGCACCCGGTATTCCTCCGATACCCGCACCACCCGTTCCACGCCGGGCAGGCTTTTCATGTCCTCGATGTCGAGCTGGCTGGTGTCGCCCACCAGATAGACCTCCGTGAGCACTTGCTGTGTGCCCACCTCCCGGTGCAGGCGGGTCTGGATGTTGGGCAGGGTGGCCAGGTGTTCCATCAGCTGCCGGTATTCGGCGCTGTCGGGATCGATGTTTGGCGTCAGAATCAAGATCACGGTGTTTCGCTTCCTGTGTCCAGTGTGCGCTCAGGTGTGCGTTTCCGGCTCCGGGCGAAACCGGGTTTCGCCGGCCGGTTTCCCGCGGGGCAAAAACAGGCGCACATTATACAAAGTTCGTACCTGCATAGGGCAGCCTCGGCCGCCTTCATCGAGAGCCGTCGCCGGCTCCGGCACGCCAGCGTTTCAGGAGATCGGCATAGGCCTCGGGCCGGCGGTCGCGGAAGAAGGGCCAGATGCGGCGCACGGTCTCCGTGCGGGCGAGGTCCAGCTCTACCAGCAAGACCTGCTCTTCGTCCGCGGGCGCTTGGGCCAGGAGTTCGCCCTGGGGCCCGCAGGCAAAGCTGGAGCCCCAGAAATGCAGGCCCTGGCCATGTGGCCCATGCGGTCCGGCTTCGTGCCCGCAGCGGTTGCAGCACAACAGCGGCAGGGCATTGGCGATGGCGTGACCGCGCTGCACCGTCATCCAGGCCTCGAACTGGCGCTGCCGTTCCTGCCGGTCCTCGCTCGCGTCCCAGCCGATGGCGGTGGGATACAGCAGGATCTCGGCTCCGGCCAGGGCCATGAGGCGGGCCGCTTCCGGGAACCACTGGTCCCAGCAGATGAGCACGCCCAGCCGGCCGGCGCGGGTGGCGATGGGACGGAAATCCCCGTCACCGGGGGTGAAATAGAATTTTTCGTAAAAACCGGGATCGTCCGGAATGTGCATCTTGCGGTAGACGCCGGCCAGGCGGCCGTCTGCATCGAGGACCGCGGCACTGTTGTGATAGAGGCCGGCGGCCCGGCGCTCGAACAGCGGAGCGACGATGACCAGCTCCAGCTCGGCCGCGAGCCGCCCGAGGCGATCGGTGGTGGGACCCGGGATGGGTTCGGCCAGATCGAACCAGCGCGGCTCTTCGCTCTGGCAGAAATAGGGGGTCAGAAACAATTCCTGCAGCAATACCAGGCGGGTCCCTTGCGCGGCCGCTTGGCGGATGGACTGGCAGGCACGCTCGAGATTCCGTGCCGCATCGTAGTGGCAACGATGCTGGATCAATGCGGCCTTGAGCGGGTCGGGTCCGGTGCGATTCATGACAGGATCAAGGGTACACCTGCAGGGAGCTGCATGGTAACACAGTGGACGCTGCCGGATTGCCGGATCAGAGGGGCGGCGGGGATGGGGACTACCTGCCTGCCGGGAAAGCAGCCGGACAGAGTCCGCAAGGCCTCGCCGTCCGCGGCATCGCCGTAGACGGGGACCAGAACGGCCTCGTCGATGATGAGAAAATTGGCGTAACTGGCCGGCAAGCGCCGCCCCGTCTCATCGTACCGGGCCTGGGGCAGGGGCAAGGGCACCAGGCGGTAGGGACGGCCGTCCGGCCTGCGCATGGTCGCCAGCTCCCGGACCATTTCCCGTAGCGCCGCGTGGTGGGGGTCGGCGGGATCGCGGCATACCACGTGGGCGATGGTGCCAGGGTCGCAGAAGCGCGCCAACATGTCGATGTGCCCGTCGGTGTCGTCGCCTTCCAGGTGGCCGTGTTCCAGCCACAAGATGCGCCGCACGCCCAGCAAGGCTCGCAGGTACGCTTCCATCGCTTCCTGGGTCATGCCTGGATTGCGGTTGGGATGCAGCAGGCAACGACGGGTGGCGAGCAGGCTACCCTGGCCGTCGTGGTCGATGGCGCCCCCTTCCAGGACCAGTTCCGGCCGTTCCAGGGGCGTGTCCCCGAACAGGCCCAGGCGGTGCAGGCGGCCGGTGACGGCGTCGTCGCGTGCCGCCGGATACTTGCCGCCCCAACCGTCGAAACGGAAATCCAGCAGGCGCGGCGTATTGCCGGCGAAGACGCTCAAGGGGCCGTAGTCCCGTACCCAGGTGTCGTTGTAAGGGACCGCGAGGCAGATCAGGCGCTCGTCGGACAGGCCGCGTTCATGCAGGCGCGCGTGCACCTGTTCCTGCAGGGAGGTGTCCCGGCAGAGGATCACCAGGCGTTGGCGGCGGCCGATCTGCAGCGCCAGTTCCAGATAGGTGGCTTCCACCTCGGCCAGCCAGGGGGCCCAGTCCGTCTCCGGGTGGGGCCAGGCCAGCATTACCGCCGTCTGGGGCTCCCATTCCGCAGGCAGTCGGCGGGGCTCGGTGGTAGGGTCAGTGGCCATGGATGCCGCGCGGAGCACATCCCCCCGGCTGTGGCCGGGCATCGGTGACGAGGGTGGCGAAGGCGACGCGTTCAGGGTTTGGTTCGAGAATCTGTCCTCGCAGGACTCGCCGAATCGGTTACCGGTTTGGCTAGGGGTGCCGTTTCCTTCAATTTGCGGAATTTCTCCGGGTCCCGCGGTTTGGTGCTGTGAATGACCAGATCCCGCTCGAAGAAGACGATGAAGTCGTCGTACACCCAGCGGGTGATGGGGGGCATGAGCTTGGAAGTGGGCCCAGTGTGCGGCAGCACCTCAAGCGGTTTGCCGAACTGCTGTTCTACCTGACGCATGCTCATGCCGCGTTTGGGCATGGCCCCGGTAGTGGTGCGGGAGGATTCGGCTAGCGGGCCGGTCTTTTGCACGGTGGTCTGGGGGGCGGACAGCGCGACATCCGATACGAGGGCTAGTGCACATATCAGCAGACCTGCGGTGAGGAACACCGGGAATCGGACTGGGAATCGGTATGCGGGTGCGGGAGAGGGAGAGGGGTTCGAGTGCATGGACGGCTCCTTTGGGTGGATGGACCGTACGTAATAAGTATAACACAACCATGATAGCGGCTGGCAGGGCCGTCCCGTCCAGACGTGCGTCACACGGAAGCAGCGTAGCGCACGCAATTGCGGCCTTCAGCCTTGGCCGTATAGAGGGCGATGTCGGCTTTTTCAAACAAGGTCTCGCTGTTGTCGTCCTTGTGGAAACAGGCCACGCCCAGACTGGCTGTGACGTTGAACCGATGATCGCCGTAATGGTAGTCATTGTCAGCGATGACCCGGCGGATGCGTTCGGCCAGCAGCAGGGCGCCTTCTTTGTCGGTGTTGCTGAGCAGCACCACGAACTCCTCGCCACCGGCCCGGAACAGCATGTCGGAGCTGCGGGTGCATTCCATCACCGCGTCGGCCACCGTCTTGAGGACGAAGTCGCCCGCCAGGTGGCCGTAGGTGTCGTTGATGGCTTTGAATTTGTCGATGTCCAGTAGGATCAGAGACAGCGGGGTGCCGTGGCGCCGGGCCAACTCGATCTCCCGGATCAGGGCCAGGTTCAGAGCGCTGCGGTTGTGAGCCCCCGTGAGCGGATCGGTGAGCGCCGCGGTGAGTGCGTGCTTGTACATGATGGCATTGCGCAGGGGATAGACCAGGCTGCAGATCAACGACTCCAGTAGCACAGTCTCGTGCTCCGAGAACTTGTGCCGCCGCGTGAAGCTCAACTGTCCCAACGTCTGTGCCGTGACCACAAGCTGGTAGGAGCAGGTATGCTTGGCCTTCTCTCCGAAACTGACGTGGATGTTCTGTTGCTGGTTTTCGAAGGTGATGCTGTCGTGGGGAATGAGGCTGGAGATTTCTTCGGAAAAGATCTCGATAAGTTTGTCAATCTCCAGCGTGGTCTGCAGGGCACTGGCGAGCTGCAGGGCCTTGCGGGACCCTTCGCCACCGGCCTCGGCTTCGATGGCGTTGGACAACAGGGCGAGATTTCCGGCCTCCGGGACCGATTGCGAGGGTTTGTGCTTGCGCCGGGGCAATTGCATGACCTTCCTCCTACCCGTCGAATAAAACTCCGGGCGGGATAGTTTGCAAGGTATGTGCCAGCACGCGTCCCGATGAGCCTGATTTCGCACATAAGTGCCAGGACGCTAAGAATTTTCCTTCATAACACAAGCTGGCCGAGATGAAAATAGCCGGTGATGGTCAAGATGTGCCGGATAATTGGCGAAATTTTGCGGCATGTGCTTTTTGTCCAAAGCATTTCAGTCAGATCCCGCCATAAGTGAAAGTGTTTTCTCGACATGCCACCGACCGGGAGCTGAGAAAGGCTGGATACGGACTTGCAGCGGGGCGGCCGGTGGGTGAGCATAGGATAGCTCTGGGCTGGGATGCCCAGATAGGACGAACCGATCCACGGACAGATGAACGACAAGGAGGTGGGCATGGAAGCACATGCCATACGGCATTTGGACGAATTGTTGCGGCTCCTGGAGCCACACGCATCCCGGCAGCGTCTGCCGTTTCGGGCGGGACTGCGGGAGCAGCCATGGGAAGAGCGCCCGTTGGGCCAGATCTTGTGCCGGGAATGTGGCCTGGCGGAAGGGGACTTGCAGCGCGCGCTGGCGCGCCAGCGGCGCGATCGCCGCCGTCATCTGGGACGCATCCTCGTGGACATGGGGGTGGTCAGCACGGAACAGGTGCAGGCCGCCCTGGCCCTCAAGTTCGGTATTCCTCGCATCCGCCTGGCCGGTCTGGAGATCCCCGCTGCGATCCTGGAGCGCGTGCCGGCGGCGCTGGCCCGCCAGCACCACCTGCTGCCGTTGGGAGAGTGCGGAGGCCGCCTGATCCTGGCCATGGCCGATCCGCTGGACGAAGCGGCGGTGCAGACGGTGCGCTTCTGTACCGGCCGCCAGCCGCTGCTGGTCCAGGCCGCTGCTCGCGACATCCTCCTAGCCCATCACAAATACTACAGCCGGGTGGACGAGGTCCGCGCCCTCCAGGACCGCTGCGGGCGAGAGGCGCCCGGCGAGTCGTCGCCCCAGGCAGCCGCGGGATCTCCCATAGGATTGTCCGCATCGGACCTTCCGCAGAACGGTCGTGGCCGCCGGCGTCCGCCCGCCCGCACGGCCCCGGAGATGCAACGGCCCCTCGTCCGGCTGCTGGATGCCATTCTCCAGCAAGGAGTGTTGCGGCGGGCCTCCGACGTCCATTTCCGGCCCGGGCGGCAGTGCCTGGAGGTGTGGTACCGCATCGACGGCAAGCTGCAGTTCTGCCGCGCCCTGGATAAGGCCCTCCAGGCCCCCTTGCTGAGCCGGCTCAAGGTGCTCGGCGGCATGGACATCGCCGAGCGGCGCCTGCCCCAGGACGGCGGCGCCCGCCTGCGACTGGCCGGGCGCCGGATCGATCTGCGCCTGTCCGTACTGCCCACCGCCCATGGCGAGAGCGCGGTGGTGCGCATCCTGGATCGCCGGCAGGGCCTGAAATCGCTGTCGGAACTGGGTCTGACGCAGCACCAGCTCGGTCGCTTGCAGGCGGCCTTGGGTCCGGGCCAGGGATTGTTCCTGGTCTCCGGGCCCACGGGGGCGGGGAAGACCACCACCCTGTACGCGCTGCTGGCGGAGATGCGCAGCGGGCGGCCCCACATCGTCAGTGTAGAGGACCCAGTGGAATACCACCTCGAGGGCGTGGAGCAGATCCAGACCCTGGACAAGAAGGGACTGGATTTCGCCACCGCCCTGCGCCACATCCTGCGCCACGATCCGGACGTCATCATGGTGGGGGAGATCCGCGATGCGGAAACCGCCACCATCGCCTGCCGCGCGGCGCTCACGGGCCATCTGGTGCTCTCCACGCTCCACACCCGCGATGCCGCCGAAGCGGTGATCCGCCTGCGCGACCTGGGCGTGCCGTCTCACGTCCTGGCGGCGGTGCTGCGCGGGGTGATGGCCCAGCGCCTGGTACGCCTCAACTGTCCCCATTGCCGGGAGCGCGACCCTTTTCAGGAGAGCTTGCGGCCACTGTTACAGGCCTGGGGGATCTCCCGGGACCGGCCCTTCCAGCGGGGCGCGGGATGTGTCCACTGTCACCACAGCGGTTACCAAGGACGTACGGTGGTGGCCGAGGTGTTGCAATTCGACGGTGCCCTCGTGGACCTGGTTTCGGCGGGCGCCGGTGCGGACGCGCTCCGCCGGCGGGCGCGCGCCGCTGGCATGGCGGGACTGAGTACCCATGCCCTGAGTCTTGCGCTGCGCGGCCGCACCAGCCTGCAGGAATTGCTCGGCCAATCGCTGCTGGCCCTGCCAGAGTTCCGTTGAGGGGGGGATATCCGCTGGGAGAAGACTGCTGAGAGCAGAGCGCTGGATGCCGGAAGGCGCGTTTCCGTCACAGGAACTGCATGAGGGCCCGGGCTGCGGCCAGTCCACTGCGCACCGCCCCCTCCAGGGTGGCAGGGTAGCCGGTATCCAGGTGGTCGCCCGCCAGCCGGCAATTGGGCCAGGGGCCGTCGCCTTGGGGGCGCAGGGCCGCCACCCCCGCATGACACAGAAAGGTGGCCCGCCGCTCCCGCACCACTTGCAGCACCTGGGGTGCCGGCCAGCGGGGGAAGAAGCGGGCCAGTTCCTCGCCCACGGTGCGGGCGAGGGTTGCGCGGGACCAGCGCATGTGCGGCCCCGGGCCGCTGATCACCGCGGCCATGATGCCGGGGTGGCCGTCGTAGCCGCGGTCGAACAGCCACTGGGTGGTGGTATCCAGCAGGCCCAACAGGGGACGGCCCAGCGTGATCTCCTGAGGATAGCGCAAATACACCGTGCAGATGGGTGCCGCCTGCAGTCGGGCGAGCATGCCCGCCAGGCCCGCGGCCTCCGGGTGGGGAACCAGCAGGCGCCGGGTGGCCTCGGGGGGCAGGGCGAGAACGAGCCCCTGGAGGGGGAAGCGCTCCTTGCGGGTGCGCGCGGCCACCACCCGTCCCTTGCGGATTTCCAGGGAAGACACACGCCGCCCCGTCAAGATACGTCCTCCATGCCGGCGGACGAAGGCGGCCGCAGGAAGTGGAAACAGGGCTCCCAGGTCCTGCTTGGGGATGAGCAGGTCGCTGTCGCCGCGATGGCGGGTGAACAAGTCGTGCAGTACCCGGGCGAAGACCACCGTGGAGGCCTGGTGGATGGGCGTGTTGAGCATGGCCAGGCACAACGGTTCCCACAAGCGCCGGATGGCCCCGGGACCTTGTGCCCGGCCCTCCAGGAAGGCCTGCAGGGGTTGATCTTGTACCGTGGCCGCGCAAGCACCGTACTCCAGCAGGGCACGGGCCGCGCGCAGGACCTGCAGGCGCTGGCCGAGGGACAGTCCCGGAGCGCGCAGGAGTGCGGCCGCCAGATGCCAGGGGGCCGGCCAGGAGGGTGGATCGAGCCGCAGCGCAGGACCTGCCGGGGCGCGCAGTTCCAGGGACAGCGGCAGGCGCTGCCAGTGCCTGCCCTCGCATCGCCCCAGTCGTTCCAGGAGTTCCAGGAGCGCGTGGTAGGCGCCCACCAGGAGGTGCTGGCCGTTGTCCAGTTGCCGCCCCGCCACCACCAGGCGCCGGGCTCGGCCGCCCAACTGGGGGGCCGCTTCCAACACGGTGACGGGGATGTCGTGGCAGCTCAGCTCCACCGCGGCCGCGAGTCCTGCCCAACCGGCACCGACGACGACTACCCCGCTCATGGAAGAGGCGTAACGCCAGCCAGGGTCCTACAAGGAATCCTACAGGGGATCCTACAGGGGATTCCACAGGAGGGTTTGCGGGGGGGCGTGCGCATGACGGCCTCAAGTCCGGGCCGTTTGGCGGCGCTGCAGGCGCTTCTCGTGCCGGTGGGTGCGCCAGGCGATCCAGAACTTGCGCAAGGGAGTGAGCATGACTCGGTGTTCCAGCACCCGGAAGCCGTCGCGGGCGATCTCGTCCAGGGTGTTGAGATAGATGGCCGCCATGATGAGGCCGCTGCGCTGGGCGTAGCGGTCCACATCGGGCAGGGCCGCGAAGGCCTGCCGGTAATACTGCCGGGCACGGGCCTCCTGGTGCTGAAACAGGGCGCGGACGGCATCGCTGGTATGGGGGCGTCCCAGGGATTCGGGTGCCACGCTGAAACGTTCCAATTCCTCCAGGGGGATGTAGAGGCGGCCGCGCTGCCAGTCTTCGCGCACGTCGCGCAGGATATTGGTGAGCTGGAAGGCGGTACCCAGATGGTGGGCGTATTTCAAGGTGCGCCGGTCACGGTAGCCGAAGATCTCCGCCGCCATCATGCCCACGGTGCTGGCCACCCGATGGCAGTAGAGGGATAGCTCCTTGAAGGTCTCGTAGGCATCGTAGTTCAGGTCCATCTCCATACCGTCGATGACCTCCAGGAAATATTCCCGGGGCAGGTTGAATTCCTGGATAGCGGGCGCCAGGGCCCGGGTGACGGGATGCTGGGGTATGCCTTGGAACAGGCGCTCCACCTCGCTGCGCCACCAGTCCAGCTTGGCCCGTGCCACCGACTCCTCCAGTTGTTCGTCCACTACGTCGTCCACCTCCCGGCAGAAGGCGTACAGCGCAGTGATGGCCCGGCGCCGCTGCGGCGGCAGGAACAGGAAGCTGTAATAGAAGCTGGAGCCGCTGCGGGCGGCCTTTTCCTGGCAATAGGCTTCTGGGGTCATGGATATAAGGATACCCCGTACCCGATGGCAGGGGACAGAGTCGGAGGTGATTTGCAGGGAGGGATTTGAATGCTTTTCTCGCCCAGAAGATGAAGAGGCTGCGAAAAATTCTCTCCCTTCAGTGGAGCAGGGCGGGGGATGGAGGTCTTGCATCACCCCCATACCCAACG
>WFNO01000069.1 GCA_015488555.1 Gammaproteobacteria bacterium
GGAGAAGATGAGGCGCTCGTAATCGCTCAGAGAGGAACTCTGCTGTCCTTCGACGATGTCTTGGGGATTGAGAATGAAACCCACGGGCAGATTGGAATCGTTGCGCGTCCAGGAAAGATTGGCGAACAGGCGGACGTTGTTGCGCAGGCGATAGGAAGCACCCAGCGCGGCATTGTAGCGGGTATTGCGGCGCCGTTCGGTGAAACGGGTGAAGGAATCCGGATTCTTGTAATTCAAGCGCGTGTAACGCAGGTCCAGCGTCACCAGCAGACCCGCCCGCGGCCCCCATTCCAGGCCCGCATTCACCCCGTGGCTGCGATAGGCATAATCGCTGCCGATGAGTTCCTGGTTGTCGTTGTCGACGAAGTGATAACCTAGTTTCAGCCCCCAGCCCAGCGCCAGCGGTTGCTCGAGACCGAGATCCAAGGCCGTGGTGTAGGCGCTGAAGAAGGGACTGTCGTCGGCCACGAAATCCGTATAGGACAGCGCTGCGGAGATACCGGTGGCCACTCGTTCTCCCCCCAGCAGCCGCAACAGGTGCGGTAAGCGCCGGCGCGTGAAGGCCTCGGTGAAGAAGGTGCTGCTGTTGCTGAAACGATTGGCGGTCACCAGTCCCAGGCTGGTACGGTAGGTATACCCGCCCACCAGGGTGATGCCCCTGGGGATGTAGGTGGCGCTCAGAGTGGTGCTGGTATTGAGAAAGTCGAACTGACTCTCGTGGTAGACCTCGTAGGTGGGGGTGGTGGAGAAGCGCAGGCGCACGCCGTTACGCAGTTTGCGCTGATAGGCCAAGGACAGAACCAAATTGGAGCGATAATCCTGCACGCTCACGGTATCCCCCAGATTGGTGTTGTCGTCGAAGGACATGCTGTAGCCGAGACTGGCCACCCAACCGCGAATGCGGCGTTCCGTGGCTTTCAAGCGCTGGCGTGCGGTGCGCGCCACCTCCGGCGGCGGGTTGGACTGGAGGATCTTGCGGTACTCGTCGATAGCATCCTCCTCGCGATTCATGCGTTCAAAAGTGTTGGCCAGATTAAAGCGAGCTCCTACATGACCGGGCACCAGTTGCAGGACCGCCTGGTACTGTGAAGCGGCCTTGGCGGGCTCTTCGCGGTTGGAATAGACCAGCCCCAGGTAGAAATGGGCCAGGGCGTTGCCCGCATCGCGCGCCACGATCTGCTCGAACTCCCGCGCTGCGAGATCGAAGCGCTCCTCCACGTACAGGCGCTTGGCGTTCACCAATTGTAAGTCCTCCGCCAGGGCCGCAGCCTCCCGGGGATCTTCCGTCAGGGCCACGGCCCGGGCATAGGCCGTCACCGCCTCGCCGAATCGCCCCAGGGTGTCGAGCACCGCGGCCAACTGGAGCCACGCCTCCCGGAAATCGGGGCGCAGCCTTACCACCGCCTCCAGCGGGGTACGGGCGGCCGCGTATTCCCGGCGCTGGAGAAGGATCTGGGCCAACCCCCACTGGGCCTCGAAATCGGCGGGATCGGCGGCTACGGCGGCCTGCAGCTGTTCCAGCCGTTCCTCCTCTTTCTGGAACGCCACCATCTGCCCGGTGGGGGTGGCCAGCAGGCGCTCCAGGAGACTTTCCGCCTGGCGGGCGAAGGGGGTGCCGGCATGGCCGGCGACGAGCGCCTCCAGCATGTCATAGGCGGCCCGCACCCGGTCGGTGAGCAGATAGAGTTCGGCCAGGCGCAGCATGACCGGCGGATTGTCCGGCTGCAGGCGCAACAGCCGTTCGCGCAGTCGCAACTCGTGTTCCCGATCTCCCAGGCGCCGCTGGACGTCGGCCGCCATGGCCAACAGAGCGGTATGATCGCCGTTCTCGGCGAGCAGGGATTCCAGCACCGCCCAGGCCTCCTGCAAATTGCCCTCCTCGATCAACAGGCGGGCTTCGATGAGTCCCAGGCGGATCTGCGCCAGCCGTACCGCCGACGGAGGCCGGCCGCGTTCCACCAGGGCCTGCAGAGTGTTCACCGCCGCGCGGATGCGGCCTGCGCGCTCGTAGGTGGTGGCGAGATTGAGATAGGCATTGGCATAGTCCGGGTCCAGCGCGATGACCTCGCGGAAAGTGGCGATGGCCGCCTGCAGGCGCCCGGTCAGCATCTCCGCCACCCCGCGGCTGTAGAGAATGAGCGTATCCTGCGGGTAGTCTTGGGCCAGGGCGGTGAAGCGGTGGCGCGCCTCCTCCACCCGTCCCTGCCTGGCCAGCAAGGTGGCCTCCAGATAGCGTACCTTACGCGCCGCACGAACGGCCGTCTCGGGATGTGCCTGCAAGGCGCGATAGATGGCCAGGGCCTGTTCCGGCTGGCCCAGTGCTTCATGAAGTGCGGCCAGTTCTTCCGCCCACTGCAGGCGCTCGGGTGCCTGCGCCACCGCTGCGCGCAGAAATTCCAGGGCGGCGCGCGGCTCGTCTCGGCGCCGGTATTCCTGGGCCCAGCGATAGAGCACCTCGGCGTTCACCTGTTCCGGCCCGCCTGCTGGGCCCTCTCCCGGCGCCGGCGCGGCCGATGCCGAAAACGATACCAGCCAGCAAGCCACCAGGGTCCCTGCTCCCAGCAGCCACCGGAAGCGGGAAAACATCTTGGGCGCGGGCTGCTTCACGAATGATGCCTCAAAAATAGAAATTGACCCGCACCAACAAGCGCCAGCCGTCGAATTTCAGTTTCAGTGGCCGGTAGTTGTCCCGCTCGTAGGACGGGTCGTCGTCGAAGGGTGCAGCACGCCATAGATATTTCAGCTTGCGATCGTCACCCAGGATGGCGGGCAACTTGAAGCGGATGTTGTCGTTGGCCTGGATATCGTTGCGGCGGCTGGCGTCCCCCAACCGGAAACGGCCGAAACCGTAGCTGTAACCCAGATCCATGCCCACGGACAGCCAGTCGTAGAAAAAGTATTCCGATCCCAGGGCGCCTTCGAGCATCAACACTCCGGTGGCCTGGGATTCGACGACCACGTTGCGCTTGAAGGTCTCGTTGGGCCCACCGGCGAAGGAGAATACGAATCGCTCCTCATAATCGATGTCGAACAGTTCGCGCAACAGGACCTTGCCATAGACCCGGTATTTGCGCGGCTTGCCGAAGAGATTGCGGCGGTATCCCACATAGTATTCGAAATAGGAGATCTTGCCCGAACGCTCGTAGAGAGTGGGCGTCAGGCCGCCTTGGAACGGAATCTCCGTGGATACGGTGCTGGTAGAACCACCTTCCCAGACACTGAACCCGAACAGCAGGGAGTGACGTCGATCCAGGAGCAGCTGGAACTCGATCCCGGCATTGCTACCCCAGTCGATGGGCTTCAAAGGATTGTCGATGATGAAATCATAATCCACGTTGTCACCGGTGACCGGCAGGGTAATGCGCCCCCTGCCCGGCAGGGAGGCGGCAAACTCCCCCTCGTTGAGCAGGCGCAGGCGCGGGCCGGCGACACCCAGCAGCGGGGAGACGGACCAGCGTTTGGCTCCCGGCTCCGCTGCCTCCGACGCCGCCCAGGTGGTCCCATCCACGGCCATCAGCATCCACAGCAGCAGGCCGCACCACAACGCGGGCACCGGTCTGGTCACGGACCTGACCATGACCGTACCGCCGTGCATTCAGAAGGTGTATTTGAATTCCATATAGATGCGGTCATTGTCGTTGAAATTACCAAAAAACTGGGCGCTCTGTTCCACGGCGTTCAGACCGGCCACGCCGCCACTGGGCGCAGATACGCCCAGTTGGGACTTGTCGCCAAAGAACAGGTCGAGGCCTACGGCGATCTGGAAACGATCAGTGACGTCGAAGGTGGCCTCCGGGTTGAGATAGAGTTCCTTCAGGTTCACCAAACCGATGGCCAACAGTTCCAGCACTGCCGAATACTGGGGCACGGGCCGGCGGGCGAAGAGCGTCAGCGAGGTGTCGAATTCGTCCTGGATCAGATCGGGGTCGTAATCGAGAATGATCCATTGGGCGATGGCCGGCGACCAGTCGGTACCCCAGAGATTGAAATCCAATCCCAGACCCCAGCGGATGTGTTTCTTCTGCAGCTCGCCTTGATGGTCGAGGAAGCCGTCACCGTTGTCGTCCACGTCGTTCTTGAGGCCGAAATACTTGTCCGGCACATAGACCACTTCTCCTTTGAGAATGGCCGCCCCCACTTGGCGCACGAACGTGGCCCCATACATGTTGATACGGGTATAGGTGGGAAAGAACTTCGGGTCCTGGGGAGAATCGATCTGCGCGGATCGGAAAATCACTGGAAAGTCGTCCCAGGTCCAGAAATAACTCAGGGAGATTTCGGTCTCTAAAAGATTGCGCGAGATCTTGAAACCGATCTCGGAATTCTCCAGGCGGAAGGATTCCGGCTCCTTAGTACCGGGGACGCGCTGCAACAATTCCCATTCGGAGCCTGCCGGTGCCGGCTTGTGGAAGCGCAGATCCGGAATCCACAGAAACTGATAGTTGTTGTTCTCCCCGTAGTAGTCCACCTTCAAGGTCCACAAGGGAATGCGGTAATCGAGCAGATCGGGCAGGATCAATTCCCGAAAGTCCAGAGGATTGATTTCGTCCGTGATGCGTATCCCTTCCAGTACGCCCCACACCACGAATTGCTTGCCAATGCGGATATCGGCCCGGTCGAGAAAGATGTCGAAATAGAATTCGCGAATCTCGGCCACAGGCGAATCCTTTTCTTCCTTGAGATTTTCGATGAATACCAGTGGTTGATCGGCGTCTCGTACCGAGCGCCCGCTGATGGTCCGATAGTCGAAGAGATCGTAGGCCAGGTCGTAATACGCCCAGGCGGAAAAGGTGAGACCGCCGCGATCCCGCCAGGGATAGCTGGCATTCACATAGGCGATGTTGCGGATCTTGGTGATGGAGCGCGGTTCGTCGAAACGAAAGGCGGTCTCGTTCTTGAGATAGCCATCGACCGACCAAGCAGAAAAGAAGCGGCGCAGGCTATCACCCTTGGAAGCGGATCCATCCCCCGCCGCTGGCTGGGCCACGCCGGGCAGGGGCGACAGCGTCAAAGAGAGGACTGCGATAAGAACCGAAGGCAGCGAGCACCGAGAACATGCACGCAGGTGCCGGCTTGACCATCTTATTTGCATTTAGCACATAGAATAACATGCTCCCCCCCAGGAATCGGCAGCCCAAGCGTGACTTCGGTCCCAGGAACCAAGTCCTGGCTGCAGGCGCTGCAACGCATGGCGCGATTGAGCGTGATCCGCTCCCATCCCAACACCTCCGGCCAAGCCGCAGCCGCCTGCGGCGGGCGCTTCTGCGCGGTTGCGACTTCCGGAGCGACATCGCCCCCGCCACCTGCATCCATACTGGCATCCAGATTGGTGCCGGCCGCTCCGGCATGCGATACGCCCCCTTTGGCCACGCCGCTGCGCGGCTCTCCACCGAAGGCCTCCTCCAATACGTTGCGGATCAGGATGGATACGGGAATCCCCATCCTACGTGCCTGGGCGATGACCCGTTCCTTAAGATCACGGGACACCCGAGCCCCTAAATACTCTTCCTTGCGCCTCAGGGCCTGACTCCTCGCCCGCTCCCGCAGCGCTCGTGCTCGTGCTCGTGCCCGCTGCTGCGCCACGTTTCGCATCTCATCCACCGCCTTGCACATGATTCGCTTCTCCCGGAACTTGGTTGGCTCGACACTAATTGTATAACATTCGTCTAACATGAGCAAACATGGCGCCTGAGAGGTCGCATACAGCATGGACCTTGTGCATCGGCAGGCACCGGTCATCTCTAGGGGTGAGGAAAAACGAAAAGCGCAATACCGCTACAGAAGTCAAAACGGCCAAGATTTAGAGTGAAGAAAATACACGACGGAAACCAAGAAGGGAACGGAGGACATTCAACCCCCAGCGCCCTTACCACCTTCCTCGATTGGAGGGAGACCCTCGATGGTGGGGATGGCAGAAAGGCCACGCCTCAAGGTACGGGCGCTGAAGATACTGTCTGGTAGACCGCTGTTGATGTAGACCTCGCTGACCTGGAACACCGACGCGGTGAGATTGCGCTTGCTACGCACCAAAACCCGGTCCCAGACCCAAGCGTTACCTACCTTCTGCCACTTGATGAACTGCTCCTTGAGCAGCTCTCCCTGCTTGTCGTAGTAGTCGATGCGCGAATTGACACAATCTTCCCAGTTCTCGGTCTTGAGAAACCAGAACACCCTCTTGCTGTACAAGGGCTTTTCTTCCTTGGGAATGCTCTCGACCACGTAGAATTGCAGGCCCTTGATCTCTCGGATACCCTGAAAGCGATGTTCATCGTCCTCCAGTGCCCGCCGACCGACGTCGGCATAGGTGAGATTGGAGTTGAGAAAGCTGTCGCCGGGATCCCGGATGGAAACCCGGCGGATCTTGCGCAGCACCGGCAGGTAGATCCATTGGTCCACTTTGTGACCGGACTCCGCCGTATAGGCCACGCGCAGGAAGGCCGCGCCCTTGGCATCCGGAGGAAAGATGGTGAACAGAAGCATCTTGTCGGCCACGCCCTCCCGACCTTTGAAATCCTTCCAGAAACGCACGTACTCGCTCTTCTTGACGTTGCCCTGGCGATCCCGTAGCAGCACGGTGAACTTGGAGCGCTGATCGTCACCGGGATACTTGTACCCGCATCGCCGGAAGATGATCTCGCCAGTGAGCGCCTGCCCAGGTACTTCCTGCATCGGCGCAGAAGGCGATTCTGCTGCGGGCGTTGCTCTCACTGTAGAGCCGGCAGGCGCCGGCGCCAGTGCCCCCCACCCCGCACTTGTCCCGGCCAATATGACCATGCTCCCCATCAGGGCAGTCCATCGCCTGTGCAATCGTACATCGCCAGAACCGCGGGTCATGGTCGTAGTTGCAAAAGCACCCTTAGGGCTTGATCCCAGTGATCAGCGTGAACGGGCTGGGGTCGGGCAGCGGTCGATATTGCAGATCGACGAAACCAATCTCGCGGGCAAACTCAGCCACCTCCTTGGCCGAATAGGCCCGGCCGGCGGGGGTATGAATGAGCTGATTGAGACCCACCTGTACCGGCAGCATGGGTCCGGTCTTCTCGTCGTCCAGGAACTGTTCCTGGATGAGAATGGTGCCCCCGCTGACCATGGCCTCGTAGGATTCGCGCAGAATGTGCTTGACCACGTCCGGACCCTCCTGGCTGATCATGGAAGAGGTCAATACCACGTCGAAACCTTCCCCATAGCCATCCTCCAGGTAGCTGCCTTCCCTGGTATCCACCAGTTCCTCAGCATTCCAGTCACGAATGATCTCGCGAGTCACCCGCAAGGTCTGGGGCAGATCCAGAACCACCGCCCGCAAGCCTGGATTCTTCTGACACAAGATGATAGAGAAGATACCGGGACCACCGCCCACGTCTAGCAACTTCTTCCTCCCTTGCAGGGGCACCTCCTCGGCCAACAACTGGGCCTGGGGAATCCCCCGGTGCAGCATACCCATGATGTAGTTGCGAGTGGCCTCTTCGCCGTGGTCGTGTTGTTTCTCTACCACCGGCCTGCCGGTCCGCACCGCCTCTTCCAGGCGCGTCCAAGGAAGTACCCAGTCCCGAAACATGGACACGATGCCCCGCTGATTACGCGGGCTGCCCTCGACGAGAAAGGTCTCAGCCAGGGGGGTGTTGCGGAACTTGCCGTCCTCCTTCTCCAGGAAGCCGAGACAGATGCACCCCATCATGATCATTTCGAGGCCACGGGCATCCACTGCGCAGCGGCGGGCCATTTCTTCGGCCGTCGCTGGCCCCTCCTTGGACAGGCGAGTGAAGAGATCCAGGCTGTTGGCCACGTGCAGGATACTAGAATTCCAATAGGCCGAAGCCACCCGCATAACGGCCATGGGGTCCAAATCCTCGGATGAGTGGCCGTGATCGGTATGAGTAGTACCAGACTCGGAAGCAGGAATGTTTTTCTCGGTGGTCATGCTGTCTACATCCTCATGCTGATGCGGTGGAAATCTCAAGGGAACTGGAATGATTGTATGTCTGGCACCGCGGGCCGTTGAGCCCTGGCTGATCGCAGCGCGGATCGAATGGAAACACGGGGAAAGGACCGGAATCCTTTCCCCGTGCCGAGTGGACTTACGGAAAGCGCCTTACCGTAAAAGATCAGCAGACCTCTCAGGGTTGCGGCGGTAAGGTCAAGGTGGGCGCCGCCCCGAACGCCGCATCCCAATCAAACGGGAACAGATACGCGCCAGGATTGTTCGGATCGGGTTCGATATCCACTTGGGTGGTGGACGAAGTGGAGGCGGTAACCGACGTGGTGTTGTTGGACACAGACTGGAATCCAAACTTGGACAGGCTCTCAGGATCGCCTGGAGTAGCGGTGTTCACCTGCTGTCCCAGCCAGGCCACCAGCACGTCTTGACTGGCCAGCCAGTCCACAGTACCACCATTGTTGGGCGAGGTACTGCCCAAGGTCAAAGAACCGGGATTTGCGTTAAGGTCACCACTTAGCTGTTCGATGACGAAGCTCTGGGCATCAGTGTTATTCACGACGCTACCGTCACCCATGCCCAGATTCTGGCGCAGGCTCATCTTCTTGCCAGTGACGTTGCCGTTGTCATCCTGCAAGATACTCATCTTGAAGCTGTTGAACAGCCCGTCACCATCCACCGCGGGATTACCCTGGTCAGTGAAGCTCTGTTCGATGTTCATGTTGGCCTCACCCGGAGGAATATATCCGTTTTGGGGATCTGCTGCCCAGCCAGTGTACAAAGTAGCCATATTGGAGAACTGGAAGTTCGTGTTGGGATCCACCGTGCTCTCCGTGGAGCGCTGGCGGGCCATGACACCATTGGCAGCCCCTTGTTGGATGAAACTCTCGTCAGTGAATGGCAGGGAGGCGGGAGCGCCATTAGCGTCGGCTTCCGTGATGATAGTGTGAATAAAGGTGACCCCACCGTCCACCACTTCCTGCTGCAGGAAGCCCTTGCCGCTTACCAGCAGGGTGCAATTCACACCCGCGCTGGCACAATAGCCATTGGGATCCATGGTGATGTCGCCGTTCGTCGCCGACCAATTGTCAAAGACGGGTGCAGCCTGCACAGGCACCGCAACCATAGAAGGCAAGGCCAATGCGCAGACACTGGCCAGTCTCAACATCTTTTCCCTGCCACTCGTTTTCAAAATAGCCATCTGAACAAGCCCCCTCAAATTCCGAACCGCTTTCTTGGATCGCTATATGTTTGGATCGCTATATGTTTGGATCGCCAAATCGTAGGATCTAACCTCTATATTAGGATCTATATCTGGAATCCATGAGATTCATGCAAGCTTTGTCATGGTCAACTCCAGAGATTATTTGCTGATGATCCCAATTCGCTCCTCCACCGGCATCCCATCGTAGCACCTAAATCTCCAATTCAACCAGAGCCCGTTAAAATTCTACTCGGAACCAGCGTCCTTCAGGCTTTCGGAGAGAAGCAATCCCTCGAACTTCACCCTATGAGGCCGATGGCAACGCCTCCTGGATCCAATCCCATCTACATACTTAGTCTAATCATATCATAGAACTCCGAATCATGTCCATCCGCGCCCATCCATATACTTGCCTCGCCGACCCCGATCTTTCCACTATCTTTATTTTTCAACAAGTTATCAATCCTCCACGCCAGCGCACTTCAAGAGACGCGGTTGAGATAGACGAGATTGTGCTGGCGCTTGCCATAATCGATGCACGTCAGTGAGCCATAGTCGATGGTCAAGCGGCGATAGGCTTCCAAGGGCATTTCCAGGACTTCGGTCACGCACATGCGAATGGGGCCCACGTGTGCCACCACTACGATATTCTGCCCCGGATGGCGCGCGCGGATCTCCGCCACAGCCGCCCGGATGCGCCGAGCGTGCTCAGTGATTGGCTCCCCACCAGGGGGCACAAAGTGCACCGGATCCTGTTTCCAGGCCACGAACTCCTGCGGATAATCGCGGGCGATCTCATCGAAATACAGGCCGTCCCAGGTTCCGAAGGGGCGTTCCTTGAGTCCCTCATGCACCTGCAGTGGGACACCCGCGGCCATAGCAATGGGTTCAGCCGTATCACGGGTCCGCTGCATGGGACTGGTGTAGACCACATCCACCGCCATACCACGCAGCAGTTCAGCGGCCGCGCGAGCTTGGCGCTTCCCTTCTGGAGTCAGCGGTGGATCCTCGCGCGCGTCGCAGTACAAGCGGTCGTGGGGAAAATCCACCTCGCCGTGGCGCACATAGACGATGCGTGTACAAGCCTCTTTCTCTCGCACCGCCGTCCCTCGGTGCTTTAAGTCAAGGGCCGGCTATGTACATGAGGAGTGTCTCCGTGGCCATGACTCTCTTCTGCCAAGGCCACCGGCACCATATGTAGTTTACCGTGCCGCACGCCGCGCTCCGCCATCACCGCGTTGGCCAGCGCCTGCACTTTCTTAATGGGGCCACGCATAATGGCAATCTCCAAGCAGTTGTCGTGATCGAGATGCACGTGGAGACCGGCAAGATTCAACTCGTGGTGGTGATGGTGAACCTCTGTGATACGACTGGCCAACTCCAGCTCGTGGTGATTGTAGACGTAACTCAAGGTGGCCACACAGTAACCGTCCTCGGACTTCTCCAGGCGTTCCTTCTCCAGCTGCTGGCGTATGAGATCCCGCATGGCCTCGGAACGATTGGTATAGCCATGCTCGCTGATAAAGGCATCGAATTGTTCGGCCAATGCCGAATCCAGAGACATCGTGATCCGTTCCATCTTTCCAGGTCCTGCTGCTAAATCGTCCTGTATCGGCTGGCAGCCTCCACTCCAGCCTCGCCTCGCGTTTCGCTTCGAAAGGCTGGACAGCGGATGACGAGCCGTGTACTCGCGGGCCATGTGGTCGGTCCCACGTGACGGCCACAAGCCAGAAGCGAGTGGCAGTAGCCGCCGCATTGGAACACAAGCTGATGATGGCCGGCTATTTTATCTTACCCGGCGCCATTCGTCACCCAACGCCCGGCCGCACCTTCTCCTCCTATCCGGCATCCTCAACGGACAGCCACGGCAGGGTCACTACCGCCATCAGCGGCATGTCGCACACGTAGCGGTACCGGCGCTCAGCGAACAGGGCGCATCAGCCACAGCTCCCACAATACCCGCAGGATCATGATCGCCAGGCAGATCCCAATCAGCGTACCCCCGATCATGGTGAGCCAGGCAAAATCGGGAGAGACGAAACGGGTGAGATTGAGGCCAGCAATATCGCCCAGGAAGCTGAGAGCCAGCGTCCCTACTAGCAGCGTCTTCATGCCAGGCGATACGCGGGTGAGGCAAAACAGACCGCCCATGCCCAGCAGCAATAAGGAGAAGCCTAACAAATGGATGTGGGCTAGTTGAACCAGAATCTGCGGTGGCAGAGAATCATCTACCGCCCCACCCGTCTCATGTCCTTCCATGGCCATTTCGCCCATGTCGTGAGCGGCCATATCGGTCCCCATCGCCAGATGACCCATGCTTGCGCCGCCATTACTCACCTCTTCCTCGTCGTCCAGGGAAAACTCCTCCTCCACGAATCCCTGCTGCTCCATCATCGCCTGTTCTTCCTGCGAGAGACTCTTGTCTCCATAGTGGTCGGCGATGGCCTCGGCACTGATCCCCACCGCCAGGGCGGCGTTGAGAGCGGCGGCCAGATAACCCGCTCCCAGAATGATTACAAACCCGCTGATCAGCACCTTCCAGTGCAGAGCCAGAGCCGCCAAATCGATGGTCAAATCCTTCTTTGTCATGTGCGCTATCCTTCTCTTGCGAAGTGTGCAGGTTATACCGAAATCATGTTTCGAAGAATACGAATCTCGTCCTCCCCCTTCTGTCCCCTGCAAGATTAGTCTCTCAAACGCACCAAAGGTTGCAGGCTAATCCACTCGAGAACCCCGTCGTGGGGATGATTCGCCCCCCCCTCCTGTATCCCGGCCAGCACCATCACGGCGAACATGGGAATGGGGGATGCCCACGTGACGGTGGTCTCCCTCGCCGTGGTCGTGGGGCTCGAATTCATGGAAATGCCGCTCGTCCACTTCCTCGTGGAGGTGGCTGTGATCGTGGTCGTGGGCATGGAGATGCACGTGTACGTGGCCGTCCGGCCCATGGGCATGGCGATGGGCGTGGAGGAAACGGCCGATGATCTGGCGGTGTTCCTCGTCCATCTCCTGTTCGTGCAGGATCCCGTGCAGGAGTTCGTGGGTCATGAGCGCGAGCGGCAACTCCAGCTGGTTCTCTTCCAGGAGCCTGCGATCGTAGAGGATCTCGCGCGCCGGCCCGTCGGCAGCGATGCGGCCGTCCACCAGCAACAGACAGCGGTCGCAGACCTCCAGGGCGATGTCCAGGTCGTGGGTACACAGGAGGATGGTCTTGTCCGAGGCCTTGAGCCAGTTGATGAGATTGCGGCGGTTGAGGGGGTCCATGTTGGTGGAGGGCTCGTCGAAGACCAGGATGTCCGGCCGGTAAGAGAGCACGGTGGCCAAGGCCAGGCGCTTGCGCTCGCCGAAGGACAGATGGAAGGAGGAGCGTTGCTCGAACCCCTCCAGCCCCACCACCGCCAGGGCCTCGCGTACCCGGGCCTCGATCTCCTCGCGCGGCAGGCCCAGGTTCAAGGGACCGAAGGCCACGTCGTCGAACACCGTGGGACAGAACAGTTGATCGTCTGGATCCTGGAACACGATGCCCACCTTGCGCCGGATGGCGGTGAGATTGGACTTGTTCACCTCCATGCCGTCGATCAACACCCGTCCGGAAGTGGGCAGGAGGACCCCATTGAGGTGGCTCATGAACGTGGACTTGCCGGCCCCGTTGGGACCGATGAGCGCCACCTTCTCGCCGCGCCGGATACGGCAGCTGAGTCCTTTGAGCACCTCGTGCCCGTCGGGATAGGTGAACCAGACCTGGTCCACATCGATCATGGTTTCGGTGCCCTCGCTCACGTGCAGCCTTTCCTCGCTCAATGACAACCTCAAAACCATCCTGTCTCGGCTCGCACCCAGAGACCGGCCCGGTCGGCGGACAGCAACAGAAACGCCAGCACCAGACCGGCGGCCGTCTTGACATAGTCCGCAGGCACCGCCTGGAAGGTCACCAGTGAGTGCAGCTCGCCGCGGTAACCCTTGGACAGCATGGCTTTGTAGACCCGGTCGGTGCGATCGAAACTGCGCACCAGCAAGGTACCCACGAAGTGCCCGTAGATCCGCAGGGTGGCCAGATTGGTTCCCGGCACGAAGCCCCGGGCGCGCATGGAAGTGTACATGCGGCGCATCTCCCCCAGAAAGACGAAGGTGTAACGATAGGTGAACAACAGCATCTGCACCACCACCGACGGACATTTGAGCCGCTGCAGCGCCAACATGGAGAGGTCGAAACGAGTAGAGCCGAAGGCGGTGAAACTGATCATGACGATGGCCAAGGCCTTGAGGAAGATGAGCAGGGCCAGGCGCAGGCCCTCCCAGGCGAAGGGCAGGCCCAGCAACTCGAAGGCAGGTGCCCCCGGATAGCTGAACGGCATCACGAGAAAGAACGGCAGGAGGAACACCACCACGAAACCCAGGCCGTGGGTGAGGAAACGCGCGGGCAGGTTGCTGAGCCCCAGGAGGAAGGCGGCCAGCACCAGAGCCAGCCCCGCTGCGGGCAGGGTCTGCAACAGGGCGATGGCCAGCACCAGCACCGCCAGCGTGGCGATCTTGAAGCGCGGATCCCAGCGCTGTACCGGCGACTCCAGATGGGCATAGCGATCGATGTCCAGCGCCACGGCGTCACTCACTCCCGTGAAGGCGGCGTAGCGGAATCCGCCACCGGCCGCTGGCGGGGCAGCTGCTGGCCGGCCAGCACGTCGGGCTTGATCCGTTGCAGGAACTCGGCGCAGGCCCCCACCACCGCCGCTTCGATCAGCATGATGGGGATGTGGGCGGCCAGCACGGTGGCGGCGATGGCATGGAAGGCCTCGCCGGTGGTGACCAGGGCCAGGGCCAGCACCAGTCCAGAACTGATGGTCCCGGCCGCACCGGCCAAGGCACCGAAGACCAATTCGCGCTGGCGCAGGTGAAAGCGGTGGCGCAACTGCCAGACCCCATAGGCCACCAGGGCACCGCCACCCAGCATGAGGGTGTTGACGCCGATCACCGTGACCCCGCCGTGCCCGAAGATGATAGCCTGCAATATGATGCCCAGCATGATGGCAGGAAAGGCCCGCCAGCCGAGCACGATGCCCACCAGCCCGTTGAGGATCAGATGCACGCTGGCCGGACCCACCGGTACCTTGATCAGGGAAGCGACGAAGAACACCGAGGTGATCACCGAGATCTTGGGAATCTCTTCCATGTCGAGCCGGCGCATGGTACCCGCCGCCAGCACGGCGGTACCAGCGAACCCGGCGGTCAACACGGGAGCGGACAAAATGCCTTCGGAGATGTGCATGGCTTCACCTGATGTTCATGGATCTTCGTTGCAATCGGTGGTTCCTCATCTGTATCGGTAAGCGCGTGCATAAAATCCAGGAGAGGGCGGGATCCGAAGCGTGACCGAAGCAGGGGTACCATCCGGTCAGTGGGACTCCCCACCGCCAGTGGTTCTGGACCGGCGCTGCTCCTCCAGCAGGCGCTTGGCCTTGAAATAGAAAAACAGGCCGACGATACCGACGATGAAACCGATCCCACCAACGATGTCGCTGAACCCGCGCCGCTCCTGCAATTCCGAGATGCTACGCATGAGCGGGCGGATGGCCTCGCCCACGGCCCGGCGGATGGCCGCCTCGTCCACTGCGCCGCCGGAGGCCGGACAGGCGGTCTCGGATACGGAATCGGCCGCCGGGGCACCCTGCTGCTCGGCCCGGGCACCGGACGGCCCGCCCGCGAGAGCGGCCGCCGCCACCTGAGCAACGGTGCCGTCCTCCAGCCCACCGCTCAGCTCCGCCCGGCTGAGGCGATACTCGGTGCGGTGGCCCATTCCGGCATCGAGGCTGATGCGCAGATCGTCCTCCACGGGAATGGGAAAAGTGAACTGGCCTTTGTCATCCGTGCGCCCCTCCACCAGCAGGCGATCCTGTGAATCGTAAACCTTCACCGCGCTGTTGCGGGCCCGCTTGCCGTCTGAGAAATAGCCCTCGACGTAGATCTCGGCCCCCTCGGCGAAGGCGAACATGTTCACCTTGTGCGCCCAGGCAAAGGGCACATCTGCCAGAACCAGCATCGAAGCCACGAGTACCGCGAAGAACAGCGACGAGACAGTTGAAGGGACAGGGCGAGGAGTCATGACCGGACCCTCTGCAGGGGAATCTTCATACATGTTAATTTAAGATCATACCACATAATTACTCTGTTTTCACCTCGAGGACCGGATGCACACCCACCAGGAACCCGGCGTCGAGAACAGCGTTCATGGTCGAGAAAAAACGCGCCGCACTGGTTCTTCGATCGCCGCACGATTGCCACAGGGTAAGCCCGCCACCACCGGCAGGCCATCATGAGAAGGCCCCGTGCCCACGCGCGGCGGGGACGGGGCCCACTTGTTGGCCAAACGGCAGGAAAGACGCTCAGGCCGTCTTTTGCAACCTCCTCTTGGCCACACCCGGATCTTCCGAATTGTGTTCCACCCAGTGTTTCTTGCCCTCGGTGGTGATCTCGCATTTCCAGAAAGGTGCGCTCTCTTTCAGGTAATTGATGATGTAACGGCAGGCATCGAAAGAATCCTTGCGATGGGCGGACCAAACGGCGACTACGACGATGGGATCGGTGGGCACCATCTCTCCCACCCGGTGCACCACCAATGTATCCATGATGTCCCACTCGTCCATCGCCTCCTGGCAGACCCGTTCGATGTGGCGTTCCGTCATGCCCGGATAGTAGTCCAGGTTCATGGAGCGCACGTTTTCCCCGTCGTTGAAATCCCGCATGGTGCCGACGAAGATCACCACCCCGCCGTGTTTGCCCGGCGGCAGGGCCTCCCGTTCGTACGCCACCACTTCCTTGTAGGGGTCCAGTGCTTCTTTCGTGATCGCCACTTTCATGATCAACCTCCAGTCACTGGGGGGAAGAAGGCCACTTCGTCCCCGTGCTTGAGCCGATGACTGGTATCCGTATATTCCATGTTAACGGCCACCAGGATGTTGTCCGCAATGGGCTCGTCGGAAATCCGCTGCCACAGATCGGCCACGGTCACCGTTTCCTCATCGAAACTGACCTGTTCTTCCGCGCGTCCCAGGCGGTCGCGCAAACTGGCGAAATACCTCACTTTGATCTCCATACCCGTTCCTCGCTCGACACAATGTGCTGACCCCATTCATCCACCGGCCGGGACGCCCAGAAAAAACTCTCAACTGCCGGTCCGACGCCAGGTACCTGATTTGCCGCCGGTTTTGTACAGCAACCCCACCTCGGAGATGATCATGCCGCGATCCACCGCCTTGCACATGTCGTAGATGGTGAGCAGGGCCACCTGGACGGCAGTAAGCGTCTCCATCTCCACTCCGGTCTGCCCATTGCACCGGACCGTGGCCTTGCAATATACGGCATTTTTGTCCGGCTCTGGCGTCAATTCCACATCCACGGCGGTGATCATGATGGGATGGCACAGGGGCACCAGCTCCGGCGTCTTCTTGGCACCCATGATGCCGGCTACCCGTGCGATGCCCAGCACGTCACCCTTCTTGTGTCCTCCTTCCATGATCTTCTTAAGAGTCTCGGGCTGCATATAGATACGGCCCTCGGCCACTCCCTCGCGCGTGGTGACGGCCTTGCCGCCCACGTCCACCATGTGCGCCTCTCCGGCGGCGTTGAAATGGGTCAGATCGTTGTAACTCATGGTCGTCACGTCCCCCGCTCTGGTTTCTGGAGTCTGGTTGTCTGCAAGTTTGCCTGAAAAAACCGATCCGGGAAAACGGCCGCAGGCACGGGCCTCAACCCCCGATCTGGGTCATACTGGAACGGACCCGATCGATATCGGAGACATTGATCTTGGCGGCGATGCTGGCCGCCTTCTTGGCCTCGAAGCCATCCTTGTATTTCTCGTCGAAGGCCTTGCGGAACAGGGCCACGATGTCGTCGTCGCTGCCGCCGTTGCGCATCAGATCCTTGAGGTGATAGGGCACTTCAGAATAGAGGCAGTTCATGATGTTGCCGTCGGCGGTCACCCGGATTCGGGAACAATTGCCGCACAGGCTGCGGGTAAAAGCCGGGATCACGGCAATCTTGCCGGCATAGCCCGGCACTTGGTAAATGTGGTGTTCGGTGCGGGTACCGGATGCGGGATTGATACCGGCATCACGGTAATGTGTTTCGATCTGGGTGCACAGGTCAGCAGCACTAGCGAAGTGCTGGCCGGTCTCCCAGATCTGGTGGGCATCGAAGGGCATGAATTCGATGAAACGGACGGTCACTGGTTTGTCCCGCGTCAGTTCGCAGAAGGGAATCAGCTCGTCCTCATTGAAACCGCGCATCAACACCACATTGATCTTTACCCGGGGAAAACCCAATTCCACTGCCAAGTCGATACTCTCCAGCACCTTGTCCAGACCACTGCGCCGGGTGATCTGTTGGAACTTGTCCTCCTGCAGGGAATCGAGACTGATATTGACCCCGAACAAGCCAGCCTCGCGCAGGACCCGGGCATACTTGGAAAACAACAAACCGTTGGTGGTCATGTGCACCGCCCTGACGCCAGGGGTCTCCACAGTACGAGCCACGATGTCCACGATGTCCGAACGCACCAGCGGTTCACCGCCCGTATAACGGACCTTGCGCACCCCCATACGTGCCAGGATGTTCACCACCCGCAGGATCTCCTCCGTGCTCAAGACCATGTCCTTTTCTTTGAACTGCACCCCCTCCTCTGGCATGCAGTAGGTACAGCGCAGGTTGCACTGCTCGATCACAGCAATCCGGACATAATCGAAAGTTCTACCGTGGCGATCTCGTAATGGCGGGAGAGGATCAGGATGGTGATTTTCCTCGGGAGGTGACAATTCGTGTATGGAGTCCCCAAAAACCTTGCCTGCGTTCACTGGGTTATTGCGCATGGATCATCTCCTCAGGACGGTTCCACTTCAGGCTATTTCGCAACGGGCGCCGGATCGCCATCCCCCATCTTCCTTGCCCAGCCCGCATCCCCGCGCCCCTCACCAGCTCCCGCATCGGTCCGGAAGCGCCCGTCACCCCCGACCGCAACTCGACCACGCAAGACTGCTGAAGATCCCTCTCGGCCCGCTTCCCGGCGGTTGGAAAAAACCAAAACAAGGCGTGATGTTGTGCGCGGATCCTGTCGGCCGTCGCAGCTTTGCGCACAGCCTCTTCGCATGCCCTTGCGCCAAGAATCCTCGTCAGAAAGTAGCGGTGGCAGACGAGAATGGCCTGCCTGCATCTTCGGATCATAAGATGTTTTCATGATACCACATTCTCCCTGGCGACGAAATCGTCCACCCTACACTGCCCGCCCTACCGGACGACACTCCCTTTCCTGTGTAGATAACAGCTTGTATTTCGGCATAATGTCAGGTTTCATTAGAAGCGGTGGATCGCACGCAGCCAAGCTACAACTTACACTAGCATGACGCCACCTTGAATGTTCACATCACATTTTGTGATACCAAAAGCAATCGTATCTATTATCCATGACAAAAGAGAGAGAATTACCATGACGCATGCCCTCAGCGAGGGATGCTGGGAAAAGCTCCCAGACCTCCCCAGCGCCCGCTCTCATTGTCCCACCGCTGTCTACCAGGGCAAGATCTACGGCTTCGGCGGTGGCGGCCCTCGGTTCAAGAGCCTCAATTCGGTCATCATCTACGATCCTGCCACGGGTCGTTGGTCCCGGGGCCGTGATATGCCTACGCTGCGCTCTGGTGCCATTGCGCATACCGTTGGAGATGCCATTTATGTGGTGGGCGGCGGCTTCAAACAGGCAAACGGGACGTTCAGATTCCTGCCCACTACCGAGATCTATTATCCGAACAGCGATACCTGGGAACGCGGCCCCGACATGCTCATGCCCCACGACTATCCCGCCGGCGTAGTGCTGGACGGCCACCTCTACATCATGGGCGGCCACCATCCGGAAGCCGTAGTGGCCGGCCCCCAGACCGATCCTGGCTTCGCCTTCTGTGAGCGCCTCGATCTCGCGAGTGGCCGCTGGGAAGAAATCGCCCCCCTGCCCACTCCCCGTTTCGCCTTGGAAGCCGTGGTCGTCGGCAACGAGATCGTCACCATGGGCGGGGTGGCTTTCACCCCGCAGGGCTTCAATAACTTCGACCATACCGAGATCTATGACCCGGCGACGAACCACTGGCGGCGTGGCGAACTCACCCTGCCCTGGACAGCGGCTGGACACGGCGCCTGCCAAGTGAATGGCGGCATCTTCGTGTTCGGCGGTTATAGTGGTGAGGGCATTGGTGACCACGCCGCGGTCTATGACCTACAAGCGGCCCGTTGGTATCCCCTACCGCCCATGCCCCACACCCTGGCGGCCATGGGCGTGGGAGTGATCGATCGTGATATCTATCTGCTGGGCGGTTGGGCGGACGACCGCCGCGAACCACAGGATTGTTTCTGGCGTTACCGGTATTGACCGTACCATTTGCAACCATGGAAGACAGACTTCTCCTCCGCTACAGCCGCCAACTGCTGCTTCCGGAGATCGATCTCGCCCGCCAGGAACGGCTGCTGGCGGCCCGACTCCTGCTGGTGGGCGCCGGTGGCCTGGGCTCGCCGGCGGCGCTCTACCTGGCCGGCTGTGGCATCGGTCAGCTCACCATCTGCGACGGCGATACCGTGGAACTTAGCAATCTGCATCGCCAGATCCTCCACCGCACCGGCGACATCGGGCGCAATAAGGCAGAATCGGCCGCCGACACCCTGGCCGATCTCAATCCCGAAATTCGTGTCATGGCCCTCAATTATCGCCTCGATGGCGCGTCGCTGCAGGAGCAGGTCGCCATGGCTGACGTAGTCATAGACGGCAGCGACAATTTTCCTACCCGTTATGCCATCAATGCAGCTTGTCAGGCGTTGAGCAAACCCTTGGTGAGCGGCGCCGTGATCGGTTGGGAAGGACAAGCCACTGTGTTTCGCTTCGACGAGACAGCAAGCCCCTGTCTGGCCTGTCTCTATCCGCCTGATGCTGCAAACGCTGCCGCCAGCTGTAGTGAACAGGGCATCCTCGCACCCGTGGCCGGCGTCATCGGCAGCCTCTTGGCCCTGGAGGCCCTCAAGATCCTGCTCGGAGCAGGCGATATCCTTCATAGTCGCCTGCTGCGTTTCAACGCCAAGTCTCTGCAGTTCCGGATCAGCCATTTCATCCCCGATCCGCAGTGCAGGATATGCCGGGCGCCGCAATCTGCCAATGATCTTACTGGTGATCCTGCTGCAGACCGGATGCCGGGTTAGATCCCTCCGGAAACGCGCACAGGAAGACGGACACTGACTAGGTTCCAGACACATGTCCAGTGGGGCGTTTTGTAGTACAATGGGAGAAGCGATGTTCCCCGCCACGATCATCCCTTTTCAGCTCAGGCTTCAGTTCAAAGTTCGGTTCGGACCATCCTCCCAGAGATTGCAGCCGGAAATTGCAAATAGGGAATGGAAAGAGGGGCTTCAGCGGAACGGAACTCCCTATCCGTCGACTTTCAATCGATCCCCGGAGGTTCATTCATGAAGGGCAAAGACCGCCGACTCGCTGAACTACGCGCTGAGATCCCAGAAGTCACCCCCGCCGAGGCCCTGGCCCTGCAGCAACAGGGAGCGGTCCTCATCGATGTGCGCGACCAGGACGAGATCATTCAGGGCAGCCCTGCCGGCGCCTATCGCCTGGGACGCAGCTATCTGGAGCTGCGCATCGAAGAAGCCGTTCCTGATATGGACCGTATTTTGCTGGTCCTGTGCGCGGGTGGGGTACGTTCCTTGTTCGCAGCAGAATCCCTCAAGCAGCTCGGCTATCGGGACGTGCGTTCGGTCAAGGGTGGTTTCAACCGCTGGAAAAACGAGGGTCATCCCTTCGAGATCCCACGTTTCCTCAAACCGCAGGACCGGGAACGCTACGCCCGCCACCTGCTCATGCCTGACGTGGGAGAAGAAGGCCAGTTGAAACTACTGGACAGCAAGGTCTTGCTCATCGGTGCCGGCGGTCTGGGTTCGCCTGCCGCCTATTATCTCGCCGCCGCGGGCGTGGGCACCCTGGGACTGGTGGATCACGACGTCGTGGATCGCAGCAATCTCCAGCGCCAGATCCTGCACACGGAAGAACGCGTGGGCATGCCCAAGGTGGAATCGGCCAAGATTGCCCTGCAGGCCCTCAATTCCGGCATCGAGGTAATCGGTTATCAGACCCATCTCGACAGCGGCAACGTGGAGGACATCTTCACCGGCTACGACGTGATCGTGGATGGTACCGACAATCTCGCCACCCGCTATCTCATCAACGATGCCTGTGTAAAACTGGGTCTGCCCAACGTCCACGCCGCTGTCTATCGCTTTGAAGGCCAGATCACAGTGTTCTGGCCCGCTTACGAGAAGGCACAGGGAGGCTGCTATCGCTGCATGTTTCCGCAACCCCCGCCTCCGGAGTTGGCACCCTCCTGTGCCGAGGCGGGAGTGCTCGGTGTCATGCCTGGCGTCCTGGGATTGTTACAGGCGGTAGAGGTCATCAAGATCCTGCTGAGCATCGGCGAGCCCCTGGTAGGCAGGCAACTACATTATGATGCCCTCTCCTCCCAATTCACGCTGCTCAAAACCCGCGCCAATCCCCAGTGCCGCTATTGTCGCGAGGGGGCGGAATTCCCGGGTTACGACGACTATACCCAGGTCTGCGCTTCCAACGCCTGACCGCCTGCCCACACCTTGCGGCATCAAGAGGAGAATTGGCGTGCCATCGCCTCCAGCCCTTCGCAGCCTGCCAATATCCGTTCCGTCACCGTCATGACCTGATATTCCCCGATCTCCAGAAATCCCAGTACTTGGGGCGGGAGTGCCGTGGTGTGGGCATCGCCGATGCCATGGGACTTGAGCAGGCGGTCCGCTATCAACACCAATTGGGCATAGATGGCATGTGGTCCGGCATAACCCTCGTTGTGGTGCTCTCGCGCGGCAACGACGATCTCTTCCGGCAATTTCCATGCCTCCAGCAACCAGGCGCCCATACTACCATGATCAGTGCCGAGCACCTCCTGTTCCAGCGTTTCGATGGGCTTGTCCGGTTCGTTGGTAATAAACTTGTTGAGGATCAGGAACTCCTTCTTGAACAGGTGCCCCAGGAGCAGGTGACCGAAATTGTGGAGCATGCCCGCCAGATAGGCCAGACCAGCCGGCGGGCGGATCTCTCGTGGCACGATGCTGCTCAAGGCTTGCACCAAAGCGGCACTGAAGACCGCATGTTGCCAGAAGGCATCGAGCCCCAGAGGAACGTTACGTGGAATGCGGAACGGTTTGGCAGCAGTGGCACCGAGCGCCAGATTGAGCACGGTGTTGAACCCCAACACCCGAGTGATGGCGGTATCCAGAGAATCCACCTTGCCCCGATAACTGAAGAAGGGAGAATTGGCATAGCGCATGATCTGCGCGGACAAGCTGGGATCCAACTGCACGATCTTCACCAAATCCTTGACGTGGGCATCGGGATCGGCACTCAGCTGGATGATCTTCTGCGTCATCTCAGGCATGGGTGGCAAACGATCCAGGCGTTCGAGACGTGCGCGGATGTTGAGTAGCGGTTCGTCCGCAGCCATCTTCCGTCCCTGCATTGCAGGTTGCATCGCGGACGACGCCGGGATTCCAGCTGCGGTTCTATTCATCGCTCTCCTGCTCTCTGCATCGATTGTTCGTTCTCCTGACAATGACGTACAGGCCTGCGAGGGCAATGCGCACCTTCAGGTCTGTGGTTTCCTTCCTTGCCCTTATCGGCAATGAAACAGCCTATATTGAACGCGCCGAAGAAGAAGCGAAGACTGTCACCGCATGGGTGTGATGGGGGTCGCAGTCTCGCCGATACGCAACAGACTAGGCAGCAACAACAAGGTAAACGCGGCGCTGACGCTCATGCCCCCAACGATCACTGCGGCCATACCCCGGTACAACTCGGTGCCGGCACCAGGCATCACCAGCAGGGGCAGCATGCCGAAGATACTGGTGAGGGTGCTCAGGAGAATGGGACGCAAGCGCAGGCGGATGGCCTGTTCCACTGCCGCCCGGCGCGCCATGCCGGAGCGCTCCGCCGCCCGGGTCTGATGGACGAGCAAAATGGCATTATTGACCACCAGCCCCAGCAGGATAACGAAACCGATCATGGTCAATAGGTCCATGGCCTGAAAATCGGGCAGACCACCCCACAACGGCACCATGTAGCGATTCCAGAGATTGGTGAGCTGCAAGGCCACCACTCCGCCCACAGTGGCCAGGGGAATCACCAGCAATACCAGCAGGCTGTCCCGGAAAGAACGGAACAGGGCACTGATGAGCAGGTAGAGAATGGCAATAGCGAGAACGAAGCTACCCGCCATGTTGCGCAGCGCCGTCTCCAGCTTGTCCGCAGTTCCACTGTAACGAACCTCGCCGTCTTCCGGCAAGAGTCCTTCCACCACCGGCGTCACCTGAGCCTCGAGCTGGGCCAGGGTCGCCTCCAGGGACATGCCCTCCGGAGGTCCCACCTGCAAGGTCACCGTGCGCCGGCGGTCCACCCGGCGCAACTCGTCCGGTCCTGCAGTCCGCTCCAGGCGCACCAGTTCACCGAGCGGCAAAATCCCTGCCTCTGGAGTCGCCAACGGCAGGCCCAGGAGTTCTTCGGGTGTGTGCCAGGGATGGGCGCGCAGGATTACGTCCAGACTACGCTCACCGTCGAAATAATCCCCCACGTAGAGGCCGTCTCCCAGTGCGCGAATGATCCCCGCCATGTCGCTGCGATTCCAACCCGCCTCGGCGATGCGCCGCTCGTCGGGCACGAGGCGCAGCTCGGGTTCAGCGAGATCGAGCCCCGGGAAGGGGCGCACCGAGGCTCCCGGCAACACCTTGCGGATGGTGAGGAAACCGGTGCGCGCCGCCGCCAGCAAGGTGTCCAGATCGCGCCCCTGGATGTCCATGTTGATCTTGCGCCCCTCGCCGAAACCGCCGAACAAGGAGGCACGAAAGGCGAAACCGATGGTGTCGGGGAAGCTGCGCAGGATGCCGTTGAGAATGGGTAGCAACTCACTAGTTCGCCGTGGATCCACGGTGCGCACGCCCATGAACATGCCGCGGGCGAAGGCGACGAAGAAATAGTTCAACACCTGCGGTTGCTTGCGTCCTTCCAGATAGGGCTGTAACTGCTCGGCCACCACCTGGCCCATCTCCCGCTCGAGAGCCTCGATGTTGTGTCCCGGCGGGGGGTTGATGAAGGCGAACACCAGATTACGGTTGCCCTCCGGCAGGTAGTCGGCCTGGGGTTTGAGCCACAGCACCAGCAGCACGGGCACGGTCACCAGCACTGCGATCCACAGGATCCGGCGCCCGGGAGTGTCCGTCAGGCGCATGATGGCAGCCGTGGCGCCCTGCCACCAATGGCGATGCCGGTCCTGCAGTTCGGTGGCCCGCAATCCGCTCATGGCGGTGGCTGGCAACACGGTGATGGCCACCACCAGAGAGAAGAGTATGGCCACGGCGATGGTCAAGGCCAGATCGGCGAACAATTGCCCGGCCTCATCTTCCAGGAACACCACCGGCAGGAAGATGGCCACGGTGGTAGCCGTGGAAGCCAGCAGGGCTCCCCACACCTGAGTCGCCCCCTCCAGGGCCGCCCGGCGGCTGTCGTAACCGCTTTCGCGCAGACGCACGATGTTCTCCAGAACGATGATGGCAGCATCCAGCACCATGCCCACCGCGAAGGCCAACCCTGCCAGAGAAATAACGTTGAGGGTGCGACCGGCGGCATCCATGAAGATAAAGCTACCGAAGATACAGATCGGAATGGCCAGAGCCACCATCAGCGTGGCTCGCAACTTTCGAAAGAACCACCACAACACCACGGTGGCCAGGAACACCCCCAGGAGAAGATTGTTGCGCACCATGGAGATGGACCTGTGAATGTAGACTGTCTCGTCGTAGACTTGCTCGAAGGAGAGACCAGCACGCGCCAGCGGCCCATCGCGTAATTCGGCGGCCGCCTGGCGCAGACCCTCCATAACCTCCAGCACATTGACCCCGGTCTCGCGATGGGCATTGACGGCCATGGCCAGGCGGCCGTTCTGGATCACGAAACTGGTTCGATCCTGGGGCATGACGGCCACCTCTGCCACGTCCCGCAGGCGCACCGGCTGGCCGTCACGCCAGGCCAGGATCATTTCCTGCAGCTCCTGCACGTCGTAGCTGCCGGCGAAGCGCAGGGTATAGCGTCGCTTGCCCACGTCGATAAAGCCTCCAGAAACGTCCTCGGTATCGATGCGCCCCACCACCTCGGGCAACTGGATATCGAGACTGGCGGCGCGATAGGGATCGAAGGTAATGCGGATCTCCTGCTCGCGCCCGCCGCGTACTTCAGAACGGGCCACGCCGGGCACGCGTTCGAAGCGGCTCTGTACTACTTCCTCGATGAAGTCCTGATAGCTGGCAATGTCGCGGTCGTTTCCGGGAAGGGTCTTGAGGATGAACCAGGCGATGGCGCGGCTGTTGCCGCCCACCGTACTAATCACGGGTTCGTCTGCATCTGGAGGATAACGGGGCACGCGATTGAGTCGGTTCATCACCTCCAGCAGGGCACGTCGCAGATCAGTTCCCACGGCGAAGGTAATGGTGACGGTACCCTGGCCGCGCTGGGCCTGGGACAACAGGCGCACGGCACCGGGCAAACCACGCAAGGCGTCTTCCTGGGGCTTGATGATTTCTGCCTCCACCTCGGCGGGAGCAGCCGCCCTCCAGTTGGTGCGGATACTGATCTGCGGCTCCTCCACTTCAGGTGTCAACTGGATCGGCAATCGCGCCAGACTGATGGCACCGAACAGGAGGGCCAGCAATACAGCCACCGCCACTGCCACCGGGTTGGCGAGCGACAGGCGTACCAGATTCACGTCGCCTTCCCGGCTCCAGCCATCGGGGATGGCGCGCCGCCCCCCACCACCTTGACCTTCTGGCCCGGACGCAGTCGCTCGGCCCCGCGTACGATGACCTGGTCTCCGGGATGCAGATCGCCGATCACTTCGATGAAAGCCCCTTCGGCGATGCCGGTGCGCACCACCACCCGCTCGGCCCCACCATCACCGGTGAGGCGATAGACGGAGATGCCGCTGCGGCGCAGCACCAGGGCGTCGCGCGGCACCACTAATGCCTTGCGGGCCTCGGCGGTGGGCACCGCCACGCGCACCACCTGTCCCACCGTCCAGTCGGGATTGCGGAAATCCAATCGCAGGTCCATCAGATGAGAGCGGGCGTTGCCGGCCGGTACCAGGGCCCGCAGGCGACCTTGCACGCGCGCCTCGCCGGCGGCCAGGTCCAGTTCCATGCCCGGCGTGAGATAGGGCCTGGTGGCCAGGGGTGCGAAAGCGCGGATCTCCAACTGGCTGGTATCCAGCAGATGCACCACCTCGCTGCCGCCGTCCACCCACTCACCCGGCTGGCGCAGGCGGGCCATCACCACACCGGCGAAGGGTGCCCGTACCGTGGCCCGGCGAATGCGGTCTTTCACCTGCTCTAGGCGCGCCCGGGCCGAGGCCAGGCGTGCCTGTTCCACGCCCAGTTCGGAGACGGTCTGGTCCAGCAGGGTAAGCGCGGCGTTGTTGCGCTTGGCTAGGCGCCGCAGGCGCTGCACTTCCTGTTCCAGAAAGGCCTTGCGGGCCTCCACCTGAGCGATCTCGGCGGCGAATTCTTCCCGTTGCAGCGCCAGGGGGGTATGATCGATGCGCGCCAGCGGTGCACCGGCGGCCACTGTCTCCCCCACGTCTGCCACCCATTCCAGGCGCCCCGCCACCTCCGCCGCCACCCGCGCCTCGTTGCGGCTGATCACATCCCCCGACACCCAGATGGTGGGCGCCAGCCATCGCTCCTCCGCTGGCGCCACCACCACCGGTGCCGGCGGCGGGCCCGCCGCCTCCACCCGGAACGGCGAAAGGCCGCCCGCGAGCAGACCCGTGGCGAGCACCACGCCCAGACAGCGCCGGAACACACGCACGGGGAAGGGGGAGTGTCCGATCATGATCGTCGGATTATAGTACGAATGCCACGCCCCTGCAGGCTGTGTTCCCTATCGTCGTTCCCGCCGCCCCCCGGGTTCGGTGACCGGCGTCGGCAAATCCTGCAGCAGGCGCTGCAGACCGGCCAGCTCCCGATAACGTCCGGTCACGTCCAGCAGATAGGACAGGGTGCGGGGAATGTCTCGCAGATAGCCGGGCTTGCCGTCCCGATGCCAGAGGCGGGCGAAGATCCCCACCGCCTTGAGATGGCGCTGCACGCCCATCCAGTCGAACCAGCGCCGCAGCAGCGCCGGGGTGATCTCCGGCCACCGCCCCGCCAGCAGGCCGTCCAACAACCCCTGTTCCCGTGCCCGGCGGTGATAGTGAGCCAGCCATTCGTCCAGCCGTTCCTGTGGCCAGCGGATGTAGCAGTCGCGCAGCAGAGACACCAGATCGTAGCTCAGAGGACCCATCACCGCGTCCTGGAAATCCAGCACCCCGGGATTGTACTCCGGCACCACCATGAGATTGCGCGAATGGTAATCACGGTGCACCCATACCCGCGGCTGCTCCAGGGCCGCCACCACCAGGCGCTCGCAGGCCTCCTGCCAGGCGGCCCGGGCCGCGGGCGGCCAATGTATACCCAAGTGGCGTTCCACGTACCAGTCCTGGAACAGGGCCATTTCCTGGCGCAGGAGCGCAGCATCGTAAAGCGGCAAGTGGAGATCGTCTGCGCCACCCGCCTGGATACGCAACAACGTCTCCAGGGCATCGCCGTAAAGTGCCGTGGCATTACCAGCATCGAGTACCCGCAGATAGGAGCGGTCGCCGAAATCGCTGAGCAACAGCAGGCCGCGTTCCAGATCCATTTCGTGAATGCGGGGCACGTTCACGCCCAACCGGCGCAGGACCTCCGCCACCTGCACGAAGGGCCGGCAGTCCTCCTTGTCCGGAGGGGCGTCCATGACGATGAAGCTCCGTTCGCCTACCCAAACGCGGAAATAGCGCCGGAAACTGGCATCCGCGGAGGCCGGCCGCAACGTACTCACCGGCAGGCCGAGAGCGGCCAGCCAATGCTGCACCAGGTGCAGTCGCGCGTCAGACATGGGCCGCTCCCGCCCGCCGGCTCCTTACCAGATTGCGCAGATCGTCCGCCACCAGATAGAAACAGGGAATGCCTACCAGGATGAGCACGGTGGCGAACAGCAGGCCGAAACCCAGACTCACCGCCATGGGAGCGAGAAAGGCGGTCTGCCCCGTAGCGAAGAAGATGAGTGGGGAGATGCCCAGGAAGGTGGTGATACTGGTCAGGAGTATGGGGCGCGCCCGCACCCGCCCTGCCTCCACCATGGCCGTGTAGCGATCACGACCCTCGGCTCGCAAGCGGCGGGCGAAGTCCACCAGAATGAGGGAATCGTTGACCACGATGCCCGCCAAGGCCAGGAACCCCACCAGCGACAGAAACTGGAGATGGTAGTCCAACAGCAGATGCCCGGCGATGACACCGATCACCCCGAAGGGGATGGCGAACATCACCACCAGTGGATCCAGCAAAGACTTGAACAAGGCGGCCAGGATGAAATAGATGAGCGCCACCGCCACCACCAGGGCATAGAGCATGTCCTGAATGGATTCGTTGGCCTTGCGTTTCTCTCCCAGGAAGAACAGCTGATAGCCGGGCCGTTCCTCGATGCGGGCAGCGAACTCGTTCGCCACCAACCGGCTCACTTCCAGGGGCGTGATCACCTCCGAATCCACTTCGGCGGTCACCAGGGCGAGGCGCTGGCCGTGCCGGCGCTTGATCAAATCGTAGCCGCGGGCGAGCGTGATATCGGCCACCTCACCCAACCGTACTACGCGCCCTTCGGGCAGCACGATGCGCAGGCGGGCCAAGGCGGCAGGATCGTGGCGCAGGGAGTCCGGATAGATCACTCGCACCGGCAGGCGCCGGTTGCCTGCGGTGACCTGAGTGGCCTCCAGCCCCTGAAAACCAGCGCGCACCGCCTCCGCCAGTTGGGCCTGGGAGAGTCCCAGGGAACGGCCGCGATCGTTGAGGAGATAGCGATACTCCAGTTTGCCTGGCTCCAAGTCCTGGCGCACGTCGAACACCCCAGGCAGGCGCCGCAGATAGTCCACGATGTGGCCGGCCAGACGGCGCAACACCTCCACGTCGTCACCGGCAACGCCCACCTCGAGATCCGCACCGGCGGGACCGCCCTGAGGCCGGAGGATGGAAAAACGCTGAATGCCCGGCAATACCTCGAGCCGCTGGCGCAGCAGGCGAATGATCTCCGCCGTATCGCGCGCGCGGCTCCCTTGCCGATCGAAGCGCAGGCTCACCACCGGGGTGACCCAGCGTTCGATGAATCCTTGCGGCAGGCGCGGTTTCAAGTCCACGATGAGTTGGATGTAATTGCTCTCGAACTTGATGGTGGTGAAATCCACGAAGGTGACGCCGACGTTGGTCAACACGCTCTCCAGCTCCTCCTCCCGCACCACTTCCCGCAGCGCGTCCTCCACGCGTGTCGCCAGGCGCGCGGAATCCTCCAGACTGTAGGTGTTGGGGGCCTCCACGTTGACGAAGAACTGCCCCGTCTCGAGCTGGCCGAACAATTCGAAAGGCATGCGTGTGGCAGCGTAGGCCACACTCAAGGCCAGTACGCCGACGATGACCAGGGTCACCAGATAGCGGTTGGGCAGAACCCAGCGCATGAACCGAGCGTAATGCTCCAGCAACGGGGCCCAGCTCCATCCCTGCCGGCTGCGGCCCACACGCAGCCATTCGTAGGCATGAGAGGGCAAGACCCCGAAGGCCTCCAGCAGGGAGCCCAGCAGGGCGAAGATCACCACCACCGGGATCACGGCGATGAAGGCCCCCATGGTACCGCCCATAGCGAACATGGGCAGGAAGGCGGCGATGGTGGTGGCCGTGGAGGCGGTGACCGGCCAGAACACCTCCTGCACGCCCCGTTCCGCCGCCTCGCTGCGAGGCAGGCCCTGCTCCAGATGGCGGTAGATGTTCTCGGTGACGATGATGGCATCGTCCACCACCATACCGAGCACGATGAGAAAGGCGAACAAGGACACCATGTTGATGGTGTAGCCGAAATAATGGAGCATGATGATGGCGAACAGAAAGGACACCGGAATGCCCAGAGCCGTGATCAGGGCCACACGGAAATTGAGGAACAGATAGAGCGACAGCAGCACCAGTACCAAGCCCACCAGGCCCGAGGACTGGACCGTCTGCAGGCGGATGCGCACATACTTGGAGAGATCGCTGAACACCGCCGCCTGCACGCCCGGCGGCAGTTCGCGATTCAGCTCCGTCACCAGGGCCCGCACCCGATCCGACACTTCGATGGTGGAGGCCTGGGCAGTCTTGGTCACGGTCATGTTGATGGAAGGCCGGCCGTTGAAACGGGCCAGGGTGCGGGGCTCCTCCAGGCGCAGGTACACGCGCGCCACCGCGCCCAGCGCCAGGATGCCGCCGGCCTCGTCGCTGCGCAGCGGCAGGGCCTCGATGGCCCGTGGTTCGGGAGCCACGCCCATGCCCCGCAAGAGGATGTCCCCATCGCGGGCCTCGATGGAACCGCCGGGCAGCTCGGTGAGATGGTCGCGCAGCGCGGCGGCCACCTCCCCTAGGGTCACGCGGCGCACGGCCAGCAGCTCGGGATCCACTTCCACCCAGATCTCCCAGTCTCGCTCGCCGGCCACGCCCACGCTGGCCATACCCGGGACCGCCAGCAGGCGCCGCTTGACCTCTTGTGCCAAATCCAGCAGACCCGCCTGCGCCACCTCGCCATAGAGCGCGACACTGAGCACGGGAAAGCGCGTGCGCAGGCGGTTGATCTCGGGCCGCTCCGCCTCGGGTGGCAAGTCGTCCAGGCGGTCCACCACGGTCCGGGCATCGAGCAGGAAATCGTCGATGTCCGCCCCGGGTTTGAATTCGATGACGATGACGGACATTCCCTCACTGCTGGTGGAGCTGATGACGTCGATGTCGGCCATCCCTTCGAAGGCCTCTTCCAGCGGCAGGGTGACCTGGCGCTCCACCTCGCCGGGCGCAGCCCCTTCGTAGACGGTGGTGATGCGTACCTTGTCCAGTTCCACCACGGGCAACATCTCCTGGGGCATGGCATACCAGGACATCACCCCGGTCACCAGGACCACCGCCAGGAGCAGGTTGGTGATCAGGGGATTGCGGATGGCGAAGCGCGCCAATTTCATATCATCAGAGCCCCAAAATTCCCCGCGGCTGCGTACCGAACGGTTTTCGGTGGGGTATACATGGTGCGTCCTGGACACCAGTCATGCCGGCGGGTTCCGCCAGAACAGGCATCCGAGTGACCATCGCCGGTGCCGTTCGGGTGCCTCCTTCACCGCACTCCGGCCGCCATTGCCCCGCCATCTGCAGCCGCCGCAGGCGCATCCCTGCCGGGTCCCTCGCCAGAGGCCGCAGGCAACGGCCGCACCGGCTGCCCGTCGCTCAGCAGGGCCACGTCCCGGGACACCACAATGTCTCCCGCGTCCAGGCCCTTGCGCACCACCTGCCAGGGATCGTGGCGGGGGCCCAGCTCCACCGCCACCCGCTGCAAGCGTCCCGCCTCCACCTTGAACACGAAATCCCCGCGCTCGCCGTACCATACTGCGCTCACCGGCACCACCAGGGCATCCGGCAAGGGCGGCAGCGGCAACAGCGCCCGGGCCGCCTGTCCCGGCATCAAACCCATACCCGGCAAGCGCACGCGCACGGCATGGGAAAAAGTACGGGGATCGGGATCCCGCTGCAATGCGATCACCACTCCCTCGCGTGGTTCGCCTTGAAGCGGCCGCACGGTAACACGCTGCGCCATCCGCAGTGCCGCGGCCACCGTTCCATTCACCTCCAGATAAAGATCCAGTTGTTCCAGGTCCACCAGTTCCACGGCGGGAGAGGCGGGATCCACGTGGTCACCCACTTCCAGGAACACGGCATTGATCATACCGGCATAGGGGGCTGCGAGCCGGGTCCGCGCCAGACCGCGCCGGGCGCGTCGCAGATCGGCTTCCTGGAGCTGGAGGCGGGCAGCAGCCGTGGCCACGCTGAAACGCAGTTTTTCCTCTTCGGCCTGCAGCTGCAGTAGCCGTTGCAAGGCCTCGTCCCGTTTGGCCGGCGAGGCCAGCGACTCGGCACCCAGTTGCTGCAGTCGCTCCACTTCGCGCGCCTGCAGCTCGCGGTTGCGCTGCACGAATGCCAGCAGCCGCCGATCCCGCTCGATGGCGGCGCGTTCCTGTTCCAGGCGCGCTTCGGCCGCCGCCACGGCGTCGCGGTAATCGCCGTCCTCCAGGCGCAACAACGGCTGGCCGGCCGTTACCGTCTGTCCTGCCTCCACCAGCCGCTCCGACACCCGGCCGCCGACCTCGAAGTGCAATGTGGACTTGCGTGCGGGACGCAAATATCCTGTTACCTCCGTGCGGGGCTGCAGGTCGAGCCGGCGCACCACGGCGGTCTCCACCCGCAGTACGGGAGGTTCCTGCAGGACGGCCTGGGGAGCGGGACGGGTACGAATCAGAACGATGACGAGAGCGATGACGACCAGCAGCAGGAGTAACGCGTACTTGAAAGAAACCGTCTTGTTATGCACCCCGCCACGCTCGCATCGATGAGGGAAACAGAGTCCCATTCTATACAAACCGCAAGCCGCATACCAATGTCGGGCCTGCCGCAGTGAACGCCAAGTATCTGGGCCCGGGCACGGTCCTACTCCTGCTGCTGGTAACGGTGGCCCCGCCCGCGCAGGGAGCGGCACCGCCCGGCAAATGGTTCCTGTGCCGCCATCACATCCCATCGCCCCGGATCGAGACCGATCCCCAGGGTCGCATCGTCTTCCAGGCCGATCGGGGCACAGGCGAACGCCGCCGCCTCTACCGCCTGTACGGCGACGTGGCCGTCACCGGTGACGGCCAGCGCCTGCGCGCGGATACCGTGGTCTACGACAGCACCACCCAGACCGCCGAGGCCGAAGGTCCGTTGCGCTATGAAAAGTCCGATCTCATCCTGCACGGTGCCCGCGGGCGTCTGCGACTCGACACAGAGGAAGGCACGGTGGAAGCAGGGCGCTTCGAACTACCCGAGGAACACGGCCGCGGAGAGGCACGGCGCATCGAGCTGGCAGGCAAACGGCGCACCATCCTTCTCGATACCCGTTACACCACCTGTGATCCCGGATCGGAAGACTGGCTGTTGCGCGCCCGCCGGGTGGTGCTCGACCATGAACGCAACGTGGGTAGCGCCTGGCATGCCTGGTTGCGGTTCATGAAAGTGCCCGTATTCTATTTCCCCTATGTGAACTTCCCGCTCGGCGACCAGCGCAAGAGCGGCTTTCTGGCCCCCGTCCTCGGTTCCTCCAATCGTTCCGGCTACGAATGGGCCCTGCCCTATTACTTCAACCTGGCGCCCAATTACGATGCCACTTTCACGCCGCAATACTATTCCAAGCGCGGCCTGTTGCTGGGCGGCGAGTTTCGTTACCTCAGCCGCTGGGACAGCGGCGAACTCAACCTGGAATACATAGACGCCGACCGCGAATACGAGGACCGGGCGCGCGGGGCCCTGCGCTTCCGCCAGCGCGGCACGCCCTGGCCCAAAGTGCGCAGCGAGATCCAGTACGACTACGTCTCCGACGTAGACTATCTGAGCGACTACGGCCGCAGTCTGGGCACCACTACGGTGACCCACCTGCCGCAGAAGGGGTCGTTGCGCTATCAGGGCGAGACGGTGAACGCCATGCTCCTGTTCCAGAGCTTTCAGACCGTGGACCCCGACATCCCGGATCGCTCGCGCCCCTATCAGCGCCTGCCCCAATTCGCCCTGAGCTACACCCCCGCCGCCCGTCCCAACCGGCTCCGTTTCGGTTTCGACGGGGAACTGGTCAATTTCCAGCGCCAAGAGCGCGTCAGCGGCCAGCGCCTGGATCTGCAGCCCTCCCTCAGTCTGCCCCTGGCCAACGAGGGGGCCTTTCTCACCACCACCTTGAAACTGGATCACACCGCCTACGACCTGGACGAGCTGGCGGGCGCGCAGCGCCAGCCGCAACGCACCGTGCCGCTGTTCAGCCTCGATGCCGGCCTGTTTCTGGAGCGCTGGTACGGCCGGCTGCTCCATACCGTGGAACCGCGCCTGTTCTATCTCTATGTCCCCCGCCGCGATCAGGACGACATTCCGCGCTTCGATACCGGGCAGCCGGAATTCAATTTCAACCAACTGTTCCGCGGCAACCGCTTCACCGGCCGCGACCGGGTGGGGGATGCCAACCAGCTCAGCACCGCCCTCACCACCCGGCTCCTGGAAGAGAACGGCCGGGAACGCCTGCAGTTCAAGGTGGGGCAGATCTTCTATTTCGAGGACCGGCGAGTGACCCTGACGGGCACGCCCCTCACCGAGCGCCGCTCCGACATCGTCGCCGAGACCCAGATGCAGGTGACACCGGCCCTCCAGCTCCTGGGTGACCTGCGCTGGGACCGGGAGAACGAGACCATCGACAAAGGCAACGTGAGCCTGCGCTTCCGTCCCGGTTACCGGCGGATCCTCAACCTGAGTTACCGCTACCGTAACGAGATCCTGGAACAGAGCGATTTCTCCCTGCTCTGGCCCCTCCACCCCCGCTGGCACGTCCTCGGCCGCTGGAACCGCGACCTGCTCAACGAGCGGGACCTGGAAACTTTGGCCGGCTTCGAATATCAAAACTGCTGCTGGAAATTCAATTTCCTGGCCCGACGTTATCTCAAGGCCAACACTCCGGAAGAGGAATACAGCATCACCTATTACCTGCAGATCGAGTTCAAGGGCCTGGCCAGTCTCGGCAAGGACATGGACGCAATACTGGAACGTGGTATCCTGGGTTATCAGAAATAGCCAAAGGGCCGCCCGCTTTTGTTGCTCCGCGAGCGCGCCCGTCCTGTAATCACCTGGCGAGATCTCCATGCAGCAATCCTCTCCATCCCCGTCTTCCCGCCTCCCGGCGCGCGGGATCCCGAACTGGATCCCGCGGTGGCGTCGCGCCGTCCTGCTCCTCCTGTGCGCCAGCCTGCCGTTATTGCCGCAAACGGCGCCCGCGGCCCAGCTCCTGGACCGCATCGTGGCGGTGGTGGACGACGACGTCATCACCGCCACCGAGCTGGAACAGCGCCTGCGCCTGCTGGAACAGCAGTTGCTGCGCCAGCGCGCCGTCCTGCCTCCGCGCGAGATACTGCGCAAACAACTGTTGGACCGGCTCATCCTCACCCGCATCCAGCTGCACCGGGCCGAGGCCATGGGCATCCGCGTGGACGAGGAAACCCTCAACCGGACCATTGCCAATCTCGCCGCCCAGAACGACCTCACCCTGGAACAATTCCGCCGCGTGCTGCAAGAAGACGGCTACGACTTCGCCCGCTTCCGGGAGGAGATGCGCCAGGAGATCATGTTGCGGCGCCTGCGCCAGCGACAGGTGGACAGCCGCATCACCGTCACCCAACAGGAGGTGGACAACTTCCTCATCAATCTGCAGGCCCAGGGCAAGGCCAGCGACGAATACCGCCTCGGACACATCCTCATCGCCCTGCCGGAAGCGGCTTCCCCGGCGGACATCCGCCGGGCGCAGCAGCGGGCGCAGGAAGTCCTGGAGGCCTTGCGCGCCGGAGAGGACTTCGCCACCACGGCGATGGCGGTCTCCGACGGCCAGCAGGCCCTCAACGGCGGCGACCTGGGCTGGCGCAAGGCCGGGGAACTGCCCACCCTGTTCGCGGACCGTGTGCAGGACATGGCAGTTGGGGAACTGGCAGGCCCCATCCGCAGCCCCAGCGGTTTTCACCTCATCAAACTGCTGGACAAGCGCAGCGGCACCCGCCACGTGGTGACCCAGACCCGCGTCCGGCACATTCTCGTGCGTCCCGATACCGCCCTCGGCAAGGAAGGGGAGGCACAGGCCCTGGCCGAAGCGCGCGCGCTGCGCCAGCGCCTGCTGGCCGGTGAGGACTTCGCGGCCCTGGCCCGCGAATTCTCCGACGACCAGGCCTCCGCCGTGGACGGCGGTAACCTGGGCTGGGTGAGTCCGGGGGAGCTGGTGCCCGAATTCGAGCGGGCCATGGCTGAGCTGGAGCCCGGTGCCATCAGCGAGCCCGTGAAGAGCGGTTTCGGCTGGCATCTCATCCAGGTCCTGGAGCGGCGCCGGCACGACGACACCGAGGCCTATACCCGGCGCCAGGCCCGCAATCAGATCTTCCAGCGCAAGGTGGAGGAAGCCGAAACCGAATGGCTGCGGCGCCTGCGGGACGAGGCCTATGTGGAATACCGCCTCTGAGGGCGCGCGCGAAATGGCCGTACCCCGCATCGCCCTAACGCCGGGGGAACCCGCGGGCATCGGCCCCGACCTGTGCGTGCGCATCGCCCAGCAAACACATGCGGCTGAGCTGGTGGCCATCGCCGACCCCGCGCTCCTGGCCGAGCGGGCCCGCCTCCTGGGCCTGCCGCTGCACCTGGAGCCCCTGGACCTGCGCCGCCCCCCCAGGCC
>WFNO01000070.1 GCA_015488555.1 Gammaproteobacteria bacterium
GCGGAAGGTGCCCTGGCCGAGACGGCCAACGCCCTGCAGCGTATTCGCGAGCTGGCCATCCAGTCGGCCAACTCCACCAACTCGGCATCGGACCGTGCCGCGCTCAATGCCGAGGCCCAGCAGTTGTTGAGCGAGATCCAGCGCAACGCCACGACCACCACCTTCAATGGCCAGCGCATCCTGGACGGTTCTTTCAATACCGCTCAGTTCCAGGTGGGGGCCGAGGCCAACCAGACCATTTCCTTCAGCATCTCCGGTGCCACCACCAGCCTGCTGGGTGCTTACCAGGCCAAGAGCACGAACGTGACCACCAACGCCTTCACTGGTGCCGATTTCACCATCAACGGTATCCAGGTGGCCGCCTCCGTGGCCACCAGCGAGGCCGGAGTCACCGCGGGCAGCGCCGCCGCCAAGGCCACGGCCATCAATGCGGTGACCACCCAAACCGGCGTCTCCGCCACGGCCTCCAACAGCGTGACGGGTGTGGCACCTGTAGCCGGCGTAGGGCTCAACAACGGCGACCTGATCATCAATGGCGTGGCCATCGGTGCCATTGCCAAAGATGGCGACGCAATCACCCAGGCCAACAACGCTGTGACCGCCATCAACGCCGTGTCCAACCAGACTGGTGTCACCGCCAAGGCCGATCAGTCCACCGGGGCCATCACGCTCACCGCTTCCGATGGACGTGACATCAAGATCGAGGCAGCCGGCAACGATACCCAGATTGCTACCGACATCTACAATGCCGTGGGTCTCGATGCCCTGGATGATGCCGATCCATCTGGTAACAATACCGCAACTTTGACCATTGCAAGCGGTGCAACATTTGGTACTGGAGGAACGATAAATCCGGGAGATACCGTCACTATTGATGGGGTCACCTATGAATTCGTGGAAACTGATAATGCTGCCAGCGGAACGAATGTGGCCGTCGAAGTTGCAGATGGATCCAATGCCTCTGCCATCGCGAGTGCTTTGCAACAGGCAATCGTTGAACAGCGTGAAGCAGGTAATACCACCGTGTCTGCGGCCGCTCCTGTTAATAATGGAGGTAACTATGATATCGCCTTGACTAACCAAAAAGTGGGTAATGAGGCGATCAGCTATAGCGAGAGCACGGACATAGGCAATAATATTGATTTTACCGCAGGCGTTTCGGGCACAGATGCGGCCGGTACTGCACCAGTAGTCAACACGGGCACCCTGGTGTTGAGTTCTTCCAAGAACTTCGTGCTCGGAGGCAGCCAGGTGGCCGATGCGGGCCTGGCGAGCGTGTCGCCCGTGCTCACCCAGTTGGCCACGGTGGACATCTCCACGGTGGAAGGCGCCAATGCGGCCATCTCGGTGCTGGACGGCGCCCTGGCGCAGATCTCCTCCATCCGCGCCGACCTGGGTGCGGTGCAGAACCGCTTCCAGTCCACGGTATCCAACCTGTCGACGGCGGTGGAGAACTTGAGCGCCGCCCGCTCGCGCATCCTGGATGCGGACTTCGCCGCCGAGACCGCGGCCCTCACCCGTGCCCAGATCCTGCAGCAGGCGGGTGTCTCCATCCTGGCCCAGGCCAACGCCCTGCCGCAGTTGGTACTCTCGCTGTTGCAGTAAGCGCTACGGGGTGAACGGTTCCTTCCGGGGCGGCACGTGCCGCCCCGGGCGGGAACTTCCGACAGGACCGGCAAAGGGTGATTGAACCATGTCCAGCGATCTGATCACCAGCCTTCCCGCCAGCATGCGGCGCCCGCTGGAGGCCTACGCCACGCACGCCACGCCCAAGGCGGCACCGCCTGCCGGTGGCCGGAAGGAAGTCGAGCCGGCGGCTGCAGCCGCACGGGAGGCAGGTGCCCGCGACGCCCTGCCGCTGGAACCCGTGGCGGATCGGGAAGCCCTCATCGACGCCGTCAGTACCCTCCAGGACTACGTACAGAACATCCAGCGCGACCTCGAGTTCACCGTGGACGAGGAACTCGGCCGGGTCATCATTCGCGTCTACGATTCCGAGACCAAGGAGATCATCCGCCAGATTCCGGCGGAGGAGATGCTCAAACTGGCACGGCAGATGGCGCAGGTCGACGAAGGCCTGCTCCTGAACACCCGGGCCTGAGCGGCTCATTGGCCTCGAATTTGCATTTTTCCGAGTGTGCCGGGTACGGGCAAATTCCGGGGATCGAAACCCGATCAGACCGGATCCAGATTCGAGCCAGACGAGGGAGTAGAACGTGTCGCACATCGCATCTGCAGGCTTGGGCAGCGGCATCGACATCAACAGCGTGGTGAGCCAGTTGGTGGAGGCGCAGAGGGCGCCCCAGATGCAGCGCCTCGACCTGCGCGAGGCCGAGTTGCAGGCCCGGCTCTCCGCATTCGGCAGCCTCAAGAGCGCCGTGTCCGCATTGCGGGACTCCCTGGCCTCGCTCAAGACCCTGAGCACCTACCGCGGCCGCAGTGTGGACTCCAGCGACAGTGAGGTATTGACCGCCACCGCCGACATCTATGCCGCGCCCGGCGTCTACGACATCACCGTGGGCGGCCTGGCCCAGGCCCAGCAGCTCGCCACCGATCCCGTGAACCAGGCCGGCGCGCGCCTCGCCTCGGAGACCGATTTCCTCGGTACCGGCACGCTCACTTTCAAGTTCGGCACCACGGTCTACGATCCGGATACCGACACCTATACTTCCTTCACCCAGAATCCAGACAAGGCCACGCGCACGGTGACCATCACCGATGGCAGCCTGCGCGGCATCCGCGACGCCATCAACGAAGCCGACATCGGGGTCACGGCGGCCATCGTCTACGACGGCAGCTATCAGCGCCTGACCCTGTCCGTGGACGAGACCGGCGCCGCCAACAGCCTGGAGATCACGGTCCAGGACGACGACGGCGACGACACGGATGGCAGCGGCCTTTCCCTGCTGGCCTTCAATGCCGCGGCCACCAATCTCCAGCAGACCCAGGCCGCCAGCGACGTGACCGGCCTCACCATCAACGGCATCGCCATCAGCAGTGCCAGCAACACCCTGTCCGATACCGTGCAGGGGCTCGACATCACCCTCAAGTCGGCCGGCAGCGCCACCCTCACCGTGTCCCTGGACAAGGCCAACGTCTCCAATGCCATCAACAGCTTCGTGAGCGGTTACAACGGCCTCATCAACACCATCAACGAGTTGTCCAGTTACGACGCCGACACCGGTGAAGCAGGACTGCTCAACGGCGACGGCGTGCTGCGCAGTATCGATGCCCAGGTGCGGCGCATGCTGCTGAGCCCGGTGGAGGGCCTTACCGGCCCCTTCCGCATGCTGGCGGACATCGGCATCACGCGCAGCAGCCAGGACGGTACCCTGGTGCTGGACAACGGCCGGCTGGATCAGGCCCTGGAGGAGAACTTCGAGGCCATCGCCGGTCTCTTCGCCGCCGTGGGGACCACCACGGACGCCCTCATCCGTTACGAGGACTCGAGCGAGGCGACCCTCACCGGCCGCTATGCCATCAACATCACCCAGCTGGCTACCCAGGGCAGCATCACGGGATCCGCCGCCGCCAATCTCACCATCACCGCGGGCAGCAACGATCAGCTCACCCTGTCCGTGGACGGCATCGCCGCCACCGTGACCCTGTCGCCCGGTACCTATGCCTCGGCCGCCGATCTGGCCGCCGAACTCCAGGCGCGTATCAATGGCGTGGAGGCGCTGCGCGAGGCCGGGGTTTCGGTGAAGGTGACCGAGAACGCGGGGGTGCTCACCATCACTTCCAGTAGCTACGGCAGCCAGTCCAAGGTCTCCGTCTCGGGCGGCAGTGCTGCGGCGGACCTGCTGGGCGGCAGTCCGGTGGTGACGGACGGCCTGGACGTGGCCGGCACCATCGGCGGGCAGGAGGCCACCGGTGAAGGCCAGTATCTCACCGGTACGGGGGCCGCCCAGGGGCTCAAGATCAAGGTGAGCGGCGGGACCACGGGGGATCGCGGCACCATCGAATTCACGCGCGGCTATGCCGTGATGCTCGAAGAAATGCTCGATGAGTGGCTGGACAGCGAAGGCATCTTCGCTTCGGTGAGCGAAGGCCTGGAGAACCGAATCGAGGAGATCGGCGAACAGCGGGAGGTCGTGGAACGGCGCATGGCCGCCTATGAGGAGCGCATCCGCGCGCAGTTCATCGCCATGGATGCCCTGGTGGCGCAATTGCGCACCACGGGCGATTTCCTCACGCAGCAACTGGCCAATCTGCCGCGCATCGGCGGCGGCAGAGGTGGGTGATCCAGGGTATCTGAAGATCAATCATCAGGTCCCTCTTGCCGATCACGCAAGCACACAGGAATAGCAAAAGCACATCATGACCATTCAGTGGAGGAGAGACCGAACATGAATCCGAACCATGCCCGCAGCGCCCTGCAGCAGTACCAGCAGATCGGCAAGAAAGTGGCGGTGGAAGAAGCCAGCCCCCATCGCCTGATCCAGATGCTCATGGAGGGCGCCCTGGAGAAGATCGCCGCCGCCAAGGGGTACATGGAGCGCGGGGCCATCCAGGAGAAGGGCGCGCACATCACCTGGGCGGTGTCCATCATCGACGGGCTGCGGGTGAGTCTGGACAAGTCGGTGGGCGGTGAGATCGCACAGAACCTGGAAGATCTCTACCTCTACATGATGCGGCGTCTCACCGAGGCCAATCTCAAGAACGATCCGGCCTGTCTGGACGAGGTGGCCGCTCTGCTGGGACAGATCAAGAGCGCCTGGGATGCCATCGAGCCGGAGGCGGCGCGCCTGGCACAGTCGGGGGCGCAGCCATCCGCCGCCACGGAAGGATGAAGCCACGTGCCGCGGCCGCTTCCTCGGCGTGCCTGCAGCAGGCCTTGGATTTGACTCGGGCGATGCGCGAGGCCTGTGCTGTGGAACATTGGGAGCACCTGCCGGCGCTGGCGGCACAACGCCGGCAACTGCTGGAGCAGGCCTTCGCGGATGCCGTCGCCGAGGAAGAAGCAGAACAGGTAGCGGCATGTATCCGGCGGATACAGCAGTGGGATGCAGAGATCCTGCAACGCTGCGAGGCACACAGAGCGCACTGCAGCAATGAATTGAAGCGCCTGCAGGAAGGCCGCAAGGCCGTGACCGCCTATCGGCAAAATCAATGGGGTCAGAGTAAATGATCAAGCCAGTCCCCTGACCCATTTGTTTGAATTTTAAGGGAGTCGCTTGATCATTTACTCTGACCCCATTGATTTTGATATCTGTCTGGCATTTCGCCCCTCTTTTCAGTATCTTTCCCATTCATGAGTGACGCCGAACCATCCCTGCCGGGGGAGGGGTTGGTCTACGAAGACTGTCTTCCCCTGCGCGTCAGTGCACTGGAAGCGGAAGTCGTTCCATCCCGCATGCTCGCCATCCAAGAAAGCAACGAAGAATTGCTGCGCATCGTCGCTGCGCTGGACGAGCACCACACCGTGGAAGGATCGGAAGACGATGCTGCCCATCATGGCCAGGATCTGGCCCGTATCGAATCCAAGCTGGACCTGCTGCTGGATCTGATGGCCC
>WFNO01000071.1 GCA_015488555.1 Gammaproteobacteria bacterium
CCCGCCTCACGTCCCCGGATGACGAGTACTGCTGGATCTTCGCGGCCCCCTACCAACTCGCCATCGGCCTGCCTCCCACTCCAGGCGAGCCCTATGACCGATACGACCCGGCATTTTGGTATCAGAGCCTGGCGGAGGCCTATTTGGCCACTTTCGGCAACAAGCAGAATAGTGCCGGCAAATACGTCAAAGACATGGCGTGCGGCGGGCAAGAAATGGCCGATTGGCTCACCGAGTACTACGGGAATCGCTACATTCCGGGAGAGATGGTGGGCTATTCTGACAACCCGATGGGTTACCCGGCCAACATGCAACCTGCGGTGGCAGTGGTCGCAGACGCGGGCTATCTCAAGGCTGACTTGGCTTGGGATCGCCTCTACAATCGCGTCAAATTCCCCGACTATAGCCACGATCCTCAGTTTGCCATCACCCCCCGGAGCCTGAATCCCAGTTACAAGGTGCCGGTCATTGAGGATTTCACCGCCTCCAGCACGACGGTGGATGCCGGTCAAACGGTGACTCTTGATTGGTCGGTGAGTGAGGCCGAGTCCTGCATGGCCAGCGGCGATTGGAATGGCGAGCAGGCCGTCAGCGGCCAATTCATCACCGCAGCGCTGGAACAGGATGCCGTCTTCACACTCAGTTGCCGCAACGCCAATGGTGTGGCTACCCGTTCAATTTTAGTGTCGGTGAGTGAACCACCCGTCACCACAGAACCACCACCCCCCACTCAAGAGCCCGTAGATGCGGATGGACAAGATCAACCAGTCGAGAACGGCGATGCTGTCACAACCGAGGACGACAATCCAAGCATTCCGTCCGACAACACTGGTGAAACGAATCACTCCGAGTTAGATGGCCTGAATACCGATACGGATACTGTCATTACCCCCTCGAGGTCTATAGCAGGTGGTACGGGTGCCACCGGACCCTTGGGGCTGGGAATGATAGCCCTTCTGGGCTTCTGGTACCGTCGCCGAAGTGCAATGCGAGGAGACACGATGAACGCGAAAAAGAAATGCGCTCTTAGCGTGGTGATGGCCGGCATCCTAGCCGGCTCTGCCCAGGCAGCCGAGATCGGCACCTACCTCCATTATGATTTCGATCAAACGAGCGGAGATCAGATTCTGGACGCCTCGGGGAACGCCCTGGCCGGCACCAGCCGCAATACCCCGGTCTTGGAACCGGGGCAGGTAGGCCAAGCCATGCGTTTCGACCACTTGGCCAACGACCAGATCACTCGTGCCATCGAAGGCTTCCCCAATCGCGAGTTCACCGTTTCCTTGTGGTTGAAAGACGCGCGCGGCGATGGCAAGGGCTCTTTATTCTACTTCAAGAGTGCCGGATGGGAGGATCGCTATTTCAGCTTTGGAGAAATGGACGATCTGGGGATCTATCTCGGTAATACTTTCATCAAGACCGGGGTTCGCCTGGACGATGGCCAGTGGCACCACTTGGTCATCTCCTGGACCCGTCGCAATGGCCATTTGCGGGTTTACAAGGACGGTGTGCTCGCCTTCGAAGCCTACGACGTCAATCGTGCGCGCAATCTGCCCAGCAGTGGCACACTTTCCGTGGGCGTCGAACCGAACAAGTGGAGTACCGATTGGGGGAACGCCTTCGGTGGCCTCATGGACGAATTGCGTATCTTCCATCGCAGATTGAGTGATGTGGAAATTGAGCAAATGGCCAGCCTCGCCCCGGTGACGGACCAGACGCCGCCCTCTGTTCCTGGAACGCCCACCGCAGTCGCCGTCTCCCCCAGCGAGACCTATGTCGCCTGGGATCCTGCCAGCGACGACGACGGGGTGGCTGGTTATAGGCTCTACCGCAACGGGGAACTCATCGCCACCACGGGCGACACGATCTTCATCGATCGCGACCTCACCCCCGGGGCCACCGTGACCTATACCGTGCAGGCCTTCGATATCACCGACCGTTTGTCGCCCCTTTCCAACGGCGGGCAAGTCACCTTGCCGGCTTCCGGTTCGGTGCTGGACGTGCTTCCGCCGGGTCACTGGTACGAAGTGGTGGATTCCAGCATCGAAGCGGACCTGGGCAAGACCCCTGAGGTGATGGAACCCTGGAGTGGGGGGGCATACGACAGCCTGCGCGACCGCCTGGTGATCTTCGGCGGCGGGCATCAGAACTACGACGGTAACGAGTTGTATGCCTTCGACGTGAATACGCTGGAATGGCTGCAACTCACCCAACCCACCGCTCCCGAAGACATTCTGCGAGGTACCATCGCCTATGCCGATGGCCGGCCGACTTCCGTCCATTCGTACGACGGGTTGGCTTACCTCCCCAACGTCGATCGATTCTTCACTTCCGGGGGCTCGATCTTCGGCCCGGGTAGCTGCTCCGGTGGTACCTGGCTGTACGATTTCGATGCCCAACCAGCGGAGAGCGGCTGGCAACTCATGCCGGAGAGCCAGGGTGGATGCGGCATGATCTCCGCCTATGACAGCGCCACGGGGCATGTCTGGTATGGCAACGGGGACGATCTCTATGAGTTCAACCCGCTGAACCTGGAGGCGCCGTGGACAAAACACCCGGGGGTCTTCGCTGGCGTCTTCCATTTCTACATGACCGCCGCCGTCGATCCCAACCGGCGCAAGCTGGCCGCTGTGGGAGGCACGGCTTACGGAGGCTATCCCAAGCTCCTGGTAGTGGACCTGGCCGCCGATCCCATTCCCCAGGCCGAAATCCTGGCCACCACCGGCGCCACCGAGATCGAAGACACCAATGCCGCCGGTTTCGTCTTCGACCCCGTGAGCGATCGCTTCATCGCCTGGGACCGGGGGGCGTCGGTCTATGCCCTGGACGTGGACGCCAAGGTCTGGTCCCGTTTGGATCCGGCTTCCACCAACGCCATTATTCCCTCTGCCCCCTCGAAGCAGGGGACATATGGTCGCTTCCGTTACATTCCCAATAAGAACGCCTTCATTCTGGTGAATGCCGTCACCGAGAATGTGTTCTTCTACAAGTTAGCGGACGGTCCCGGGGTGTCACTGCCCTACCCGCAGGCCAACTTCGGTGCCGATGCGACCACAGTGGAAGTCGGGACGATGGTAACCCTTAGCTGGGAAGCCCAGAATGCAGATCAGTGCGAGGCAAGCGGTGGTTGGTCCGGGGTCAAGTCCCTGTCTGGCAGTGAGCAGGTAGGTCCCATCGACGAGGATACCCGCTTCGTCCTCACTTGCAGCAGCGCTGCGGGTGAAGCCGTGCGCAGCATACTCGTGCAAACGACTACGCTAGAGAACCCTCCCGGCGAGGAAAACCAGGAGACTCAGGGCGACACCACGGAGGAAACGCCGCCGGATGAGGATCCTGTCACTGGTACAGATGGCGAGGGGAGTATCGACACCGAGACAGATACGGCAGGTGACACGACTCACGTCCAGGATGAATCCGCTATCACCGACGATGCTCTCGCCGATGCGCAGAATGGCAGCTCCAACCCCGCCGGCTCCACGTCTCCGAGCAGCGACGCTGCGGATAGCGGCGAAGAAAAACAAAGATCGACGGTCGGCCGTGGCGCCACCGGTCCCTTCGACCTCTTGGCCGGAGGACTCGCCGCCCTGTGGGGATGGCGCCGGAGACGGCGCCTCCGCGCCTCTCTGGACAGAGCCTGATCCCCCCAACGGGCCGGCGGCCGGCGGCGCGGCAGGCGCCGGCGCCGGTTCCTCGATTCCTAATCTCGGGCCCAAATCGACACGGGGATCGACATGGAGAGATCGACGTGGGGATTGGCAATATCCCGGTATCGCGCTAAGGTATGAAACTGCACCTTGTCCTACATTCACGGTCCGTGCAGTGTGAGACCAACTGGCGACGCGCTGACGCGCTATCACCGCATCTCGTCGAGGAGGTAATCATGAAACGGATTGGCTATTTTTTGGCCCTGCCGGCCCTCATCATGGCCGGCAACGCCGCCTGGGCCTGCAGCGCCATGGGTCCCAATACCCACATCGGCCAAGTCATGTCCCTGGACCGGGACGCCAAGACCCTGACCATCCTGGATGCGGAGACCCGGCAACCGATCACTTTCGTTCTCAACGACCAATTGCTGCTCAGGGCCGCCAGTGCCCAGGGGCAGGTGATCGTCCACTACAGCGGTGAGGAGGACGGCCGTCTCGTCGCCACGAACATCCAGTAATCCCGTCCGGGCCGCCATAAGCCATCCCGGGCTAGGACTGAAGCCGTGTTTCACGGCCCTGCCGCCGCTGTCCCTCTACGTGCACGTGCCCTGGTGCGTGCGCAAGTGTCCCTATTGCGATTTCAATTCCCACGAGGCCGGCAACGGGCCGATTCCGCAACAGGCCTATGTCGAGGCCCTAACCCGCGATCTGGAACGGGATCTCCCCGCCGTGTGGGGGCGCCCGGTGCAGAGCGTCTTCATCGGCGGCGGCACGCCCAGCCTGCTGGACCCGCCGGTGGTGGATGCCCTGCTCGCCGCCATCCGCGCGCGCCTGCCCGTGGTGCCCGGCGCGGAGATCACCCTGGAGGCCAATCCCGGCACAGTGGACCACGACCGCCTCGCCGAACTGAAGGCGGCGGGTGTCACGCGCATCTCCCTGGGCGTCCAGAGCTTCGACGACGGCTGCCTGCAACGGCTGGGACGCATCCACGACGGCGCGCAGGCCCGGGAGGCCATCGCCGCCGTGCAGGCCGCCGGTTTCGAGGACTGGAATCTGGATCTCATGTACGGCCTGCCCGGTCAGAGCCCGGACGGCGCCCTGGAAGACCTGGAGGCGGCACTGGCATGGCATCCCCCCCATCTCTCCCACTACCAGCTCACCATCGAGCCTCACACCCCCTTCCATCATCGGCCCCCGTCCCTGCCCGCGGAAGAGGCGATCTGGGACATGCACGTGCGTTGCAGGGAGCGGCTGGCGGAGGCGGGTTATGTCCATTACGAGGTTTCGGCCCATGCCCTGCCCGGCCACGCCTGCCGCCACAATCTCAACTACTGGCGCTTCGGCGACTACCTGGGCATCGGCGCCGGGGCCCATGCCAAGCTTACCGACGGCGCCGTCCAGACCGTCACCCGCCTGTGGAAGACGCCGCACCCCCGGGCCTACCTGGAACGAGCGGGCACCCCGCAGGGCATCGGCGGGCGTCGGCAACTGCAGGTCCCGGATCTGATCCTGGAATTCATGATGAACGCCCTGCGCCTCACCCAGGGCGTACCCCGTGCCCTGTTCCAGGAGCACACCGGCCTGCCGCCCCTGGCCGCCGCCGCGCCGGTGGAAGAGGCCATCCGCCGCGGCCTGCTGGAGGACGATCCCACCACCTTCCGGCCCACGCCCCTGGGCCACCGCCACTTGAACGAGCTGCTGGCCCTGTTCGTACCGGAGTCCTGAGACCGCGCTCCACCCATCCCGCAAGCTCGCCTCCACAGCGGGGCGCCGGGCGCAGGCCCGAGCGGCAAGATCCACACGGCTAATCTGCATTTTCCGGTATGCGTTTGCTGGTATGATAGGCGGTCTTTGACCGCCATCGACACATGACTGCGATCTTGTTGTTGCAAGGCCCGCACGCGGGCGAATCGCTGGCCGGCCAGGTGGCCCGCAGCCTGGGCGGCCGCGTCCGACCGACCGCCGGCGGCTGGCAACTGGATCTGGCCCAGCCGCCGGCACCCGAGACCCTGGAGGCCCTGCGCGCCCGCCACCGATGTGATCTCAATCTCCTGCCGCCGCATTTCGATCCCGCCGCCGTGCGCCTGGTCGTCAGCGACATGGATTCCACCTTCATCGCCATCGAGTGCATCGACGAGATCGCCGACTTCGCCGGTCTCAAACCCCAGGTGGCCGCCATCACCGCGGCCGCCATGCGCGGCGAAATCGACTTCGAGACCTCCCTAAAGCGGCGGGTCTCCCTGCTGGCGGGCCTGCCCGTGACCGTACTGGAGCAGGTCTATCGGGAACGCCTGCGGCTGAGTCCCGGCGCCGAGGCCCTGGTGGCCGGCCTGCACGAACGGGACATCGCCTTTGCCCTGGTCTCGGGTGGCTTCACCTTTTTCACCGAGCGCCTGCGCCGACGGCTCGGATTGGATTTCACCCTGGCCAACGAGCTGGAGATCGAAGATGGACACCTCACCGGCCGGGTCCTGGGAGACATCGTCGGGGCCGCCGCCAAGGCCGCCTTTCTCGATCGTCTGTGCGAGCGCCTGCAGATCCACCCTGCCCAGACCATCGCCATCGGCGACGGTGCCAACGACCTGGAACTCCTGCGCCGAGCGGGGCTGGCCGTAGCCTATCACGCCAAACCTGCCCTGCAAACTGCAGCGGACGTCGTGCTCGATCACAGCGATCTGGAGGCCGTCCTGGCCCTGCTTGCCCCCTAGGAGGCTGCCGCCTACCCCGGGTCGTCGATCCGCTCCAGGATGATTTCGTGGATGGGATGTCCCAGGCGGCGGGCGCGCTGCTCGTATTTGGTCTGCGGGCGCCAGGGGGGGCGCGGGGCGCAACGCCCCGTTCCGGCGACGCTGCGGAAGCCCCCGGCCTGCGCCACCGCCGCCCAGATCTGCTCCGCATAGTCCGTCCAGTCGGTCACCACGTGCAAGAGACCGCCGGGCTGCAAGACCCGCCACACCAGGCGCAGGAAGGGGGACTGTATCAGGCGCCGCTTGTGATGGCGTTTCTTGGGCCAGGGATCGGGGAAGAACACATACACCGCCGCCAGGGAGGCGGGCGGCAGCCAGTGCTCCAGCACGTCCACGGCATCCGCCTGGATGACGCGCACGTTGTCCAGCCCGACCTCTTCCAGGCGCCGCAACAGGGTACCGATGCCGGGCCGGTAGACCTCCACCGCCAGATAGTCGTGCTGCGGATGGGCCGCCGCCATGGCCACCAGGGATTCCCCCATGCCACAGCCGATCTCCAACAGGCGCGGCGCCGCGCGGCCGAAGAGGGCATCCAGATCCAGCCAGCCCTCGGGCAGCCACACGCCATAGCGAGGCCACAGCGACTCCAGGGCCCGGCGTTGGGCCGGAGTCATGCGGCCTTCCCGGCGCACGAAACTGCGCATGCGGCGCCGCTTCGCGGTTGTTTCACTCATGGGACCCGGATTGGCAGGCTGTTAGAAAAAGGTGCCGTCAATAGGCGAAGAGGCACTGGCGAAGCGCTTGCGTGGAATCCGTCCGGCGAGGAAGGCCTCGCGCCCTGCCGCCACCGCCTTCCTCATGGCCGAGGCCATGAGCACGGGATGGCGGGCCCCGGCGATGGCGGTGTTCATGAGCACGCCGTCGCAACCCAGTTCCATGGCCACGGCAGCGTCGGAGGCGGTCCCGACGCCGGCATCCACCAGGATGGGCACGCGGGCGTTCTCCACGATGGTGAGGATGTTGTAGGGATTGCGGATGCCGAGACCCGAGCCGATGGGCGCCGCCAGAGGCATCACCGCCACGCAACCCATCTCTTCCAGGCGCTTGGCGGCGATGGGATCGTCGTTGGTATAGACCATGACCTGAAATCCCTCGCGCACCAGCACCTCCACCGCCTCGTAGGTCTGCACCAGGTCCGGGAACAGGGTCTTCTCGTCCCCCAGCACTTCCAGTTTCACCAGGTTGTGGCCATCCAGCAATTCGCGCGCCAGGCGGCAGGTGCGAATGGCGTCCTCGGCCGTGTAACAGCCGGCGGTGTTGGGCAGGATGGTGTAGCGGTCCGGGGGCAGCACATCCAGCAGATTGGGCTCCCCCGGTTGCTGGCCGATGTTGGTGCGGCGGATGGCCACGGTGACGATCTCCGCACCGCTGGCCTCGATGGCACGGCGGGTCTCTTCGAAATCGCGATACTTGCCCGTCCCCACCAGCAGCCGCGAGCGGTACTGCCGCCCGGCGATCTCCAGCGGTGTGTCCGCCGGCACCTCGTGTCGCTCGTTCATGGTCACGGCTTCCTCTTGCGTTCTATTACGTATTCGGGCGGTTCGTGCCCGGCGCGCCGCCGCCGATGGCCTGGACCACCTCCACCCGGTCCCCGGGCTGCAGGCGATACTGGGCATGGGCACTGCGCGGCACGATCTCCAGATTCACTTCCACGGCCACCCGCCGATCGCCCAGCGACAGGAGTTCCAGCAGCTCGGCGATGGTGAGCCCATCCCGCACTTCACGCCTCTCGCCGTTGAGTACGATCTCCACGGTCCTTCCTCTCATCGCTGCCCGGCCTGCCGGCGGGCCAGGATGCGGTCGCGCACCGCGGGCCAGCCGCCGTGCGTGACGTTCAGGCGCTGGAATTTGTCCGGCTCCAAATAGGAATAGTCCAGATCACCGTAAGTGGCCAGGATTTCCTCCAGGTGTTCCTCCAACACCCGGGAGCGGGGGTCCAGCCCCCACGCCACCGCCAGCCCCGTGGGTGGGGCGGCCAGGGTGACGATCTCCAGATCGGGTCGATAGTGCTTGAGACAGGGAATCACCTTCCAGGTGTCACCGCTCCAGAAGCGTGTCACCCGTTCGCGCCGGGCGGTCACTGCATCCAGCGGGATGCAATCGTGGAACAGCACCACCGTGGCGGCGTCGGCATGGCGTTCGATGTTGATGAAATCGCGCAGGGCCGCTTCGAACAGATGCAGGCCGTCGATGAAGGCCAGGTCCACCGGCCCGCCCAGTTTGGCGCGCAGGTCGTATTTACGGAAGAAATCGTCACTGGTCTCGGTATAGATGCGGGTAGGAGCACTGAAACTGCACTCGATACGGGGCTCGGGATCGATGCCGATGCAGCGGGTGGGTGGCCGGGCATAGGCCAGCGACTTGCCGGTCTCCACACCGATCTCCACGTAATTGGCCGGCCGCAGATCGGCATGGATCTGCTGCAGGACCTGATAATACGGTTCCCCCGGCAGCTCCAGTTCCGCCAGCGCCCAGTGCGCCTCCAGATAGTCCGCATGGCGCATCAAGGCCTGGCGATAGTAGCGACGTGCCTCCTCCATCTCACCCAGCCGCCGGTTCACGTGACCCAACCAGTAATGCAATTGGGGATCGGCCGGCTGTAACGCCAGCAACTGCTCCAGCACCTGCCGGGCCGGTGCCGCTTTGTCCTGGCGCAGGAGCACGTCGGCCAGGCGCCGCAAGGTCTCCACATGCCCGGGGTGGCGCTGCAAGACCTGTTCGTACAAGGCCTGCGCCGCAACCAGGTCGCCCTGGACATGGCAAGCGCAGGCCTGCTGGAAATCCGGCTCCTGGTGCGGGGCGGTGGAGCTTGGGTCGTTCATCTCGGGTGCGCGCAGTTCGTAAAAGGAGAAGGGAGCGGGAGGCGGTGCGATGGTGACACACCGAGCCCCTGTTTTGTACACTATTCGAGCCTGTCTCTGCGGGTGTAGTTCAATGGTAGAACATCAGCTTCCCAAGCTGAGAACGTGGGTTCGATTCCCATCACCCGCTCCATCTTCCGTTTTTCTTTCGGAATCACCACCTGAAATCGTCCCCCGAAATCATTGCGTGACCGTCAAGAGACGGCAGCCTTCTTGCGCGCCGGGAGCAAACCTGCCTCACTCAGGTGGGCATGGATATCCAGGGGGCTGAGCTTGCTCAGGTCCTTGGCCAGCTTCCGCACTTCTACCGGTGGTGTGGGCGGCAGGCGCAAGGCATTGCGCAGGAATCCCAGCATGCGGTTGGAAGCGGCCATCACCAGACACTTGCCTTTTTGAGCCTGCACCAGCGCTGCGGCCTCCTTGGCCACCGTATTGGCGAAACGGCGCATGAATTCGTCCTCGTGGTCGTCCCGGTGATCGTCGTAGCCATGGGCGAGACCGGCACCGGGGGCGACGTTGCGCCCGCTCTTGAGATCCGTCCAGGTCTCCTTGCCGGGAACGTCGATCTCGGGATTCACCAAATCCTTGCGCTCCACTAGATTGGGGCCGGATTCCAGCTCGGGAAAGGCTACCGGCTCCAAGGTGAAGAAGCGTGCCCGTGTCCCATTACACACCACAACACAATACTCGCTCATCTCTCTCTCCGATTTTTTGGATGGCTGATGGACATGTAGGAATCGCTCTCGGGCGGTATGGCAACTCCCCAAACCTGAAACCTTGCTCAAGGAAAAACGCAACAGACTCCATCCGGCATCAGGCACTCCGCTCGGCCACCTCTCAGCCGATCACACCGAACAGATACAGTAGCAGAGCAATGGTGGCGGTACCGGAAACCAGCATCACCAGCAGAAGAAAAATTGCAAACACTGCCCGCAAGCTCAGGCCTCCAGTAACTGGACAGGGTCGTTGTTGACCGGACAATAGGTCCATTTGGGCAATTGATCGCCAGCCTCCAGGGGAATAGTGACTTCCTCACCGCAGGTGGGACAGTGGCCGGTCACCGAGTCCATGGTCTCCGTGACCCGGTAGCGGAGAAAGGCGGTGACCGGCCCAGCGATGAAGAAACCGGGTACCAACACGAAATGCGCGATGGGAATGAACACGGTCACCACGGCCAAACCCCAACAGATTCCCAACGCCTTCATGGCCCGCTTCATGCGCTCTCGCGGGCCATACACACGCAGCCGCAACGAACCCGAGGTTTCTTTTCCTTCGCTGTTGACGATCCTGATACTGCGCGTCAATTCTTCCGTCATGCTTCCTCTTGCCCTGCACGAAGCGCCGAACCCAGCTCGCATCCTCAAACAATGGCCAAGACAACCCAATGACCCTCAGACGGCACATACAGGATACACAGCCGGCGCCACTTGCCGCAAACCCTATTACTTTAAAGACAAACGAAGATGAAAGCCTTATTCGGAGCGTGTCCGAAACAAGTTACTCCTCGCTTGCAGAACCGTGCCAAGTACAGCCGATTACTTTATCATAGGGTGGATGCGCCTGCCCCCACCGATCAAACGGCTTGTCAAATTCCTGTTTTATTTCATCGGCCTGATCCTGCTTGCAGGGACCCTGGTCCTGCTGCTACTGGTGGTATGGGTGGATCCCGAGGACTACCGGGAAACCATCGAGGAAGGCTTCCAAACTGCAACAGGCCGGGAATTGAAGCTGGCAGGCTCCATCCAATGGTCACTCTTTCCCTGGCTCGGCATCGAAACGGGAGCCATCACGGTGGGCAACCCGCCAGATTTCCCGGCCGCACCCCCCTTCGCTCGCATCCAGGGCGCCGCCCTCAAGCTGCGCCTGTGGCCCCTGCTCCGCGGTAAACTGGAGCTGGGACGCATCCAACTGCAGGCCCCGGTCCTGCATTTGCAAATCGACGCCCGGGGGCGGAACAACTGGAGCCAATGGTCTCCCCCCTCCCCGCTGCAGGATGGTGGCCGAACCGCGGGTGCGGCGCCCGGTTCAGCGGCGGATTTGAATGAGGAACGCACAAAAGAACAGGCCTTCCCCGCAGCGCTGGTCATCGGCGGCATCCAGGTGCGCGAAGCCGTCCTCGACTGGCGGGACCGGCGCACCGGCAGCCGCCTGCGCATCGAGAACCTGCACCTGGAGACGGACCGCCTGACACCCGGGCGCCCCGCCCGCTGGCAAGGCAGTTTGCGCTTCACCACTGCTCAGGCCGATACCGAACACCTGCGCGGCTCGGCCACCTTTTCCGCCCGCCTCGGTTTCGACCTGGCGCACCGCGCACTCAATGCCGATCCCCTGCGTCTCGAGGTCCAACTACAGGGAGCGGCATTGCCCCCCGCCCTGGAGACTCCGCTCGCCATCGAGTTGCACACCCGGCTGGCCGCGGACCTGGACGAGGAAGGCCTGCTGGTGGACGATCTGCGGGCCCGCATCGACCAGAGTACCCTCACCGGCAACCTGCGGCTGACGGATTTCAGGCAGCCCCATTGGCGCTTCGACCTGCGTCTGGACCGCTTGGACGTGGACCGCTACTGGACTTCCTCTCCGGCCTCTTCCTCCGCCCCAGGCAGCCCGCCGGCGCCTGCGGTGGCCACTCCGGCAACAGGCGCGCTGGCCCTGCCGGCGGAGGCCCTGCGCGCGCTGGACCTCGATGGCCGCCTCACCGTAGAACGCCTTGCGGTGCAGGGCCTGCAGATCCAGGATCTCTCCCTCCAGGTCAGGGCTCGTGATGGACTGATTCGGCTCGCGCCTCGGGCCCGCCTCTACCAGGGCCGGTACCAAGGAGACGTGACCCTGGACCTGCGCCGGCCCACTCCCCGTTTCACCCTGCAGGAACGCCTGTCGGGCATTCAGGCCGCACCCCTGCTGGAGGACCTCATGGGCCGCGCCCCCCTGAGCGGCGCGGGCGACGTGAGCCTGGCATTGCAGGGCGAACTGGAGGCCGATGAAACTACCACGGAAGAACTCCTGCGCCGCCTGCAAGGGCGGCTGAACCTGACCTTCCGCGACGGTGCCCTGCAAGGCATCGACCTGGAAGGCATGATCCGCCTCGCCGCCGCTCTGGGCCTGAAGGACGTCGCCCCTGCCGGCACTCCCCGAACGCCCTTCACCCGCCTGGATGCCAGCATAGAAATCGCCCGCGGGCAGGCCCGCAACGCGGACCTGCGTCTCGCCGCCCCCTTCCTGCGGGCCCGGGGACAAGGGCGCCTGGACCTGCTCACCGGTAGGCTGGACTACCGGCTCCTGGTGCGGCTCGTCCAGACGGCGGCCGGACAGGGCGGCCCGTCACTGGAGGCCCTGCGCGGCCTCGACGTGCCCGTGCGCATCGATGGCCACTGGCGCCAGCCCCGCTTCCGGGTGGACCGCGACTTCATCGAACAGAAACTGCGCCGCAAGGGCGAGAAGAAACTGCGCGAGAAATTGCAAAAGAAGCTGGAAAAGAAACTACGCGAGCGCGATCTGGATGAGCGGCTGCAAAGAAGACTCGAAGACGCCCTCGATCGACTGCTCTGAAGACAGGCGGCCGCCGCCGGCGCTGACCCGCTGGTTCGCGCGCCGCATCGTAGCCTGGCAGCGCACCCACGGGCGCCAGGACCTGCCCTGGCAACGCGACCCCACGCCCTACCGGGTATGGGTCTCGGAGATCATGCTGCAACAGACGCGGGTGGAGACGGTGATCCCGTATTACCGCCGTTTCATGGCCCGTTTCCCGCAGCTCGAGGACCTGGCCGCGGCACCCCTGGACGAGGTGCTGCAGCTGTGGGCCGGGCTGGGGTACTATGCCCGGGCCCGCCATCTGCACCGGGCAGCCCAGCTCGCCTGCACGCGCCACGGCGGCCTGCCCCTGGACCTCGAGGCCCTGCAGGCCCTGCCCGGCATCGGGCGCTCCACCGCCGGTGCCATCCTGGCCCTGGCCGGCGGACGGCGGGCGGCCATCCTAGACGGCAACGTCAAGCGGGTCTTGTGCCGCTTTCATGCCGTGGACGGCTGGCCCGGCACCCCCGCCGTGGCCCGCCGCCTGTGGCAACTGGCGGAATGGCACACCCCGCACCGCTCGGTGGCCCGCTATACCCAGGGCATCATGGACCTGGGGGCCCTGGTGTGCACCCGGCGCAACCCCCACTGCGATGCCTGCCCGCTGGCGGCGCGCTGCCGCGCCCGCCTGGAGGATGCGCCTGCACGCTATCCCGCGTCGCGGCCCCGGCGCCGGTTGCCGGAGC
>WFNO01000072.1 GCA_015488555.1 Gammaproteobacteria bacterium
AGCCCCCGGCTGAGGCATTCCAGCTTTCCCGCATCGCGCATGGCGTACAGCGTCCGGGGATGGATACCGTAGCGGATGGCCTCACTCGTGCGCAGTACACCGCCATGACGGCGAAATACTTGCTCTGCCGCCTCGAAGGTGGTGTTTTTTCTGGGTTGTTCCTGGGCCATGTCAGGATAAATTCACCAACAAATCATGATAAGTGCTGGTATTATTATCCATCCCGCCCTTTTTGTGCAACCTGAATCCGTGACTTCATTCGAGCAAACACCCCATTCCCGCAGCTTCTGTCCAAGATGACGCTTGTCAGCCCCTCGTTATCGGCTTCAATGTCCACTCCTAAGGCCGAAAAGAGCTTTGCGCTTTGGCCGCGGACACAAAACCGGTCAAACCGGGATTTTCTGGGCACGCCTTTCCATCGCCCTCAGTATCGACAAAACCCTGCTCCGCTTCGGCGCGTGCCCGCCAGTCGTTGGGATTTTCCTTGCGGGGGTTTCATTGGATCAGGTAGTCGATCTGTTCCCGTACCAAATGCTCCCGGTTGGCCGCAGCGTCATGTGCGCCATCGAGAGTGATCAGCAAGGGCCGTTTGCCCGCCAGCGCCCGGGCGCGGGGCAAAATACGGTCGAGAAAGAAGAGAAAATCCTTCTGGCTGCGCTGGTCACCGGGCCGCAACTCCAGACCGATACACCAGCCTTCTTCTCCCAGGTAGGCCCCGACGGGCGCATAGCCGTCATAGCCGTGGTAGGTGCGGGCTACGCCTTCCTTACAGGTCTTGCTGTTGTCCAGACAGAACACATCGGCATGCAGCGACACATGGCCAGTGGACAAGGCGGTCACCCCAGCCCGCAGGTTCTTCAGCATCGGCACGATGTGAATCAATGGGGTCAGGAATCAATGGGGTCATAATCAATGGGGTCAGAGTAAATTGAATCAAGATCAAAGGGGTCGGAGTAAATCAATGCCGTCGAACCTCGAGTAGATACTCTGGTTTCGTCGATTTACTCCGACCCCTTTGATCGCCACGACCCCTTTGATCGCCATTGATCGTTGATCGATTTTAAGGATCACGTAATCGCCGTCCCGTATAGTCGTACTCATGGAGCATGAACGCCCCGCACGCCACGAGTAGGGTGTGGGCAGCGGGCTGTTTCGTTAAAAGGAGATTTGCACCATGCACGAAAACGAAATCAAGGTTTGGGACCCGTTGTTGCGGCTCTTCCACTGGCTGTTGGTGGTGGCCTTCTTCACCGCCTATTTCACCGGTGACGAATGGCTCACGCCCCACGTCTGGGCCGGTTACCTCATCATCGGCCTGCTGGTCTTCCGCCTTCTGTGGGGCTTCGCGGGACCGCGCCATGCCCGCTTCTCCGACTTCGTCTGCCCGCCCCGGGTGGCCCTGGACTATGTAAAGGACGTGTTGCAAGGACGGGCGAAACGCTATCTGGGACACAACCCCGCCGGCGGCTGGATGATTCTGCTCATGCTGGCGGCCTTGACGCTGATCTCGATCTCCGGACTGGCGGTATACGCCGCCGAGGAACAGGCCGGACCACTGGCGGGTCTGCTGGGACAGGCGGGTGAGGGTTGGGAAGAGGCCTTCGAGGAGTTGCACGAATTCTTGGCCGATTTCACCCTGCTGTTGGTCATCATCCACTTAGGCGGTGTGGTGGTGGAGAGTCTGCTGCACCACGAGAACCTGGTGCGGGCCATGATCAATGGTTACAAGCGCCGGGCCTGACCGCAAACCGGAGGGCGCCCTCAGAGCAACAGTTCCCGCACCGCCACCGGCAGGCCGTAGGATTCGGGATACCAGACGCGCATGAAATACAACCCCCCCGGCGGCGCCGTCACGCCGCCCAGGCGGCGGTCCCGCAGTTCCAGCACCTCGCGGCTCCACTGCGGCGGGCGTTCGCCCGCGCCGATGGCCATGAGGACGCCGGCGATGTTGCGCACCATGTGATGGAGGAAGGCATTGGCCTCGATGTCGATCAACACGTGATCGCCGCGGCGGGTCACCTCCAGGCGGTACACGGTGCGCACCGGACTCTTGGCCTGGCAGGCACAGGCACGATAGGCGGAAAAATCGTGCTCGCCCAGGAGGTGGCGCGCCCCCGCCCGCATGGCCTCCACCGCCAGGGGGCGGTAGTCCCAGGCCACCCGCGCGGCGCCGATGGCCGGGCGGACCCGGTGGTTGTAGATGACGTAGCGGTAATGGCGGCGCAGGGCCTGGTATCGGGCGTGGAAGTCCTCCGGCACCTCCTGCGCCCAGCGCACGCACACGTCGCTGGGCAGATGGGTGTTGGTACCGAAGATCCAGGCGTGCGGGGCCCGGCGCACCGTGCTGTCGAAGTGCACCACCTGCCCGAGGGCATGCACGCCGGCATCGGTGCGCCCAGCGCACACCACGCGCACCGGATGATCGGCCACCCGGGACAGGGCCTCCTCCAGGCAACCCTGTACTGTGCGCGTGCCCGCCTGTACCTGCCAGCCGCTGAAGCGGCTGCCGTCGTATTCGATACCCAGGGCGATTCTCGTCATCCGCTCCCGCCACCGTAAGGTGGCGCCTGCTGCTCCGACCAATCGGTGGATCGGCGCTGCGCAATCTACCACAATAGACCCTGTCGTGCATGACCCTGGCCCTGCGCGCGCTCGCTCTTTCATCCGCGTCCATGCGGCGTAACGAAACGAGGGAAATCATGCTGCTCATCCAATCCCGGTCACGCCACCACATCCGTTCCTCGGAGATCACCGAACCTCGGCTCTATCTGGACCGGCGCCGTTTCCTCGGCGCGGCCACGGGATTGCTCGCGGCGGCGAGCCTGCCGGCCGCCCTGCTCTATCCCGAGGTGGGCCGCGCCGCACGCCGGCTGCCGCCTTTCACCCGCTCGCAGCGCTACACCACGGACGAAGCGCTCACCGATTACGAGGACATCACCCATTACAACAATTTCTACGAGTTCTCCACGGACAAGGAGGAGGTGGCGGAACGGGCCCGTCATTTCCGCACCGAGCCCTGGAGCGTGGTCATCGACGGCGAGGTGGAAAAGCCCGGCCGCTATCACCTGGAAGACCTGCTGCGCCCCCACGCCCTGGAGGAACGCATCTACCGCCTGCGCTGTGTGGAGGCCTGGTCCATGGTCATCCCCTGGGTGGGCTTCCCGCTGGCCGATCTCATCAAGCGCTTCCGCCCCACCTCGCGCGCCAAGTACGTGGAATTCACTACGCTCTACGATCCCGAACAAATGCCCGGCCAGCGGCGCAACATCCTGGACTGGCCCTACGTGGAAGGCCTGCGCATGGACGAGGCCATGCACCCCCTCACGATCCTGGCCGTAGGTCTGTACGGACGGGTGCTGCCCAACCAGAACGGCGCGCCCCTGCGCCTGGTGGTGCCCTGGAAATACGGCTTCAAGAACATCAAGTCCATCGTCCGCATCCGCTTCGTGGAACATCAGCCCGTCACCACCTGGATGAAGGCCAGTCCCCGGGAATACGGCTTCTACGCCAATGTCAATCCCGAGGTGGATCATCCCCGCTGGAGCCAGGCCCGAGAACGGCGCATCGGCGAGTTCTTCAAGCGCAAGACCTTGATGTTCAACGGTTATGGCGAAGAGGTGGCCCATCTCTATGCGGGCATGGACCTGCGGCGTTTCTTCTGAGCCTCCCTGAGGCCCCGGTGACAGGCGGATCGTTCGCCCATGAGTATCTTCAACATGCGTGCCTTCAAGCCGCTCGTCTTCCTGCTGTGCCTGCTGCCCTTCATCCTGCTGCTCGTGGATCTGATCAACGACGACCTGGGCGCCAACCCAGTGGAGAAGATCAGTCATCGCACCGGTGACTGGACCCTGCGCCTGCTGCTGCTCACCCTGAGCATGACCCCTCTGCGCCAGCTCACCGGCTGGAAGGCGCCGCTGCGCATCCGCCGCATGCTGGGGCTGTTCACCTTCTTCTATGCCACGCTCCATTTCCTCACCTACCTGGTCTTCGACCAGTTCTTCGACTGGCAGGAAATCTACCGGGACATCCTCAAGCGGCCCTACATCACCTTGGGCTTCTCCGCCTATGTGTTGCTGGTACCGCTGGCCGCCACCTCCACCAACGGCATGATCAAGCGCCTCGGGCGGCGCTGGCGCCAGTTGCACCAGATGGTCTACGTCGTCGCCACCCTGGGCGTGCTGCACTATCTGTGGCTGGTGAAGAAAGACCTGCGCGAACCGCTGGTCTATGCCGTGCTCTGGCTGCTGCTCCTGTTGTGGCGGGTATGGTACAAGCGAAGCGCGGCGCCCGTGCCCGCCGGCGGGTCACAAAAGGAATGAAGACCAACTCCGCGGAGAACAGTCCGCGCTGTTTCGAATTGCTCAATCTCCGGCCTGGGAGGCCGGACGACGAACACGCAGGGACTTGTAATGATTGATGAGCCCGTTGGTGGAGCTGTCGTGGCTGCCCACCGGACGGTCGTCTTCCAGTTCGGGCAGGATGTCACGTGCCAGTTGCTTGCCCAGTTCCACGCCCCACTGGTCGAAGGAATTGATGCGCCAGATGATCCCCTGGGTGAAGATCTTGTGCTCGTAGAGGGCGATGAGCCGCCCCAGGGTGCGCGGCGTGAGCTTGCGATAAAGGATGGAATTGGTGGGGCGGTTGCCCGGAAAGACCTTGTGCGGCAGCAGGCGCTCCAGGGCCTGCCCGCGATAGCCCTGGGCGGCCAGTTCCACGCGCGCTTCCTCCTCGGTGCGGCCGCGCATGAGGGCCTCGGTCTGCGCGAAGAAATTGGCGAGCAGGATCTCGTGGTGTTTCCCGATGGGATGGTGGCTCTCCACCGCGGCGAGAAAATCGGCCGGTACCAGCTTGGTCCCTTGATGGAGCAATTGATAGAAGGCATGCTGGCCGTTGGTGCCGGGCTCACCCCAGATCACCGGGCCGGTGCTGTAGTCCACCACCCGGCCGTTGCGGTCCACGCGCTTGCCGTTGCTCTCCATGTCGCCCTGCTGGAAATAGGCCGGAAAGCGATGCAGGTACTGGTCGTAGGGCAGGATGGCGTGACTCTGGGCGCCGAAGAAGTTGTTGTACCAGATGCCCAGCAGGCCGAGGATCACGGGCATGTTCCGTTCCAGGGGCTCGTTACGGAAGTGCACGTCCATGTCGTGGGCACCGGCCAGCAGCTCTTCGAAGCGATCCATGCCGATCATGATGGCGATGGACAGGCCGATGGCGCTCCACAGGGAATAGCGCCCCCCCACCCAGTCCCAGAATTCGAACATGTGTTCGGGATCGATGCCGAAGGCCTGCACCGCCTCGCGGTTGGTGGACAGGGCGATGAAATGGCGGGCCACCGCCGCCTCGTCTTCCAGCGCAGCCAGCAGCCAGTCGCGCGCGCTACGGGCGTTGACCAGCGTCTCCTGGGTGGTGAAGGTTTTGGAGGCGACGATGAACAGGGTGGTCTCGGGATCCAGGCCCTGCAGGGTCTCGGCGATATGGCTGCCGTCCACGTTGGAGACGAAATGGGGGCGCAGGCGCGGGTGCCAGTAGGGCCGCAAGGCCTCGGTGACCATCACCGGCCCCAGGTCCGAGCCGCCGATGCCGATGTTGACGATGTCGCGGATGGGCTTGCCGGTATGCCCCTGCCACTCACCGCTGCGCAGGGCCTCGCTGCAACGGCGCATCTTCTCCAGCACGGCGTTGACCCGGGGCATGACATCCTCGCCATCCACGTAGATAGGGGTGTTGGCACGGTTGCGCAGGGCGACGTGGAGCACGGCCCGGTTCTCCGTGAAATTGATCTTCTCGCCCCGGAACATCTTCTCGATCCACTCGCGCAGGCCCGACTCCCCGGCCAGGGCCAGCAGCCGCACCATGGTTTCCCTGGTGATGATGTTCTTGGAATAGTCGAGGAGTAGATCGTCGTAACGCAGGGAGAAGCGCTGGAAACGGCGGGGATCGGCGGCGAAGAGATCGCGCATGTGACAGCCCGCCATCTTCCGGTAATGGATTCCCAGGGCCCGCCAGGCGGGCGATGCCGACAACGATTCCATCAGTAGACCTCCGAACTGACGTCCATGCCGTCCAGGTCCAGGGTGTGGCGCCAGAACTGGTCTTCACGGTCGAACAGGCGGTAGGTACCGCGCGGCCCCCAGCTGCCGGCCGGATAGGTGTTGATGAAATCCCGCTCCATGGACCAGACCTTGAGCACCGGATCCACCACCCGCCAGGCCCACTCCACTTCGTCGTACCGCAGGAACAGGGAATGATCCCCTTTCATCACGTCCAACAGCAGTTCCTCGTAGGCGTCGGTGCCCTGGTCCTGGTCGCTGCGGTAGCAGGCATCCAGGCTCATGGGGCGGGTGCGCATCTCCAGCCCCGGCTCTTTGACCTGGATCTCCATGCGCAGGCATTCGTGCGGTTGGATGCCGATGAGAAACCAGTTGGGCAGAAAACGCTCCAGATGAGTGTTGCGAAACAGGTGATGCGGCGGTTCCTTGAAGCGGATGGTGATGGCGGAGCTGTTTCGTGCCAGGCGCTTGCCGGTGCGCAGGTAGAAGGGCACCCCGCGCCAGCGCCAGTTGTCGATGTAGAGCTTGAGCGCGGCATAGGTCTCGGTGATGCTGTCCTGGGGCACGCCCTCTTCCTCCAGATAGCCCGGCACGGGCTTGCCGTCGATGACGCCGCGCGCATACTGGCCGCGGAAGGCATGGGCATGCACGGCGTTCTGCGTGATGGGACGGATGGATTTGAGTACCTTGACCTTCTCGTCGCGCAGCGACTCGGCATCCATGCCCGCCGGCGGCTCCATGGCCACCAGGGTGAGCAACTGCATCAGATGGCTCTGCAGCATGTCGCGCAAGGCGCCGGCACCGTCGTAGTACTCGGCACGGCCTTCGATGCCGCGGGTCTCGGAATGGGTGATCTGGATGTGGTCCACGTAATTGCGGTTCCACAACGGCTCCAACAACAGATTGGCGAAGCGAAACACCAGGATGTTCTGTACCGTGCCCTTGCCCAGGTAATGATCGATGCGATAGAGCTGGGGTTCCGAGAGGTGCTTGAGAAAGCTGCGCTGCAAGGCCTGGGCGCTGAGCAGGTCGTAGCCGAAGGGTTTCTCCACCACCACGCGCCGCCAGCCGTGCGCCTCCTGGAGCAGGCCCACGCCGCCGAGGCGTTCCACCACCGGCCCGAAGTCGGCGGGCCGGATGGCCAGGTAGAAGACCATGTTCTTGGGCAGGGCTGGATTGTCCTCCAGCTCCTGGCGCAGGCGCTGGAAGGCCTGGTCGTCGTCCAGATCCCCTTGGAAATAGTGCAGCTTGCTGCAGAGTCGCTGGTAGGCGCCCTCCTCCACCGCATCCCCGTATTTCTCCGCCAGCATGCCGGAGACCTCTTCGATCCAGCGTTCCCGATTCCACGGGCGGCGGCCGAAGGCCAGGATGGCCATGCCTTCCGGCAGGCGCTGCTCGCGCTCCAGGGAATAGAGCGCCGGCATGAGTTTGATGCGGGACAGGTTGCCGGTGGCGCCGAAGATCACCAGGGTGCAGGGATCCATCATCCCTCTCCGTCCCCAGTTTTCTTCACCTCATGGCCGCCGAAGGCATTGCGCATCATGGCCAGTACCCGGTTGGTGTAGCCCACCTGGTCCTGGCTGTCGAAACGCATCTGCAAGGCGAGGCTGATGACCGGTGCGGCGATGCCGCGTTCCACCGCCTCCAGTACCGTCCACCGCCCTTCTCCGGAGTCGGCCACGAAGGGCGCCACGTCCTGCAGTTCCTGATCCTGCTTGAGAGCCTCGGCCGTGAGATCCAGCAGCCAACTGCGGATCACCGAGCCATGGCGCCAGAGTTCGGTGATCTGGGCCAGGTCCAGCGGCATGGCCTCCTTCTTGTGCAACAAGGCGAGCCCCTCGGCCAGCGCCTGCATCATGCCGTACTCGATGCCGTTGTGGATCATCTTGGTGAAATGCCCGGCCCCGGGCGGTCCGACGTGGGCCCAGCCTCGGTCCGGGGCCGGCGCCAGGGCTTCGAGAATGGGACGGATGGCCTCCACGTGGCGTTTCTCACCGCCGAGCATGAGACAATAGCCTTCCTCCAGCCCCCAGACGCCGCCGGAGGTGCCGGCATCGATGAAACCGATGCCCGACTGGGCGAGGATGGCGAAATGCCGCTGGCTGTCGTGGTAATTGGAGTTGCCACCGTCGATGACGATGTCCCCCGGATCCAGGCGGCGTTCCAGTTCCTTGATGACCTTCATGGTGGGCTCGCCGCTGGGCACCATGACCCAGACGATCTTGGGATCCTCCAGTTGCCGGACGGCGCCGGAGATGGTGGGTGCCGGAATCATGCCCACTTCTTCCGCCAGGGCCTGCCGGACCTCGGCATCCGGTGCATAACCCACGACTTCGATGCCGGCCCGGCGCAGGCGCCGCACCATGTTGCCGCCCATCCGGCCCAGGCCGATCATTGCCAGTCTCATGTCAGATGAATCTCCTCCAAAGCGCTACCCTACTTGACAACGGCACTTAACAACGGCGCCGGATGCCCTATAATGGGACGGCGCCGCAGGCGTCCCCCCGGAGAACCTCGAGCGGGAGACCCTCGATGTCCTCCCAGGTGGATCTCTGCGCCCTCGCCCGCAGGCCGGTGGCGCGAGGGTAGTAGTGTACTTCGAACAAAGCTGACAAAAAACAATAAACTTGGAACTGTTATCGACATCGGCCGCCGTTTCGTTAACGCCGCCCGCATCCCCGTTCCCGATCGCCGGCTCCGCTGCGGAGAACGGCGAGAGACACCATCCCGATCCATGAGCCTGCGCGACATCCTCTTCGTCACCAGCGAGGTGCACCCGTTCATCAAGACCGGCGGGCTGGCCGACGTCTCGGGCAGTCTGCCGGTGGCGCTGCGGGCCCTGCGCCGGGACGTGCGCATCGTCCTGCCCGCTTATCGCGCCGCCCTGCAACGGGCCCGGAACACGGTGGAAATGACGCAGTTCAGCGTCCACGGTTCGGACACCCCCGTCACCATCCGCGAAGGCCGCCTGCCCGGCACCCGGGTGGTGGTGTGGTTCGTGGACTCGCCGCCCCATTTCGACCGCCCCGGCGGCCCCTACACCGACGAAGAGGGACGGGACTGGCCCGACAATGCCCAGCGCTTCACGGTCTTCTCGCGCGCCGTGGAAAAGATCGCCTGCGGCGAGGCCGGCCTGGCATGGCGCCCCGAGTTGGTCCATTGCAACGACTGGCAGAGCGGCCTGGTCCCTGCCCTGCTCGCCCTGCGCGGCGAGCGACCGGCCACTGTCTTCACCATTCACAACCTGGCCTATCAGGGCCTGTTCTCCTGGGACGTGTTCCAGACCCTGCATCTGCCCCAGACCTTGTGGTCCATGCATGCCATGGAGTTCTACGGCCAGTTCTCCTTCATCAAGGGGGGCATCGTGTTCGCCGACATGATCAATACCGTGAGTCCCAATTACGCGCGCGAGATCACCACGCCGGAATTCGGCTGCGGCCTGCAAGACCTGCTCGCGAGCCGCAAGGACCGCCTGGTAGGGATCCTCAACGGCGCCGATTACAGCCAGTGGAACCCCGCCAAGGATCCCCATCTGGTCAAGACCTACAATGCCTTCACCCTGGAACACAAGGCCGCCAACAAGGCCGCCCTGCAGGATCGCTTCCACCTTCCGCGTGAACCCAAGACCCCCCTCATCGGGCTCATCGGCCGGCTGGTGGAACAAAAGGGGTTCGACCTGCTGCTGGCCGTCCTGCCCCAATTGTTGCAGCGCCAGGTCCAAGTGGTGGTATTGGGCAGCGGGGACAAGTCACTGGAGGACCGCCTCAAGCGCGCCACCGTGGAATATCCCCGCCAGGTCTCGGCCCACATCGGCTACGACGAGTCTCTGGCCCATCTCATCGAGGGCGGCGCCGACATGTTCCTCATGCCTTCGCGCTACGAACCCTGCGGTCTCAATCAGATCTACAGCCTCCGCTATGGCACCCTGCCCATCGTGCGCCGCACGGGCGGACTCGCCAACACGGTGATCGACGCCACCGAAGAAAACATCGCCAACCGCACCGCCACCGGCGTGGTCTTCGACGACGCCACCCCCCAGGCCCTGCTCCAGGCCGTGGACCGGGCCCTGGCCCTGTACCGGCAGCCACGCCTGTGGAAAAAGATCCTGTTCAACGGCATGCAGCAGGACTTCAGCTGGCGCCGCAGCGCGCGCCAGTATCTGCAGCTCTACCAGCGCGCTTTACAAATCAAGGATTGAGAGATCAAAGGAATCAAAGGGGTCGGAGTCAAATCAGCAGGGAGAAATGCCTACTCCAACACTGTTGATTTGATTTGACTCCGACCCCGTAGGCGTTAACAACGCAGGAAATGTCGCCGGTAATACCGCAATTCCTCGATGGAGTCGCGAATGTCGTCCAGGGCCAGATGGCGAGACTCCTTCTGCAAGCCGTCGTAGATGGACGGTGCCCAGCGGCGGGCCAGCTCTTTGATGGTGCTCACGTCCAGGTTGCGGTAATGGAAATAGGCTTCCAGGCGAGGCATCCAACGAGAGAGGAAACGGCGATCCTGGCAGATGCTGTTGCCGCACATGGGTGATTTGCCGGCGGGCACGAGGCGCTCCAGGAATTCCAGGGTCAGGCATTCCGCCTCCTGCTCGTCGAAACGGCTCTGGCGCACGCGTTCGGTGAGCCCGGACTGGCCATGCTGGCGGGTGTTCCACTCGTCCATGGCTCCGAGCACGGCGTCGCTCTGGTGGATGGCGATCACGGGCCCCTCGGCCAGTATCTCCAGATCACTGTTGGTGACGATGGTGGCGATCTCGATGATGTGGTCCCGCGCCGGGTCCAGACCGGTCATCTCCAGATCGATCCAGATCAGATTGTCAGGATCTTGCGTCATGCCTGCTCCGTGCCGGCTCCGGGCCTTCACCCTGCACGCTGAATGGTTGCAGTGGGGGCCCAGTGCTTGTTAGTTTGGTGCTTGATAGTTTGGTTCCTGTTGGTTTGATCTCCGTTGGTTCGACCGGGATGCGTTCTGGTCGAAGTGATGTGATCATAGTACAGCATGGCGGGTAATGCATCCCGCAAGCGCCTTTGCCCCAGGCGCCGGGCCTCTGTACCCCGAGCAGGTGAATGAGAGAGCATGAACGGCTTCAGTCATTTCTTTCTCGTCCTGTTGTTTCTTTCGCTCGCCTGCCAGTGGTGGCTGGCGCGCCGGCACATCGCCCACGTGTGCGTCCACCGCCATCGAGTGCCCCGTGTCTTCGCGCAACGCATCCCCTTGGAGGCCCATCAGAAGGCGGCGGACTACACGGTGAGCCGGACCCGTTTCGAATCCGTCTCGGCGGGCTACCATAGCCTGCTGTTGTTGGCCTGGACCTTGGGGGGCGGTCTGGAGACCTTGGACCGGGCCTGGCAATCCCTGGCGCTGCCGCCCCTGATCCACGGCGTGGCGGTCTTTCTCAGCGTGCTGTTCCTCACCGCCGTGCTGGAACTGCCCCTGCGCATCTACCGCATCTTCGTCATCGAACAGCGCTTCGGCTTCAACCGCACCGGCCCCGGCCTGTTCGTGGCGGACCTGCTGCGCGAAGCCCTGATCGGCTTGCTGCTCGCCACTCCCTTGCTGGCCCTGGTCTTGTGGCTGCTCGCGCCCCAGGGCGACATGAACCTGCGTCCCTGGTGGTGGTTCTACGTGTGGCTGGTCTGGATCGGCTTCTCCCTGTTGATGCTGTGGCTCTACCCGGCCCTCATCGCTCCCCTGTTCAACCGCTTCACGCCGCTGGACGATCAGACCTTGCTGGACCGCATCCAGCGGCTGCTGCAGCGGTCGGGCTTCACCAGCCGCGGCGTGTTCGTCATGGACGGTTCGCGCCGCTCCCGCCATGGCAATGCCTATTTCACCGGCCTGGGGCGCCACAAGCGCATCGTGTTCTACGACACCCTGCTCCATCTGCTGACGCCCGCGGAGACCGAGGCGGTACTGGCCCACGAACTGGGGCATTTCCGCCTGCGCCACATCCAGAAACGCCTCGCCGGTTCCGCTTCCCTGTCCCTGCTGGGACTGCTGGTGCTGGACGCCCTCCTGCGCCAGGAGTGGTTCTTCACCGGCCTGGGCGTCTCGCAGCCCGCCCCCCATCTGGGCCTGCTGCTGTTCCTGCTGGTGGCACCGGTGTTCGGATTCTTCCTCAATCCGCTGCTGCTGCGCTGGAGCCGGCGCCACGAGTACGAAGCCGACCGCTATGCCGCGCAGCAGGCCTCGGCCACGGCCCTGGCCAGCGCCCTGGTCAAACTCTACGAGGACAATGCCGCCACCCTCACACCGGATCCCTGGTATTCCGCCTTCCACGACAGCCATCCGCCCGCCCTCCAGCGCATCGCCCGCCTGCTCCAGGAACAACCCCTTCAGGCCATGGATGCGCACGGCGCCGCCCCATGACGGCCTGCCTGCTGTCCCGTGAGTAGTCCCATGAGTACTGCTGAATCACGCCCAGGATTGGTCATCGCCCGTCATGGGGCCCAGGTCATGGTGGAAGACCCGGACACCGGCACCCTGCAGGCCTGTATCACCCGCCGCAAGATGGGACCCGTGGTCTGCGGTGACCGGGTCCGCTGGCGCCCGCAGCCGCACGGACCAGGGGTTGTGGATGCCGTGTCGCCGCGCCGCTCGCTGCTCTCGCGCCCCGACCCGCGCGGGCGGCTGAAACCCGTCTGCGCCAACGTGGACCTGTTGGTGGTGGTGAATGCGCCCTTCTTTCGTACCGCCGCAGCGGCGGCCGGCGGGCAGGAAACCGCCGTCTCGCTCAATCTGGATCTCCTGGACCGCTACCTGGTGGCGGCCGAATTGAGCGGCATCGGCGCCCTGGTGGTGGTGAACAAGATCGACCTCGTGAACGGCGGCGCCAGGAGCATGCTGAACCAGATCCTGGAGCCTTACCGGGCCATGGCGTATCCGACCGTGTATACCAGTACCGTGAATGATGATGGGCTGGAAGCCTTGCAGGAACATCTGGTGGGGCATACTTCGGTACTGGTGGGCGAATCGGGCGTGGGCAAGTCCTCGCTGGTCCAGGCGTTGCTGCCCGACCTGGACATCCGCATCGGCGAGATCGCCGCCGCCAGCGGCAAGGGTCGCCATACCACTACGACCACCACGCTCTATCACCTCCCTCGCGGCGGCGATCTCATCGACTCACCCGGCGTGCGCGATTTCGGCCTGTGGCACATCACCCCGGAGGAACTGGCCCGGGGATTTCGGGACTTCGCCCCTTGGCGGGATCATTGCCGGTTCCGCAACTGCCGCCACGCCGGTGAAGCAGGCTGTGCCGTGGAAGAAGCGGCCCGCAAGGGGGCCATCGATCCCCAACGTCTGGAACGATACCGGCAAATCCTGCTCGCCATGGAACAAGGCCCCCATCGACCGGGAAAGCACCGGAAATAGGGAAAGTGGAGACGCGCATACCTGCCAGCATACCTGCCAGCATACCTGCCAGTATGCAGTGCGGGCATGCACTTCAATCCGACGTCCCGTGCTAGTCCCTCGATGAGGCCTTGACGCCGTGCTGTGGATTCTGCGCCGAATCTTGCGCTGGAGACAGGTCTGGAGAGGAATCAGAAGAGGACACGGGGGGCTGGATCACGGCGAGCACCCGAGACAATTCCTCGCTATTCTTCAACACGTCCGCCAGGGTATATTGATCCAACACCTCCAGAAAACTGCGGGTGGCACGATAGAGCACGCCCTTGAGCTTGCAGATGGGCGTGATGGGACAGCCGCTGCCTTCCGTGTCGAAACATTCCACGATGTTGAAGGTGCCCTCCGCATGGCGCACCACCTCACCGATGTTGATCTCCCCGGGCGGCCGGGCCAGGCGCATCCCGCCCCCCTTGCCCCGGCTGGTGCGCACGTAGCCGTGGCCTGCGAGATTGTGGACCACCTTGACGAGATGATTGCGGGAGATGCCGTAGTGGCGCGCGATTTCCGAAATGGTGGACAAGCTCTCTCCCTTCAACCCGAGATATACGAGCACCCGAAGGGAATAGTCGGTGTAAAGCGTCAACTGCATGGCATCTCATCCCCTTCCGCCCGTGCGGAAGGTTCAAATATGTATTCAGACTATATCATTTCGGAAGCCGTCCCAGAAACTTGAGACTGCACGATATCTCATACAAAATAAGAAAATTATTTTATAAGTGTATAATTTTCAAATATAAGATTCGCTGCTGTTCGCACAGCGGGAGTCATCCCCCTTCAGCAATCCTTCAAGCTGGGCTCGCGTTCGACCCCTGCTGCAATCTCTGGCGCCGCACCTCGAACAAGCAGATGCCGGCGGCCACGGAGACGTTGAGGCTCTCCATGCCGCCGGCCATGGGAATGCCCACGAGCAAGTCGCAGCATTCGCGCGTGAGACGGCGCAGGCCCTTGCCCTCGCCTCCCAGGACCAGGGCCAGTGGACCACCGAGATCCGCCTCGAACAGGGATTGCGGCGCCGCCGCATCGGCGCCGGCCACCCACAGGCCTGCCGCCTTCAGGCGGCGCAGGGTACGGGCCAGATTCGTGACCTGGATGAAAGGCAGGCGCTCCGCGGCCCCGCAGGCCACCTTGCGGGCCGCGGGCGTGAGCCCTGCGGCCCGATCCTTGGGCGCGACCACTGCATGGGCCCCCGCAGCGGCGGCACTGCGCAAGCAGGCCCCCAAATTGTGGGGATCCTGCACGCCATCCAGCACCAGCAACAAGGGTGGTTCGCCGGTCTGTTCCCGTACCTCCTCCAGCACTTGTTCCAGCACGCGTTCCGGCGGCACATCGGTTTCTCCGCGCGGGCCGGCCCGTAACTGCGCCACCACCCCCTGATGGCGCTGGCCGGGGGCCAGGCGGTCCAGTTCCTCGCGTGTGGTCTGATGCACGGGTATGCCGGCCTGTTGCGCCTCCTGCGCCAGCGCCTGCAGGCGTGGATTGCCCGGTGCCAGCCACAGCACCTCCAGTTCACGGGCATGCAAGGCCGCGCGTACTGCATGAATGCCGATGACCCGCTCCCCTTGCCGCCGCCTGCTCACCGCCGGCGCCGGCCTCCTGGGGTGCGGGATCGACCCTTGCTCGCCGCGGCCCCTGCTTTGGCCCCGACTCCGGATCCAGATCTGGATCTGGCTTTGGATTTGGACGTGGATTTCGTCTTGGTTTTGGTCTCGGCGGCAGATCTGGCCGGGGATTCGGCGCCGCCGGCTCCGGTCTCCGCCGGCTCCGGCGTCACGGTACGGGCCCGCCTCCTTTTTTTCTTGTAGGGGGAACGCACCGTACCCCCGGGGCGTACGGCGCCGTCGGGCGCCAGGGCGAAGTCGATCTTGCGCTCGTCCAAGTCCACCCGCGTCACCACCACCCGAATGGGATCGGCCAGACGGTAAGTGCGCCCGCTGCGCTCACCATAGAGCAGGTGCTTGAGGGGATCGTAGTGATAGTAATCGTTCTCCAGGGCCGTGACGTGCACCAGCCCGTCCACATACACCTCGTTCAATTCCACGAACAAACCAAAGCTCGTCACGCCGGTGATGATGCCGTCGAAGGTCTGGCCCACCTTGTCCATCATGTATTCGCATTTGAGCCAGGTGACGGCATCACGGGTGGCCTCGTCGGCGCGGCGCTCGGTCATCGAACAATGCGCCCCCAGCGATTCCATGTCACTGGTGGAATAGAGAAAATCCCGGGGTTTGCCTCCTTGCAGCAAATGGCGGATGGCCCGATGGACGAGCAGATCCGGATAGCGGCGAATGGGCGAGGTGAAGTGGGTGTAGGACGGCAGGGCCAGGCCAAAGTGACCGATGTTGTCGGCACTGTACAGGGCCTGGTTGAGACTGCGCAGGAGCACCGTCTCCACCAAATGCTTGATGGCCCGTCCCTCGAGTCTGGCCAGGAGGCGGGCAAAGTGTCTGGCCGAGGGTTTGTCACCACCGCCCAGGGTCAGGCCCAGCTCCTTCAAGAATGCGCGCAGGTCGTTGAGTTTGTCCTCGCTGGGCTCGGGATGGATGCGAAACAAGGCGGGGATCTTGTGCTCTTCCAGAAAGCGCGCCGCGGCGATGTTGGCGGCGATCATGAACTCCTCGATCATGCGATGGGCATCGGTGCGCTCCACCGGCACGATCTTCTCGATCTTGCGTCCGGGCCCGAAGACGATGCGGGTTTCCAGACGGTCGAAATCGATGGCACCGCGTTTCTCCCGCGCGCGGCGCAAGGCGCAGTAGAGATCGTGCAGGTTCTGCAGGTGGGGCAACAGGGCCTGGTGGCGCTTGCGCAATCGCCGATCCTTGCCCGCGAGAACGGCCGCCACCTCTTCATAGACGAGGCGGGCATGGGAGCGCATCACCCCGTCGAAGAACCGGAAACTGCGGATGTTGCCCCCCGGGGTAATGAACAATTCACAGGCCAGGCACAGGCGATCCACTTCGGGACGCAGGGAACACAGGTGATTGGAGAGGATCTCCGGCAACATGGGAATGACCTGTTCGGGGAAATAGACGGAATTGCCCCGCAGACGCGCCTCCTCGTCCAGGGGCGTACCGGGTGCCACGTAGGCCGAAACGTCCGCAATGGCCACGATCAGGCGCCAGCCGCGCCCATAGCGCTCGCAATAGACGGCATCGTCGAAATCCTTGGCGTCCTCGCCGTCGATGGTCACCAGCGGCAAGGCGCGCAGATCCTCGCGCCCGACCTTGTGTTCCTCCGCCACTTCGGTGGGAAAGTCCTCGATCTGCGCCTGTACCGCCGCCGGCCAGCGATGCGGCAGATCGTAACTGCGGATGGCGATCTCCACCTCCATGCCCGGGGCCATCTGATCGCCCAGCACTTCCACCACCCTGCCCACCGGGCGGGCCTGGCGGCTGGGCTGCTGTACCAGCTGCACCACCACGATCTGGCCCGGGTGGGCATCGCCCTCTTGCCCCGGGGGAATGACGATGTCCTGGCTGATGTTCTTGTTGCTGGGCGTGACGAAGCCCACCCCCCCTTCCTGGAAATAACGCCCCACCAATTCCTGGGTGTTGCGCTCCAGTACCTCGACGATGGCCCCCTCTCGCCGTCCTCGGCGGTCCACACCCACCACCTGGGCCAAGACCCGGTCGCCGTGCAGCACTTGGCGCATCTCGCGCGGGGACAGATAGAGATCCGGGCTGCCGTCGTCCGGCACCAGGAAACCGTAACCGTCGGGATGGCCGATCACCCTGCCCCGCACCAGATCCATCTTGCCCGGCAGGCCATAGGCGCCACGCCGGTTGCACAGGAGCTGGCCGTCGCGCACCATGGCCTGCAGGCGGCGCGCCAGGGCCTGGCGATCGCGCGCCTCCTCGAT
>WFNO01000073.1 GCA_015488555.1 Gammaproteobacteria bacterium
CCATACGGCCACAGCGGAATTTCCCGATCCATCACAACCCATGTATCTCGTCGATGGCGAAGCCCGTGACACCCTGAGCCTCCAGGACCGCGGCCTGCATTATGGGGATGGTCTCTTCGAGACCGTGGCCGTGATCGATGGCCGCATGCCCTTGTGGGAACGCCACATGGTTCGGTTGTGCCGGGATGCCCCGCGCCTGGGCTTGCCTCCTCCGGACCCCGCATTGCTGGCCGCCGAAGCCCGTCGCCTGTGCGCGGGAACGGCCCGCGGCGTGCTCAAGATCATTCTGACCCGCGGTCCCGGCCGCGGCTATGCGCCGCCGCCGCAAGCCCGTCCCACCCGCATTTTGTGCCGTTATCCCTGGCCGGCCTATCCCGAAAGCCATCGCCGTAAGGGGGTGCGGGTGCGCGTGTGCCGCATGCGGCTGGGAGAAAACCCCCGCCTTGCCGGCATCAAACACCTCAACCGCCTGGAACAGGTGCTGGCGCGCAGCGAGTGGCGGGATCCGGACATCGCCGAAGGACTGCTCCTGGATCAGCAGGGCCGCGTCATCGAGGGCACGCAGAGCAACGTGTTCGCCGTGCGCAAGGGATGCCTGCTGACGCCGGACCTGAGTCGTTGCGGCGTCGCCGGTGTGATGCGTGCCTGGATCCTGGAAGAGGCACGATCGGCCGGTATCCCGTGTGAGGTGCGCGACTTGCCGCTGGAAGAACTGCTGGCGGCCGAGGAGGTCTTTCTCTGCAACAGCGTGGCGGGCATCTGGCCGGTGCGCCGGATCGAGGAGACCGCTTACCCGCCGCCACGCCTGGCGCACGTGCTGCAGCAGCGCCTCCACCGCTCGCTGGCGGCGCCGGTGGTCTGAGGTGAGGCGATGGGCCGCCTACTGGGTGCACTCGTGCTCACCGCCAGTTTCGCCGGCGGCTGGTTCCTGATGGACATCCAGCAATACGTGCAGACCCCGCTCGCCCTTTCCCAGCCCGAACGGCTGGTGGTCTCCCAGGGGGACACCTTGCGTTCCGTGGCCGAAGGGCTGCGCCGGCGGGGCCTGCTGGCCAAGCCCGAATATTGGCTCTGGTACGCCCGCTGGCAAGGGAACGCGGATCACATCCAGGCGGGCGAATACCTGCTCGCGCCCGGGATCACCCCCGCCCGTCTCCTGCGCAATCTGTCGCAAGGTGCAGTGGCGCAATACGCCATCACCATTCCCGAGGGCTGGACCTTTCGCCAGATGCTGGCGGCCTTGCACCGCAACGACAAGCTGACCCACACCCTGCGGGGGCTGGACGATGCGGCCATCATGGAACGCCTCGGGCGCCCGGGCGAACACCCGGAAGGACGCTTCTATCCCGACACCTATTTCTTCTCCAGGGGAACCTCCGATCTGGATCTGCTCCGGCGGGCCTATGCCGTCATGGAGCGGCGCCTGAAACAGGAATGGATGCAGCGCGCGCCGGATCTGCCCTATCGCACCCCCTACGAGGCGCTCATCCTGGCCTCCATCATCGAGAAAGAGACCGCCATTCCCGAGGAGCGCCCACTCATCGCCGGCGTCTTCGTGCGCCGCTTGCAGCGCAACATGCGCTTGCAGACCGACCCCACCGTGATCTACGGCCTGGGAAGCGACTTCGACGGCAATCTGCGGCGCCGCGATCTCAAACGCGATACCCCTTACAATACCTATCTGCACAAGGGCCTGCCGCCCACGCCCATCGCCCTTCCCGGAGGGGCGTCCCTGCATGCCGCCCTGCATCCGGCGCCCGGGGATGCCCTGTACTTCGTGGCCCGCGGCGACGGCAGCCATTATTTCTCGGCCACCATCGAGGAACACAACGCCGCCGTGCGCCGCTATCAGCTCCGGCGCGAGCGCTGATGAACACGCACGCAAACACCACTGAGGGGCGGTTCATCACCGTGGAGGGGATCGAAGGGGTGGGCAAGAGCACCAACCTGGCCTTCATCCGCGGCTTTCTGGAGCAGCACGGCTTGGAAGTGCTCGTCACCCGCGAGCCCGGCGGCACGCCTTTGGGCGAGGAGATCCGGGAACTGCTGCTGGCGCATCGACACGACGGCATGTGCGCCGATGCGGAATTGCTGCTCATGTTCGCGGCGCGCGCCGAGCATCTGGCGGCGGTCGTCCGACCCGCGCTGGCACGCGGGGTGTGGGTGTTGTGCGACCGTTTCACCGATGCCACCTATGCCTATCAAGGTGGCGGGCGCGGCGTTCCGGCGCCGCGCATCGCGATGCTCGAGGACTGGGTCCAAGGGGCGCTGCGCCCGCATTTGACCTTGTTGCTGGATCTGCCGGTGGAGGTGGGGCGGGCGCGGGCGGCCAAGCGCAGTGGTGCCGACCGCTTCGAGCGGGAAGAGGAGGCGTTCTTCCAGCGCGTGCGCCAGGCCTACCTGCAGCGGGCGGCCCGGGAGCTGGAACGTTTCCGGGTGATCGACGCCTCCAGGCCCCTGGACGAGGTCCAGGAAGGGCTGGCCCGGGTGCTGGAAGACTGGCTTGCAAGCGAAAGGACGGCTTCGTGAAGACACAGGATCCGGATACGGAACCGCAGGTGCCGGAATGCCGGCCACTGCCCTGGCAGGTTCCGCTGTGGCGACTCCTGCAGCAGGCCCGGGCGCAGGGACGCCCGCCGCACGCCCTCTTGCTGCACGGCCCGCCGGGCATGGGCAAGGCACATTTCGCCCAGCTCCTGGCCCAGTCCGCCCTGTGCGGTTCGCCCGATGAGGAAGGCCTGCCCTGCGGCCACTGCCGCGACTGCAGGCTGTTCGCTGCCGGCAACCACCCCGATCTGCTGTCGCTGGAACCCCCGGCCGACAAGACCCAGATCCACGTGGACCAGGTGCGCGCCATCGGCGAGTTCCTGGCCCTCAAGCCCCAATACGGGCGGGCCCAGTGCGTGGTGTTGCAGCCGGCCGAGGCCCTCAACGAAAGCGCCGCCAACAGTCTGCTCAAGACCCTGGAGGAGCCCACGCCCGGCGCGCTGCTGATGCTGGTGACGCCGCGGTCGGCCGCGCTGGCGGCCACCATCCGCAGTCGCTGCCAGCATTTCCTGTTCGCGCCACCTGCCACCGGCACACAGCGCGAGCAGGCCCTGGCCTGGCTACGGGAGCGTCTCCCTCAGGCAGGGGCAGAGGGTGAGTGGGATGCCACCCGGCTCCTGGAACTGGCCGGGGGTGCCCCATTGGCCGCCCTGCGCCTGGCACAGGAGGGCGGCCTGGAGGTCTGCGATGCCGTGCTCCAGGATCTGGAACGGCTGGCGGCCGGGGAGGGCGATCCGCTGGAGACGGCGGAGAAATGGCTAAAGTCGGACGCCAAAGCATCGCTATATTGGTTATACCACTGGACCGCAGAGGTCCTGCGCCTGCGCCTGGGACGACAGGTCTCGGCCCTGGGACGGGGCCGGCAGGCGCGCCTGGCCCAACTGGTCCAGGGGCTCGATGCACGGCGCCTGTTCCGGCTCCTGGACGCTGCGGCGGAGGCCTTACGCCTGTTGGACCGCCAGCTCAACGAGACCCTGCTTTTGGAGAGTCTGTGCATCGACTGGTATGAGACCTTGAATCCGCGCCGTTGAGATCAAAAGACCATGACTGGAGAACGCCCGCAACCCGAATCCAAATCCCCATCCCCGGCCCCGGCGGGTTCCCCTCCCGAAACGCCATCCGGGACGCCATCGGGCGCAGGGGCGGGAAGCGCCCCCAAGAGTGGCGGCCACGGCCATCGCCAGGGCATCCTGTCCCTGGCGATCAAGGACAAGGGCTCGCTCTATTCGGCCTACATCTCCTTCATGAAAGGGGGTGGCATCTTCATCCCCACCCAGAAGGAATACCAGTTGGGGGACGAGGTGTTCATTCTCCTGACCCTGATGGAGGAGACGGAAAAGATGCCCGTGGTGGGCCGGGTGGCCTGGATCAATCCCAAGGGAGCGCACGGCCATTTCGTGCCCGGCATCGGGGTACAGTTCACGGACAAGGACGGCGAAGCCGTGCGCAACAAGATCGAGACCTACCTCGCCGGTGCCCTCAAGTCCGATCGCATGACCCACACCATGTGAATCACCGCCGGCCCTCTGCTGGCAGTGTTGCCAGATCCAAGCGCCATCCTCCATAATGCCGCCTCGTTTCAGGAGGGGTCGCATGTCCGAAGCACACACAACCCTGCCCGCCGGCGTGCACTTGGTGGATTCCCATTGCCATCTGGACCGGCTCGACCTGGAGGCGCTGGGTACCGATCTGGACGGGGTGCTGGAAAAGGCACGCGAACTGGGCGTGACACGCCTGCTGTGCGTGGGGATCAACCGCGCCGAACTACCCCGGGTGCTGGAACTGGCCGGCCGTTATGACGCCGTCCACGCCTCCGTGGGCGTCCATCCCAACGAACGCGAGCAGACGGAGGTGAGCGAGGCCGAGCTGGCACGGCTCGCCGACCATCCCAAGGTCATCGCCATCGGCGAGACCGGACTGGATTATTTTCGCAGCGAAGGGGATCTGGAATGGCAGCAAGAGCGCTTCCGGCGTCACATCCGCGCCGCCCGTGCCTGCCGGCTGCCCCTGATCGTGCACACGCGCGATGCCGCCGCGGACACCTTGCGCATCCTGCGCGAGGAGGGCGCACAGGACATTGGGGGTGTCATGCATTGCTTCACCGGCGACTGGGAAACCGCCTGCGCCGCCTTGGAACTGGGTTTCTACATCTCGTTCTCCGGCATCGTCACCTTCAAGAATGCCCGGGACTTGCAGGACGTGGCGGCGCGCGTGCCGGAAGACCGCCTGTTGGTGGAAACGGACGCCCCTTATCTCACGCCCGTGCCCTACCGCGGCAAACCCAATCAACCCGCTTACACCCGTTACGTGGCCGAATGCCTGGCGCGCCTGCGTGGCACGTCGCTGGAACGGATCGCGGAGGCGACCACGAACAATTTCGAGAGATTATTCAGTATATGAATATAAATTATTGATATTTTTCAATCTGATGGATTACGTTCTCAACCCAAGGCCGCCTCCAGCAGCCGCAAGGCATGATCGAGCTGGCGCCGGGAAACATAGAAATGGGGGGAGAAACGGACGAATCCTGCACGTTCAGCGCAGATCACCCCATGTTCGCGCAGGTAAGAAACGACGGCGCCGGCTTCCCGGTTCTCGCAGCTGAACGATACGATGCCCGAAAGGCGTGATTCCTGGGCCGGTGTGATAACTTGTATTCCAGGGATATCGTTCAGTCTTTCAATGAGATAGTTCGAATTCCCGAGAACGACCTCAGCAATGGCCTCGATTCCGCATTCTTGCAACAACGACAGGCTGGCGGACAGGGCATGGATGCCCAGCATGTTGGGGCTGCCGCATTCGAAGCGCCGGGCGCTGGCCGCGGGCCGCCAGTC
>WFNO01000074.1 GCA_015488555.1 Gammaproteobacteria bacterium
CCCCGTACAGCTTGGGGGGGACGCTCTCGATCAACGGTGCCACTTGTGCGATTCTCATGCGGTCCTCCTTTTCTCTATCGTTCTGCGCGGGCCACGGCCCTCCCTTCGACACGCCTCCAATATGGGGATGAGCGGGCGGATTTAAAGAGCCCAGAAAATCAATGAAAAATCAATAGGATATATAGATCAATGGGGTCAGAGTAAATTGATCGTGAGATCAATGGGGTCGGAGTAAATCAACAAACCTCTGTATCTACTCGAGCTTCGACAGCATTGATTTACTCCGACCCCATTGATCGATTTACTCCGACCCCATTGATCCCCCGCCTCATACGCGGTTGCGGGGGTGGCCTGCCAGCCAGGCTTGGATGTTGGCGGTGAGTTCGTCCACCAGTCGCTGGCGCGCCTCCCGGCTGGCCCAGGCCATGTGGGGGGTGAGGATGAGCCGGGGGATGTCACCGGCCAACAGGGGATGGTCCGCCGGCGGCGGCTCCTCGGAGAGCACATCCACCCCGGCGCCGCCCAGATGGCCCGATCGCAGGGCCTGCGCCAGGGCCTCCTCGTCCACGATCCCGCCGCGGGCGGTGTTGATGAGGATGGCGCCGGGTTTCATGGCGGCCAGCTGGCGGGCCCCGATCAGCCCTCGGGTGCTCTCGGTCAACGGGCAGTGGAGCGTGAGCACGTCCACGCAGGGCAGCAGCTCGTCCAGCGGCAGGCGGCCTTCCGGCACGGGGCCGCCGGGGCGGGCGGCCACCCGCACTTCCATGCCGAAGGCCTCGGCCACGCGGGCCACGGCCCGGCCCAGGGTGCCGTAACCCACGATGCCCAGCACCTTGCCCGACAGCTCCCGCACGGGGTGGTCCAAGAGACAGAAATGCGGGCTCCGGGACCAGGCCCCGTCCGTCACCGCCTGCTGGTACGCCGGCAGGCTGCGCATCAGGGCCAACAACAGGGTGAAGACATGTTGGGTGACGGAGGCCGTGGCATAACCGGGTACGTTACACACCGCGATCCCCAGCCGCCGGGCGGCGTCCAGGTCCACATGATCGGTGCCGGTGGCGGAAATGCAGATCAGGCGCAAGCCGGGCGCCGCAGCCAGGTGCGTTTCTGTCAGGACCACTTTGTTGGTGATCACCACCGCTGCGTCACGGATGCGCTCTGCCACCTTCCGGGACGGCGTATGGTCGTGAAAATGCCAGCGGGGCAGAGTCCGGCGCAGGGCCTCGTAATCGAGGTCGCCACGTCCCAGGGAACCTTCGTCCAGAAACACACCGAGCATGTCTTCTCCCATGTCAGGCTTGTGCAAAGAACCCTCGCTCTCCCCTTTCGCAGAGGAAGAAGGGCTTTTGCGTTCTCCCTCTCCCCCTTCAGAGGGAGAGAGCCGGGGTGAGGGGGCAGCGGAACTGGCGCACAAAATGCATGCCCTATTCCCGACGGGATACTCAAGGCTGCAGCAGCCTTGGCCGTTACATCATATAGGGCAGTCTCAGAAGGAACCAGCCTGCCCTGCAACACACTGTCGGGAGAGCAACCATGGACATGACTGGAATGCTGGTCGAATCGGTTGTCCTGGCCTTCACGCTGGGAGGCATCGTGGGCGCTGCCGCCGCCCTGTGCCTCAAGTCCAGCCGGGCCTGGGACCGCCGGGAATCGCCGGAGGAACGATTCCCGGAGAAGCCGGTTCCCGTGAGAAGCCGCCGCCGTTGAAGGAGTCAGCCGCACCGCGGTGAACCCACCGCACGGCTGGCGCGTGAACGCGACGCCCGCGCGCCCGTGATCGCCGGCGCGGGACAAGGGACGGCTGCGGGAAGAAGCCACCCAAACAAAAAGAGGCGGTGCCAAGGCTGGCGACCACCTCCTGTACGGGATGATGCGATGCCCTGGACCCGCGTGGGTCCGCGGGCAGGACCCGGTGCCGCCCGTTCAGGCAGCCCGCCGGCGCTCTTCCTGCGCCTCTGCCTCCTCCCGGGCCTCCTCGCGCGCGGCGCTGCGGAAGGGGATGACTTCGCCCTCCTCCTTGCCGCTGGCGATCCGGCCGGAAGTCAGCAGATCCGTCACCGGAGCACCGCCCACGCAGGCGATAAGCCAGAGGGCCTCACCTGCGAGGAACGGCAGTGCCTCCTGCATGGTGACGTATCCCTCGACGAAGAAGAGCTGCCCTACGAGCAGGGCACCCACCACAGTGTAGAAAGACGTCTCGAACCACCGCATGACTGTGGTCCGGACGAGGTCTGAACGAGTCAGCTTGCCATTCCACATATCTTCCATCCTCCTGACTTCAGTCTATGCGGAACCACAAAACGAACCCTTTCAAACCCAGCATCCGGCCCCCCGGACCGCGCCGGAGGGACCCGATGCACCCTTTCCACGCTGGGCATCGATAATGACCAAACGGCCCTGAAAAAGTTCCCGCC
>WFNO01000075.1 GCA_015488555.1 Gammaproteobacteria bacterium
CAGACCTACAGTCTGAGCCTGCAGCTGCTGCTCCTGATGACGGTGCTGACGCTGTTGCCGGCGGCGCTCATGGCCATGACCGCTTTCACCCGCATCATCATCGTGCTCGCCATCCTGCGCCAGGCCCTGGGTACCGCCCAGACCCCCACCACGCAGACCCTTATTGGTCTGGCCTTGTTCCTGACGCTGTTCGTGATGGCGCCGGTGTTCAACCAAGTGTACCAGGATGCCGTGCAGCCCTATGTGAACGAAGAGATCGGCTTCCAGGAGGCCCTCGACCGGGCGGCAGTGCCCTTCCGGCAGTTCATGCTGGCGCAGACCCGCCACAGCGACCTGGATCTGTTCGCGCAGATCTCAGGCGGCGAGGCACCGGCCAGCGCCGAGGACGTGCCTTTTTCCCTGCTGGTACCGGCCTTTCTCACCAGTGAATTGAAGACCGCCTTCCAGATCGGTTTCCTGATCTTCATCCCCTTCCTGATCATCGACCTGGTGGTGGCCAGTGTGCTCATGTCCATGGGCATGCTGATGCTCTCGCCCCTGATCATCTCCCTGCCGTTCAAGATCATGTTGTTCGTGCTGGTGGACGGCTGGGCGCTGATCCTCGGCACCCTGGCTTCCAGTTTCCATGCCTGAGCCGGAGAGGAGACCTCGTCATGACCCCCGAAACCGTCCTCACCATCGGCCAGAACGCCCTCTACCTGACCCTGCTCATCATCTCCTTGTTGCTGCTGCCGGCCCTGGCGGTGGGCCTGCTGGTGAGCATGTTTCAGGCCGCCACCCAGATCAACGAACAGACCTTGAGTTTCATTCCCAGGCTCATGGTGGTGTTCCTGGTCTTGATCTTCGGTGGTTCCTGGATCATGCAGTCCATCATGACGTTCACCACCCGTCTGTTCGGGGAGATCCCGGCCCTCATCGGCTGAGCCCATGATCACCATCCACAGCGCCCAATTGATCGAACTGCTGGCGGCCTATCTGTGGCCCTTCGTGCGCATCGCCGCGCTCATCACCGTGGCGCCCATCTGGGGCACGCGGGTCATTCCCATGCGGGTACGCATCGGCCTGGCCCTGGCGCTGACCGTGGTGGTGGTGCCCCTGCTGGACAGTACCGATTATCCCGAGCCCTTCAGTGCCCATGGCGTGTTGATCACCGCCCAGCAGGTGCTGGTGGGCCTGATGATGGGCTTCATGGTGCGTCTGGTGTTCAGTGCGCTGGAGACCGGCGGCCAGCTGATCGGCATGACCATGGGGCTCGGATTTGCGCAGATGAACGATCCCGCCAACGGCGTCACGGTGCCGGTGGTGAGCCAGTTCTACACCTTGCTGGCGACGCTCATCTTCCTGGCGCTCAACGGCCATCTCCTGCTGGTGGACGTGCTGGTGGAGAGTTTCCGCATCCTGCCCGTGGACCACCTGTTGGGCAGCGACGGCCTGTGGTCGCTGGTGCTGTGGGGCGGTTGGGTCTTCAAAGGGGCAGTGCTCATCGCCCTGCCGGTGGTCACGGCGCTGCTGCTGGTCAACCTCTCCTTCGGCGTCATGATGCGCGCCGCGCCGCAACTCAACGTCTTCGCCATCGGTTTCCCCATCACACTGCTGCTGGGGTTCGCCTTCATGCTGGCGGCCCTGCCGGTCTTTCTGCCGCAGTTCAACGACCTCCTGGAACGGTCCTTCGCCGCCATGGCGGCCATGCTGGGACGATGAGCCATGGCCCGGGAAACCACCCAGGAGAAGACCGAACAACCCACTCCCAAGCGCCGTGCGGATGCGCGGCGCAAGGGGCAGGTACCACGCTCGCGCGAACTCACTACCATGCTGGTGCTGCTGGCCGCGGCCGGCGCCTTGCTCGCCATGGGCGAGGGCATGGTGCAGGACATCACCGCCATGATGCGCACGACCTGGACCCTGGAGCGGCGCGACCTGCTGGATGTGACGCGCTTGCCCGGATTCCTGCTGCTGGCCATGGAACAGGCCCTGCTGGCCCTGTTGCCCTTTCTCGCTCTCCTGTTCGTCATCGCCCTGCTGGCGCCCATGTTGCTCAGCGGCTGGAGTTTCAGCACCCAGGCCCTGGCCTTCAAGTGGGAGAAGCTGGATCCCATCAAGGGGCTGGGACGGATTTTCTCTTGGCGCAGTCTCATGGAGTTGTTCAAAGCCCTGGCCAAGTTTGCCGTAGTGCTGGTCATCGCGCTGCTGCTGCTGTGGCAGAACCTAGATGCGCTGCTGGCCCTGGGCACGCAGGCCTTGCTGCCGGCCCTGACTGGCAGCGGCAGTCTGCTGGGCTGGTCCTTCCTGGCCTTGAGTTCTGCCATGATCTTCATTGCCGCGGTGGATGTGCCCTTCCAGCTGTGGGACTACAACCGCCAGTTGCGCATGACCCGCCAGGAGGTGAAGGACGAATTCAAGGACACCGACGGCAATCCGGAGATGAAACGCAAGGTGCGCGAGGTGCAGCAGGAGATGGCACAGCGGCGCATGATGGAAGAGGTTCCCAAGGCTGACGTGGTGATCACCAACCCGCTGCACTATGCCGTGGCCCTGCGCTACGACGAGGAGCGCATGGCAGCCCCGATCGTAGTGGCCAAGGGCCGCGGGCTGGTGGCGGCGCGCATCCGCGAAGTGGCCCGAGAGTACGAGGTGCCTATCGTCGCCGCGCCGCCGCTGGCACGCGCGCTCTATCACACCACCGATCTGCAAGAAGAGATTCCGGCTGGACTGTTCATGGCCGTGGCTCAGGTGCTGGCCTACATCTATCAGCTGCGCCGGCGCAGCTATCGTGCGCCCGACGAGGTGACCACCATGGACGATCTGCCCATTCCAGATGACTTGCGTTACGACTGAAGGAGTCGCTGTCGGCGCCATCACCGGCGAGATTGTGGAGAGTACCCATGGCTGAGACGAGCGTGATGTTGAATATTCGTGAAGCGGGGCGTACGGGTCTGGTGGGCGCGCCCTTGTTGCTCATCGCCATTCTGGCCATGCTGGTGGTGCCGCTGCCGCCTTTTCTTCTGGATATCTTCTTCACCTTTAACATCGCCTTGGCTCTGATCGTGGTCATGGCAAGTGTCTATACCCGACGGCCCCTGGATTTCGGAACTTTTCCCACCGTACTGCTGCTGGCGACTCTGTTGCGCCTGGCCCTTAACATCGCCTCCACGCGCATCGTGCTGCTGGAGGGGCATACGGGTACCGACGCCGCCGGCCACGTCATCGAGGCCTTCGGTGAATTCGTGGTGGGGGGGAATTACGCCGTGGGCCTGGTGGTGTTCGCCATTTTGGTGATCATCAATTTCGTGGTGGTGACCAAGGGCGCCGGCCGAATCTCCGAGGTCAGCGCCCGTTTTACCCTGGATGCCATGCCTGGCAAACAAATGGCCATCGATGCAGATCTCAATGCCGGGGTCATCGATCAAGAAGAGGCCAAGCGGCGCCGCGCCGAGGTGGTGGCGGAGGCTGATTTCTATGGTGCCATGGACGGTGCCAGCAAGTTCGTGCGCGGCGACGCCATCGCCGGCATCCTGATCCTGTTCATCAACATTGTCGGTGGTTTGACCATTGGGATCCTGCAGCACGATATGGCCTTTTCCGAGGCGATGCGCAACTACACCTTGCTTACCATCGGTGACGGTCTGGTGGCTCAGATTCCCTCTCTGGTGCTTTCCACGGCGGCAGCCATCATGGTCACACGCGTCTCCAGCGAACAGGATATGGGCGGACAGATTGTCAATCAGCTGTTGGAGAATCCCCGTACCCTAGCGGTGACCAGCGGCGTGCTGGGCGTGCTGGGGCTGCTGCCCGGCATGCCCAACACCGTGTTCCTGGGGTTGTCCGCCGTGGCCGGCGGCGGCAGCTATCTCATCTACCGGCGCCGCCGTGAAGAGGCAGCATCGGAACCGGAGCCGGTGCCGGAGGAACCGCCGCCGGAGACCAAGGAACTGAGCTGGGATGACGTGCAGCCGGTAGACACCATCGGCCTGGAGGTGGGATATAGGCTCATTCCTCTGGTGGACAAGAACCAGGGCGGACAACTCATGCAGCGCATCAAAGGCGTGCGCAAGAAGCTGACGCAGGAACTGGGCTTCCTCATTCCCTCCGTGCACATCCGCGACAACCTGGAATTGTCTCCCAATGCCTACCGGATCACGCTCATGGGCGTGACGGTGGCCGAGGCGGAGGTCCATCCGGAACGCGAACTGGCCATCAATCCGGGCCAGGTGTTCGGCACCCTGCCCGGAATTCCCACCAAGGACCCTGCCTTCTGCATGGACGCGGTGTGGATCGAGCCCGCCCAGCGCGAACAGGCGCAGACCATGGGCTATACCGTGGTGGATGCCACCACGGTCATCGCCACCCATCTCAGCCACGTCCTGCAGACCCATGCTCACGAGCTGCTGGGACGGGAGGAGGTCCAGCAGTTGCTCGACAACCTGGCGCGTCGTCATCCCAAGCTGGTGGAGGGCCTGGTACCAGACACTTTGCCGCTAGGGGTGGTGCACAAGGTGTTGCGCAACCTGCTGGAAGAGAAGATCCCCTTGCGCGACATGCGTACCATCGCCGAGTGTCTGGCCGCGGAGGCCGCCACGAGTCAAGATCCCGGCGCGCTCACCAGTGCCTTGCGCGTGGCGCTGGGACGCATGATCGTCCAAGACATCAACGGCTTGCGGCCTGATTTGCCTGTAATTATCCTCGATCCAGCTCTGGAACGTTTATTGCAAGAATCCTTGCAAGGCGAGGCACGGGGCGCAGTGGAGCCCGGACTTGCAGAGCGCATCCATCACGCCCTGGCCGAGACGGTCCGGCGCCAGGAGGCTGCGGGCGAACCAGCCGTGTTGTTGGTGCCTGCTACCTTGCGCCCCTGGCTGGCGCGTTTTGTCCGCAGCAACCTTCCGACGCTGCATGTGTTGTCGTACGACGAAATTCCGGACGGCAAGCAACTCAAGATCGTCGCCAGTATCGGGAGAAATGAGGGCTAGCCCACAGAATGCGAAGGCTATCCTGCCTACCATCGCGGAGATGAGCTGAATGGTCATCAAACGATACTTCGCACCGAACATCCGCCAGGCCATCAATCAGGTACGGATGGAGCAGGGACCGGATGCAGTCATTCTCTCCAATCGGAAAGTCGATGGTGGCGTGGAGATCGTCGCTGCCGTGGATTATGACGAGACCATTTTCCAGCAGCGGTTTCAGGAGAAGACGGCTACGAGTGGTGAAGCCGTCGGCAGCAGTTCCCCACAGGACACTGCCATTTCAGAGAAATGCCGGCACCGGGTGCTCGGCAGGGAGACTTCGGCAGATTCCGCTGGCATCGTCTGGAGTTCCGATCCCACGTTGCGGGCCATGCGCAGTGAATTGCAGATGCTGCGTGGCATGCTGGAGAACCAGTTGTCGGGGCTGGCCTGGGGTGAATTGACGCGCCGCCGGCCGGTGGAGGCCGAGTTGATCCAGCGCCTCATGAAGCTGGGGCTGGGTGCCGGCTCGAGCAGGGATATCGCCTCCGCGACCGCAGCGGGTGGAGACGCCGACGTGGAGCGGTGCTGGCAACAGGCCCTGCGCGAACTCTCCCGGCGCCTGCCGGTCGCGGATACCTTGTTGGAGCAGGGCGGCGTAGTGGCCCTGGTGGGCCCTACGGGTGTGGGTAAGACCACCACGGTGGCCAAGCTGGCCGCCCGCTATGCCTTGCGTTATGGCCGCCGTCACGTGGCCATGGTCACCATCGACAACTACCGCGTGGGAGCCTACGAGCAATTGCGCACCTATGGCCGCATCCTCGACATTCCGGTGCGCATCGCCGAGGACCACGGCGAACTGCAGGCCATCCTGGACGATTTCTGTGATCGCAGCCTGGTGCTCATCGATACGGTGGGTATGAGCCAGCACGATCACAAATTACTTCAGCAATGCACCATTTTGGACGATGAAAGGCACAGGATGAGGAAGATCCTGCTGCTCGCTGCTACCAGCCGCCTGTCCGGGGTGGACGATGTCATCGAGGCCTTCCGGATCTTCGAGCCGGCGGGCTGCATCGTCACCAAGATCGACGAATCCACTTCCCTGGGGGCAGTGCTGGATGGCGTGAGGCGGCACGGCCTACCTCTGACGCATGTTTGTGATGGGCAGCGTGTGCCTGAGGACATCCATACGGCGCGGCCGCAGGACCTGGTGGCGCGGGCCGTGGAGATCATGGCCCGCGCTGGCGACAAGATCGAGGAGGAACTGGTGCCGCTGCATTTCCATAAAGAGGTGGTGGATGCTTGTCTCTGAAATGATGAACGGATTGGGTTGCGGACAGATGAGTGGCCTGCAGCGGATGGTCAATCCCCGACCCGTGCGCGTGATTGCCGTGACCAGCGGCAAGGGCGGCGTGGGCAAGACCAACGTCTCGGCCAATCTGGCCGTGGCTCTGGCCCAGGACGGCAAGGAGGTCCTGCTCATGGACGCCGACCTGGGGCTGGCCAACGTGGACGTGCTTTTGGGTTTGCAGACTTCCTTCAATCTCTCGCACGTGATCGAGGGGCAGTGCAGTCTAGAGGAGGTGATGGTCAGTGGGCCGGCGGGGCTGCGCATCATTCCGGCCGCTTCCGGGATCAAGAGCATGGTGGAGCTGAGCCATGCCGAACACGCCGGCGTGGTGCGGGCCTTCAGCGAGCTGAGTTTCAATCCCGACGTCCTGCTCATTGACACGGCCGCCGGCATCTCCGACAGCGTGGTGACTTTTTCCCGCGCCTCGCACGAAGTGCTGGTGGTGGTGTGTGACGAACCGGCGTCCATCACCGACGCCTATGCCATGATCAAGATCCTCAACCGGGAATACGGCATCCACCGCTTCCGCATCCTCGCCAACATGGTGCGCGGGGCGCACGAGGGACACGATCTCTATCGCAAGCTGGTCAAGGTGACGGATCGCTTCCTGGACGTGGCTCTGAGTTACAGCGGCGCCATTCCCTACGACGAATATCTACGTCGTGCGGTACAGAAACAGCGCGCGGTGGTGGAGGCATATCCGCGCAGCAAGGCTGCTCTGGCCTTTCGCAAGGTGGCACGGAAGGCTGCCACCTGGCCCTTGCCCGCACAGGCCAGCGGACGCATTGAATTTTTCGTGGAACGACTCTTTGGCAATACCAACCGTGATGTGGAAACCCTATGAACAACGTCGCGATGTACATTTCCCTACAACAAGAAGACAACGAATATGCCGAGTTGGTGATGCAATATGCGCCGTTGGTAAAGCGTATCGCTTATCACATCATGAGCCGCCTGCCACCCAGCGTGCAGGTGGACGACCTCATCCAGGCAGGCATGATCGGTCTCATCGAGGCGGCCCGCAACTACGACGCCGGTCAGGGGGCCAGTTTCGAAACCTACGCCGGCATCCGCATCCGTGGTTCCATGCTGGACGAGATTCGCAAGGGGGACTGGGCGCCGCGCTCGGTACACCGCAAGGCCCGGCAGGTGGCCGAAGCAGTACGGGAGATCGAGAACGCCACTGGACGCGACGCCAAGGATCACGAGGTGGCCGAGGCCCTGGGGATGAGCCTGGATGAATATTATAAGACACTGCAAGACGCCAGCGGCTGCCGCCTGTTGAGTTTCGAGGATATGGTCCAGGGGGAGGATTGTCTCGAATCTAGGGGAGACCGGAGCATGGCCGGACCCTATGAAAAAGTGCAGAAAGAAGACTACAAGCGCAATCTGGCCGAGGCCATCGCCGCCTTACCGGAGCGGGAGCGCCTGGTGCTGACCCTCTATTATGAGGAGGATCTCAACCTACGTGAGATCGGTGCCGTGATTGGTGTCAGCGAATCGCGGGTGAGCCAGATCCACAGCCAGGCGCTGCTCAGGTTGCAGTCTAGGCTGGGACATCTGTTCAACGACTGATTGTGAAACGGAGGTTACCTTGGACAAAAACATGAAAATCCTGATCGTGGATGACTTTTCCACGATGCGCCGCATCATCAAGAATCTGTTGCGGGATTTGGGGTTCAACAACACCAGCGAGGCCGACGACGGCAATACCGCGCTGCCCATGCTCAAGAGCGGAGATTTCGATTTTCTGATCACCGACTGGAACATGCCGGGCATGCAGGGGATCGATCTGCTCAAGGCAGTGCGCAGCGATCCGCAGCTGTCCAGCCTGCCGGTACTGTTGGTGACCGCAGAGGCCAAGAAGGAACAGATCATCGAGGCTGCGCAGGCGGGTGTCAATGGCTATATCGTCAAGCCTTTCAATGCTGCTACGCTCAAAGAAAAGATCGAGCGAATCTTTGAGCGTATCGAAGCTGGCAGCAGTTGAAGATTTATCATTGGAATTTGGGGGGGCCGGTATGAGCGAGGGAATCATCGACAACGGACAGTGTCTGGTACAAGCGCGCGAGCTAGTGCAGTGTTTGGAAGAGGGTAGGAACGAAGACGCAGAGAAAGTGCTGGGTAACCTGACCCAAATCTATGAGACGGAGATCTTTCAGGAGCTGGGCAAGCTGACACGCGAGCTGCACGAGGCTCTTGCAGGGTTTCAGATGGACGAGCGCGTGAGCGAACTGATGGAACACGAATTACCGGATGCCAAGGAGCGCCTGGACTACGTGATCCAGATGACCGACCGGGCCGCCCACAAGACCCTGAACGCGGTGGAGGAGTGCATTCCCGTATGCGACGAGTTGTTGCAGGCCACGGAGGACATCCAGGACAAGTGGCACAAATTCCTCGCCCGGGAGATGAACGCCGATCAGTTTCGGGAGATGGCACGTGCCATCAGCGCCTTTCTGGAGTGTGCAGCGGAACGCAATCGCCTGTTGCGGCAGCACCTCAACGACATCCTCATCGCCCAGGACTACCAGGATCTCACCGGCCAGACCATCCGCCGGGTGATCAAGATGGTACAGGACGTGGAGGACAGCCTGGTGCATTTCATCCGTATCTCCTCCCGCCGCGGCAACGGCAGTTCCGGGCGCAGCGAGCAGAAGGAGCGCACCGGATTGCAAGGGCCACAGATACCCGGCCGCGAAGACAGTGACGCCATGAAGAGCCAGGATGAGGTGGATGAACTCTTGTCCAGTTTGGGATTCTGAAGAGAGCCATGTCGTTCAGCGAAGACGAAGAGATTTTGCAGGATTTCTTGGTCGAAGCGACTGAGATCGTCGAGCAGCTGGGCGAACAACTGGTTGAACTTGAAACCAGTCCCCAGGATCAAGATCTCCTCAACGCCATATTTCGCGGCTATCACACGGTCAAGGGAGGCGCTGGCTTTCTCAACATCAATCCCTTAGTGGAGATTTGCCATCGTACGGAGGATGTGTTCAATGCCCTGCGCCAGGGCGAGCGGGTGGTGGATCCCCAATTGATGGACGTGATTCTGAATGCCCACGACGTGGTCACCACCATGGTGGATGCCGTACGCGAGGGACAGGAGCCGGAACCCGCTGATCCGCAATTGTTGGAGACCTTGAAGGCCTATGCTCATCCGGGTGAGGTGCCTGCAACTGTTCCACAAACCGAAGCGGATACCGATGCAGGATCCAGTCCGGACGCCGAAGCACAAGGTGAGACAGAGAGCATGCCGGAGGGATCACCGATGGTAGAGGCGGGTCAGGAAGTACAAGAGCCGCGGAGTGGAGACACGGCGGAGAAGAGTTCTGGGGTCGGCTTGCAGTTTTCTCCAGAGACGGTTTCAGAAACGTCTCCAGAACCACTCTCGCAGGCTGCAGTAAACGACGAGATCACGGACGAGGAATTCGAGGCTCTACTGGATCAGTTGCATGGCGGTGGTGCCCCTAAGGGGTTGCCGACGCAGTCGCTTTCCACCACGCCGAAGGAAGAAAAGCCATCGGGCGTGGAAGTCCGGGAGAGTGGAGCGACCCGGGAGAGTAGGACCACATCCCGTGACACGGAGCGGAAAGGGGACGGCGACGAGATCACGGACGAGGAATTCGAGGCCTTGCTGGACCAGCTCCACGGGGGTGGAGCACCGGGCATGTCGCCTCAGGCCGCTGCCGGCGATGGCCGGCAAGGCGTATCGGCGGAGCGAGACGTTTCCCAATCCACCACGGGCCAATCCACCACGGGCCAATCCACCACGGGCCAATCCACTGCAGGGGCCGCCCGAGGGGCGCCGGTTGCACAACCTGCGCAACCCGCCAGTGGCGCGGCATCCGGATCCGATCGCCCGGCGGATGGGAAACCGGCAGACAAGCCGGAGAACAAAGCAGCGGCCAAACTGGAAAACAGAAGGACGGGCCAACCGCAGGGCGCAGCCGCAGTCAAGGCTGTAGGCAAGAAGGACAGCATCGGGTCGGGTGAGACCACGGTGCGCGTGGACACCAAGCGTCTGGACGACATCATGAATCTGGTGGGTGAGCTGGTGCTGGTGCGCAACCGCCTGGTGACACTGGAGTCTTCGCGTGCCGACGAGGATATCGCCATGGCCGTGGACAATCTGGATCTGGTTACTTCCGATCTCCAGGCCGCGGTCATGAAGACTCGCATGCAACCCATCAAGAAGGTTTTCGGCCGTTTCCCGCGCGTGGTCCGCGATCTGGCCCGCAGTCTCAAGAAAGAGGTGCAACTGGAATTGCAGGGCGAGGAGACCGATCTCGACAAGAACCTGGTGGAGGCCCTGGCCGATCCTCTGGTGCATCTGGTGCGCAACGCCGTGGACCATGGCATCGAGCCCCCGGAGGTGCGCGAGCGGGCGGGCAAGCCGCGTACCGGTACCGTGGTGTTGTCCGCGGAACAGGAGGGTGACCACATCCTGCTGAGTATCAGCGACGACGGTGCGGGCATGGACGCCGAGGTCCTGCGGCGCAAGGCTGTGGAAAAAGGCGTGCTCGACGAAGAGGCCGCCGCCCGGCTTTCTCCCCAGGAGTGTTACCAGCTCATTTTCATGCCGGGCTTCTCCACCAAGAACGAGATCTCCGACGTGTCCGGGCGCGGTGTGGGCATGGACGTGGTCAAGACCAAGATCACCCAGCTCAACGGCAGTCTGGATATCGAGTCGGAACCGGGCAAAGGCAGCAAGATCATCATTAAGGTACCGCTCACCCTGGCCATCATGCCCACCCTGATGATCAAGGTGGATACGCAGATTCTGGCCCTGCCGCTGGGCAGTGTGGCCGAGATCTTTCATCTCGATCTGTCCGAGACCAAGGTGGTGGACGGTCAAGAAGTGGTGCTCATCCGGAACGAAACACTGCCCTTGTTCTACCTCAAGAAATGGCTGGTCAACGGCAGTTATCGGGAGGAGGACCGTCCGCGGGAGGGCCACGTGGTGGTGGTCAACGTGGGTTCCAGGCAGGTGGGATTCGTGGTGGACAAGCTGCTGGGCCAGGAGGAGGTGGTGATCAAGCCACTGGGGGCGTTGCTGCATGGGACCAAAGGGATCGCCGGAGCCACCATTACCGGCGACGGCAGGATCTCATTGATTCTGGATGTCCCGAACCTGCTCCATCATTTCGCCCACGTCATGTAAGGAGTCTCTATGTCCGTACGGGTACTGGTGGTGGATGATTCCGCCTTCTTCAGGAAACGTATCCAGCAGATTCTCGACGCGGATCAGCACATCGAAGTGGTTGGAACCGCGTCCAACGGTCTCGAGGCCGTGCGTGAGGTGAGTCGCCTGGAGCCAGACGTGGTGACCATGGATATCGAGATGCCAGTGATGGATGGCATCACCGCCGTACGCGAGATCATGGCCAAGCATCCCACACCGATCATGATGTTTTCATCGCTCACTACTGCTGGTGCTCAGGCGACTCTAGATGCACTGGAGGCGGGAGCGGTGGATTTTCTGCCCAAAAAGATGGAGGACATTGCCAACAACGCGGAATTGGCCCGGCGCCTGCTCTGCGCCCGAGTGCGCATCATCGGCGCGCGCGGCCTGCAACGGCCTAAGGCACAAGCACCAGTGGCCACGAGTCGAAAGGGCAGCCGAGAACCCTCGTCCCTACCGTCCTGTAATTTGGCGCGTTATCGGATGCTGTTGATTGGTACCTCCACGGGAGGGCCTGCCGCCCTGCAGGAGATTCTGACGCGACTGCCCGCCGATTTCCCGCTGCCCATCGTCATGATTCAGCATATGCCTGCCAGTTTCACCCCCCCATTCTCCCAGCGCCTGAACGATCTGTGTGCCATCCAGGTACGGCATGCGCAGGATGGGGACGTGATACAGCCGGCGACGGCCTATCTCGCCCCTGGCGGATATCAATTGTTGATGGATCGCTGCGGCGACCGCTATTTCTTGCGGGTCCAGGAGGCAGAGCCAGGACAAATCTATAAGCCCAGCGTGGATGTCACATTCGCCTCTGCAGCCCGTACTGTCGGCGGGCGGGTACTGGCTCTCATTTTGACGGGGATGGGCGCAGACGGTAGGGAAGGAGCTCGCCAGTTGAAACAGCAGGGTGCCACCATCTGGGCGCAGGACGAGGCTTCCTGTGTGGTGGCCGGCATGCCTTCCGCAATCATCGAGGCCGGTTTAGCCGATGCCGTGATTCCGCTCAAACAGATCGGTCCGGTGTTGGCAGGTGCTGCTTGACGATTCGTGCGAGACAGGGTTGAAAGATGGATATCCTCAGTCTCATCGGTATTGCCTTGGCCTTCGCGGCTATCCTCGGCGGCAACGCCCTGGAGGGTGGCCATCTGTCCTCTTTGTTGCAGATCACGGCCTTTCTCATCGTCGGTGGGGGTACGTTAGGGGCCATCATGTTGCAAACCCCACTGCACACCTTCGTGAAAGCCATGAAAATGGCTTCCTGGGTGATTGTGCCGCCCAAACTGGCCGCCGAGGAGGCCATCGAAAAGATCGTCAACTGGAGCAATATTGCTCGTAAGGAAGGTCTTCTAGGATTGGAATCGCTGGCGGAGAACGAGCCTGAAGAGTTCGCGCGCAAGGGCTTACAACTGCTGGTGGACGGCAGTGAACCTGAGGCCATCCGCAATATCATGGAGGTGGAACTGAGTACCAAGGAATATGAAGATACCCAGGCTGCCAAAGTATTCGAAGGCATGGGTGGTTATGCTCCCACCATCGGTATCATCGGTGCTGTCATGGGCTTGATCCATGTCATGAGTAACCTGGCCGATCCCAGCAAGCTTGGTTCGGGTATCGCTGTGGCTTTCGTCGCCACTATCTACGGGGTGGCGTTCGCTAATCTTTTTTTCCTACCTATGGCCAATAAATTGAAGGGTTTGATCCACAATCAAACCCAATTCCGGGAGATGATCATCGAGGGTGTGGTGGCTATCGCCGAGGGCGAGAATCCCCGCAATATCGAGACCAAGCTGCAAGGCTATCTGGCGAAATGATGTACTCGCATGGCGCGCAAAAAACCACATGAAGAGCACGAAAACCACGAGCGCTGGTTGGTATCCTATGCGGATTTCATCACCTTGTTGTTTGCATTTTTCGTAGTCATGTACGCCATCTCTTCGGTGAACGAGGGTAAATATCGGGTACTGTCCGATGCTCTGGTAGCGGCGTTTCGTTCTTCGCCGAAGTCATTACAACCCATCCAGATCGGTAGTCTCTCCAAGGCACCGATCACTTCCGAATCGCAGGAAGACATGCGCAAGCCGGCCATGGTACGCCTGCCCAAGATGTTCATCTCCCAAGACGATTCACTGGAGGGGGAGATCCATGATCCCTTGATGGAGGAGAAATATCTGGATGGAGACGATCTGGTGAACATCGGCAAGATCGCCGATGCCGTGCAGGAAGCGCTACAGGAGCTGGTGGAGGAGGGCTTGATTCGCATCAATCGGGATGCCTTGTGGATCGAGGTGGAGATCAGAGACAGCGTGCTGTTTCCCAGTGGTAGTGCCCGCCTGCAGGACGAGGCCATTCCCATCCTGCGGGAGCTGGCTCGCATCCTCCAGCAGTTCCCCAATCCGCTGCGTATCGAGGGCCATACCGACAACATCCCCATACACACGGTGGTTTATCCTTCCAACTGGGAGTTGTCCGCCGCCCGTGCCGCCAGTGTGATCCGCCTGTTCGAGCAAGCTGGCATCGATCCCACGCGCATGGTGGCACAGGGTTACGGCGAATTTCGGCCAGTAGCCGACAATGATACTCCTGAGGGTAGGGCTCAAAACCGGCGGGTCACCATCGTGGTATTGGCCAATGAAACCGTGGAACGCCTGCTGGGCGATCGCGTACGTCAGGTACAGCGCCATCTCCTGAAACCGGTGATGGAGACGGCGATTGCGGCCAGTGACCTGGCACCCGCAGCAGGTGCTTCGAATGACGTTCTGAATAGTCTCTCGAATGGCATTCCGGATAATGATGTTTCAGGCGACATTTCTGATGATGCGGATGCTGTTTATGTCGCCGACTCGTCGTTCGACGAGGTTGAAGAGATGCCCAGTGATCTTAATGTGTCAATTGCAGGGTCGTCGGTTCCGCAGGCGCAGGCAATACCCGACTCGCGAGAGGAGGCAGGGATGGACATGACGGAGGCGGAGATTCCTACCCGAGGGCCTTTACAGCAGAGACACTGGCGAGAGTCCGTTGCTGTGGATCCGGTTCCTATGCCGGATCCGCCTCCACGTCCCTGGTTTGCCCCGCTGGCGTTGCCGCCTCCGCTGGTTACACCCGAGGTGGGTACATCGTCGCCACTTGTACCCAGGCCGCCATTTTCCGGGGCTGGGGTGTCGCCGATGAGAATGCTACCGTCTGGGATACCCTCCGCGGTCTCCAGGTTGGTGCCGGGAGAGATCTTGTCTGAGATCACGAGTTTCTGATGAGGACCGACGCATAAATGCCATTATCAAGGCTTTCGTAGGGTATGGTCTATGAACGTGTGGGCGATTGCCAATCAGAAAGGCGGGGTGGGCAAGACCACCACTGCTGTGACCTTGGCAGGACTACTGGTGGCGCGGGGGTGGCCCACACTGGTGGTGGACCTGGATCCGCACGGATCGCTCACTGCCTATTTCAAGGAAGATCCAGGGCCCGATGGCGCGAGCGTCTACGATCTCTTCGCTGGTGCCGCGGTCACTCGTCCCGGCCTCATCCGTGCCACGGCAGTCAACAACCTGTTTCTGTTGCCGTCGGTGCCGGCCTTGTCTACGTTGGATCGCCAGCTAGGTAACCAGCACGGCAAGGGCCTGGTCCTGAAAAAGGCTCTGCACCGCCTGCGTGAGAATTTCGCCTTCGTGTTACTGGACTGCCCGCCCATGTTGGGGGTGCTGATGGTCAACGCCCTCGCCTGCTGCAACGAGCTGATCATTCCCGTCCAGAGCGAATATCTCGCCTTGCAGGGATTGGAGCGGATGTTGCACACTCTGCGCATGATCGATCGTGCACGTCGCCAGCGTCTGCCCCATTTGATCGTGCCCACTTTCTACGACCGCCGTATCCGGGCCTCTGCCCAGGCCTTGGAAGCCTTGCGGCAACGTCATGGCCAAGCATTGTGGCATTCCTACATCCCGGTGGACACCCAGTTTCGCGAGGCCAGCCGCCGTGGCAGGCCGCTGTCGCACGTCTCCCCCTGGTCACGTGGTAGCAGGGCCTACAGCGAATTGCTGGCGGATCTCCTGAGGGGGATAGATGATCGAAATCCGGATTCTTGGAAACTGGCAGCGGGATGAATCATGCCTGAGACTTTTCTGCGCGACCCGCAACAGGCCTTGCATCACTATCTGGATGCCCTGCTGGCAGAGATTCCGCCATTGGTGGAAGATGCTGCGGTGCATGCCACCACGGACGCGGTGGCGGAAACGAAAACTGTGGCTGCGACCTACGCGCGAGAGCCTGTACCCTTTGAGAGGATGTTCAAAGCACTGTCGTTTCAAGTGCACGGTCTTACCGTGGTGGTTCCCTTGGTTCACCTCGATGGAGTGGTGGTGGTGCGGCGGATCCATCGTTTTCCCCATACCCCAGTCTGGTGTCGCGGAGTGATGGTGCATCGCGGCCAGCGCGTGCGCGTGGTGGATACCGCAGCCGTGTTGGAGCTGACCGCCGGTGCTGGTGATCAGGCAGCGGTAGGTACGGGTGCATGCGGCCTGCTGGTGGGGGGACACCGTTATGCCTTGTGTTGTGACACGCTATCGTCGGTGATGGAGGTGGATCCTCAGTCGATACGCTGGCGCCGCCGGCGTAGCCATCGGCGCCCCTGGTACTGGGGTGTGGTCAAATCCCGCCTGTGGATGCTGCTGGATACGGTGGGCCTGGTGCGGCACCTGACCGTCGGGCTGGACGGCCAGTCGGAGAGTGCACAGGACATGGCATGAAAAATGCCTTTTCATGGTATACGTTGCTGTTCACGGAATTTTGACGGCGTAATGTTCACGAGAGGTGCGTGCAATGCAGCAAAACAAACTGAAAGTAGAAAACGACGTGATTCAGTGGGTGACTTTCAAACTGGCGGACGAGAACTACGGGATCGCCGTGATGCAGGTGCAGGAAGTGTTGCGAGTGACTGAGATCACGCCCGTGCCGGGTGCGCCGCATTACGTCCTGGGCATCATCAATTTGCGAGGCAATGTGGTCACCGTGATCGATACGCGCACCCGTTTCGGTTTGCCGCGCAAGGAAGTGGACGATATCTCGCGCATCATCATCATCGAGTCGGGCGAACACGTCGTGGGGCTACTGGTGGACAGCGTGGCGGAGGTAGTCTATTTGCGCGCCTCCGAGATCGAGAGTGCACCCAACGTAGGGAACGAGGAGAGCGCACGCTACATTCAGGGTGTCCACAGCCAGGACGGTAATCTGCTCATCTTGGTGGACGTCAACAAGCTGCTGACTGAAGAAGAATGGCAAGATATGTCGGCAATATGAAGGAGCGCAGGAGCCGGTCACAAGCCGGGGACAGGGCGGGACCATGGCGGATGTGGGCGATATCCGGCCAGTGACGCCTATTGTACCCAAGCGTCCTGCAGATCGTGTGAAGCCGGGCCAGCACCGTTCCAACCCGGACGACCGACGCCGCCAGCAGACACCCCACAAGGAACGCCGTTCCGGCGATGACGACTCACCGCACATAGACGAATATGCCTGAGGAACCCCAACCGTGAACGCCGCATTGTTGCCCGTGCTGGTCTTGGCCGTGCTCGTGCTGGCTGCATGTAGTTGGGGCCTGTTTGGTCGCCTGCGGGCCCTGGATCGGCGCCTACGAGAACTGCAAGCACAGCAGGAGGTCACCCTGCGCCGCCTGTCCTCGGAAATTGGCGCCCTGTGTGCGGGGGCCAGTGGCATGGGTCAGCACCTGAGTCGAATGGAGCGCCAGATGCGGCGCCTGCACGAGCGGCAGGATCAGGTGGAGATGCGCGAGCCCATGAGCCGCGAGTACCACCAGGCTATCAAACTGATCCGCAAGGGTATATCCCTGGACGAACTGATGGAACAATGCGGCCTGGCCAGGGCGGAGGCTGAGCTGTTGATGCGCCTACACCGAGAAGAGCCTGAGGGAAGAAGCCTGAGAGAAGAAACTTGAGCGAAGAAATTGGGCGCCACCATTCCCAATTCTGCGCGTTATCCATTTATGAATGCCAAGCGTTATCGTACCCACTGGCCGGCGGACGGGATCAGATTGCGATGAGTGGTGTAGTTTGAGCCGTTCATTTCGGGAGCGGCCTTGCCGATGTAATGACCCTGGGCGAGATCCACGCCATATTCGTGAAGCAGGGCCATGGTCTCTCCGTTCTCTACGTATTCAGCCACAATCTGTTTTCCGAGGATGTGTGCTACTTCCACCATGGAGCGCACCAGCTGCTGATCGACGGCATCAAAGACCAGGTTACGGATGAAACTGCCGTCGATTTTCAGGTAGTCCACTGGGAATTGTTTGATATAGTTGAAGGAGCTGAAGCCGGAACCGAAGTCGTCCAGGGCAAAGCGGCAGCCCAGATTGCGTAGCCGCTGGATCATCTCCCGGGTCTTGGCATAGTTGGCGGTGGCCGCCGTTTCCGTGATCTCGAAGGTGATTCTCCGGGCCGCGACCCCGGCGTCCGCCAGTTTGTGGCGTACCATCTCCAGCAAGGCGGGGTCCTGGAAGGCGTGCATGGAGAGATTGATGTTGACTGTGATGTGCGCCAGATGGGGCGGTAGGTCTTGCAGGACTTCGATGGCACGGCCGATGACCCACAGATCGATTTCCCGGATCAAGCCCATGCGTTCGGCGATGGGAATGAAGCAATCCGGTGTGATTAGTTTCCCGACGTCGTCCTCCATGCGGATCAAGGCCTCGTAGCCGTGCAGGGCCCCGCTATCCACACGGATCACCGGCTGGTACAGGAGCCGGAAACGATTGTGCATCAAGGCGTCGCGGATGCGCGGCACCCAGTCCACCGCCCGGCGGATGAGATGGCTCTCGGTGTCGTCATGGCTGAATAGATGAACCATGTTGCGGCCATGTGACTTGGCCTCAAAACAGGCTTGCGCCGCACGAGCCAGGATCTCGCTGGCGGTAATTTCTTCCTGGGGATCGATGACTGCTACGCCGATGCTGGCGCCGATGTGATATTTGCGGTGGTTGGCGGTGAAGCGGTAGTCGTCGATGGTGGCGCGCAAATGCTCCGCGGTCTTCAGGGCCCGATCGACGCTGGTGTCCTGCATGAGAATGGCGTACTCGTCTGAGCTGATGCGGGCCAGGAGGTCTGCGGGCGTCAGTGCCTGGCGCAATCGGTTGGCGATGCTCATGAGGAAACGGTCACCCACGGCATGTCCTTCGTTGTCATTGATGACCTTGAATTGATCCAGATCGATATAGAGCAGGGTACTGGTCTTGCCGCTGTAGCGGGACTCGTGGACAGTCTTTTCCAGGGTTTGTTCCAGGCGCCGCCGGTTGCACAATCCCGTCAGTTCGTCATGGGACACCAGATATTGCAGGCGCGCCTCGATCACCTTGCGTTCGGCGAGTTCGCTTTCCAGTTCCCGCTCGTGTTGCCGGCGCAGGTCACGTTCGTTCTTGAGCAGCAGCGCGGAGATGACGCGCGGCACCAGTTCCAGGCGCTGCACGGGCGTGAAAACGATGTCGGTGGCGCCGGCGCGGAAGGCGGTATAGACGGTCTCTTCCTGCCAGCGGCCCTTGGTGGCGATGAGGATGACGGGGATGTGGCGCAGATGTCGGCTGCAGCGGATAGCCTCGCACAGTTGCATGCCGTTGTGCCGGTCACCGGACATGTCGACGAGGATCAGGTCGATGTCCCGGTGATTGCGGGCCAGCTGTTTGATCAAGTCGCGCGCCGGGGTGTCGCGCCAGTCGCTGCACCGGACTTTGCGGAAGCCGGACTTGGCCAGCATCTCGGAGAGTGGAATGGTATCGTTGCGGCGCCCATCGATGATATGGATGCACTTTTCCTGTAGCACCTGTAGCGGGACGATCCCCTGTGCTTCAGGAAGCGCGTCAGGGGAAAGCGCGTCTGGCGAGGGGCGAGAGAGCGGTGCGAGTGGTTCTGCAGGCTTGTGCGTATGATCGACCATGCGCGGATTCTGTGTATTGATTCTATCCCTTTTTCAGTGCCGTGGAAAACCCCGCCACCCCGAATCCCGCTGTCCCGGCACGATGCCTTCGCGCCAGGACTTCCTTGGGACGTATGGTTTCAAGTCTGAGACGG
>WFNO01000076.1 GCA_015488555.1 Gammaproteobacteria bacterium
GTTGCAGCTGGAGCGGCACCGACAGGCCGTCCTCGGGGCGGCGCGGGCGCAGCCGCACGAGGCATTCGCCGCCTTCCAGCATGGCCCGGCAGGCGAGCGCCTGCAGGCCGTAGAAGTCGGTGAGCCCCGCGCTGTCCGCCTCCTCAACCCAGGTCCACCACAAGGACTGGATCGCCTTGCGCAGCTCGGCATCATCGACGAGGCTCTGCGGCTTGATGCCGGTGCCGACGGCGTTGGCCACGAAGGCCTCGACGGCGGCCGAGGTCCAGGCGTTGCGGCGCACCAGGTCGCGGGACTTGGCGCGCAGCTCGCTGTTCGTTGCGAGCATGGTGGCCACCGCGCCGGGATTGCCGGGCGTCCAGACGACACTGCGTCGCCCGCGACCCGCCGCCTCGTGCACGGGCGGGCTCTTGAGCCGGCTGCGAATACGCTGAAACCAGCCCATCTCAGAAACCCTTGTCCGTGGTGACGCGGATCTGGCGAACCGGCGTCCGCCCCTGATCTCGGGCCAGATTCGTGTCGATCTCGCGCAGCGCCGCGCGCAGCTCCTCCACCGAGCGGTACTCCACCGTTTTGTCGCCGAAGGTCACGCGCCGCTCGCCCCGGGCCAGGGCACGCTCCAGGGCCTCGCGGTCGGCCTGGGTCCAGGCCATCTCAGGCGCCCGCCAGCGCGGCCAGTTCCAGCACCAGGTCGGCCTGATCGGTCTGGCCGTTTCGGTAGACGATCCGCGCAAAGCGGCCGATGGGACGTCCCTGGACGGTGAAGTAGTCGCTGCCCTGGGGCGGTCGATACCAAGCCACATTCTGATTCCGAAAGATGCCAGCGGCCGGCAGCCAGCGCGTGCCGTCCACGGAGGTCTGAATCTCCATCGCCTCGAGTCGCGAGGCGACGCCACTCTTTCGCGCGATCAGCAGCGTGTAGGCGTGCGTCTCGCCCAGATCCACCGTCGGCGTGGTGAAGGTGGCACGGGGAATCATCGGGCCTGCGCTCCACGTCGCCGCCTGAGCGGGCGCGATCAGCAGGCGGCCGTTCGCGTCGCAGGCGAGCGAGCGCCGCTCGTCCGTGCCGGTGTCCGGGTTGTGGTAGATGCCTTCGATGACACTCATGCTCAACTCATCCAGGAACTTTTGATGACGGTTCGCCCGCGCTGCCGCCGGCTCTTTTTCAATTCAGGGTCGGGAGACGGTTCCGGCGTCAGCTGGCGTTCCAGCTCGCGCCAGTGGCGTTCCTCGAAACGGTCGAGACCAGCGGCGGATGCCGCGGCGCGGGCGTAGACGTAGCAGTCGAGCGCCTCGTTGCGCTCGCGGATCTTCTGCCACTCGCGCACCGGGTAGCCGTTGCGGTTGCGCCGGGTGATCAGCTGTTCGGCGCAGAGCTGCTTGACGAACTCGGCGTCCACCTTGGGCAGATGGACGTATCCCTCCGGATAGCGGATCTCGCCGTCGTCGAGCACCTCCACGCTCTTGCGCAGGTTGTTGTAGAACTCGAGCTTGGCGATACCGCCCGCGACCGCGAACACCTTGACGCCCCGGCGCAGCTTGCGGCCGCCCAGAGTGACGTCCACCGCCGTCGGGGTGCCGACCAGCGCCGCGCCGCGGGCCACGCCCTTGACCGCCATGAGGCGGGCGTCCTTCATGCGGCGCACGAAGGCGTAGGTCTCCTGGGTGGCGAAGCCGGTGTCGATGGCGAACCGGGTCAGCGGCAGGCGGGCGCCGCTCTCGTGGGTCCAGGTCTCGGCGAGCATCTCGGCCAGTCGCTTCCAGACCGCGTCGCGGGCGGTGTCGCCCATGAGCACCCGGTGCTCGACGAGCCAGGACTCCTTGCCGCGGCCGAAGGCCCAGACCGAGGCCTCGATGCGATCCTTCTGCACGTCGGCGCCGCCCACCAGCAACAGGCCGCCGGCGGGAACGGTGCCTAGCGGATAGGCCTCGCGCCGCTCCAGCAGACGCTCCCAGTCGGGCGCCTCGCCTTCCTCCACCCAGACTTCGCCCAGTTCCGTGTTCTTGAATGCCTTGAGCCGGGTGGCCGAGCCCTGCGCGGCCTCCCAGGCCGCGGCGATGTCGGCCCAGGAGCGCCAGCCCAGGGGGCTGTAGAGCGAGGACAGGTGAAAGCCCACGGTCTTGCCCGCGCTCGCCGCTCCCGGCCGTCCCTGGCCTCCGCGGCACTCGGGCTCCTGCCCAGCGTCGGGCTTGGTTGCCCGCCACTCGCCGTGCTCGAGCATCCAGGTCTTGTGCGACTCGGCGATGGCCTCTTCGCAGTCCTCGCAGACGTATCGGGCCGTCTGTGGCTCGCCCCACTGCCAGCGCAGCTGCTCGAAGCGCAGCCATTGCCTGTGGCCGCAGTGTGGACAGGGCACGAAGAACCGGCGCTGGTCGGAGGCCTCGAACTCCCGCTCGATGGGGCTCGCCCCCGCCACGGTGGGGGTGGAGACGATGAAGATCTTGCGCCGGGCGAAGGTACGCGTGCGCGCCTCTGCCAGGCGGATGGCGTCGCCTTCGCCCTCGACGTCGGCAGGATAGCCGTCCACCTCGTCGAGAAAGAGGTAGCGCACCGGCATCGAGCGCAGCCCCACCGCGCTGTTGGCGCCGGTCATCACCAGCACACCGCCCCGGAACTCCTTGGCCAGCACCGTGTTGCCGGCGTCGCGGGATCGGGACGGCGCAATGCGCTCGGAGAGTGCCGGCGACTCCTCGATCAACGGATCGATGCGCTGCCTGGAGTTGCGCTTGGCCATCTCTACGGTGGGCGAGACGGCCATCATCGGCCCCGGGGCCAGATGGATGCAGTAGCCGATCCAGTTGTTGCCGCACTCGGTGCCGCCCACCTGCGCGCCCTTCATGAACACCACCCGTTCGGCGGGCGAGGACGGCGAGAGGCAGTCCATGATCTCCTTGAGATACGGCGTGCGCCGGGTGGACCAGCGGCCCGGCTCGGAGGCCGACTTGCTGGACAGCATCCGGTAGCGGTCGGCCCACTCGGAGACGGTGAGCAGCGGGTCGGGTGTCAGTCCCTCGCGCCAGGCGCGTTCGATGGCCTCAGCGCCTTCATAGTCGAACACGGCGCATGTCAGTCCACCCTGAGGGCGGGATCCCCGAGTTCCTCGAGATGCCGGCGCACCTCGCGCTCGAGCATCACATGCAGGGTATGGGCGTCCACGCCCAGCTCCGCCGCCATCTGGCTCGAGACCCGGGCGGGCCAATTGAGCCAGGCGTCGCGCTCGGCCCGCGCCAGCTTGAACACATGAGCAAGCGCCTTGGCCCGGTCCACCAGCTCCCCCTTGAGGCGGGCGAGCCGGACCTTGGCGGTCTGGGCCTTGAGCACCTCGTTGGCGGTTCGCGCCTGCAACAGCGTCGTGCCGCCCGAGGGCAGCGCCGACTCGCCCGTGGCCTCGCGAACGGTGTTGACGGCATCCACCGGCACCGCTTTCCGCCGGCCCTGCTTGCGCTGCTGGGCGCTATCGGTATTGGCCGCCCACTCGGCGTCCGCCTTTTGCGGATCGATGGTCCCGTCCGGCTCTGGGGTGATGCGCCCGGTCTTGATCGCCTTGCGCA
>WFNO01000077.1 GCA_015488555.1 Gammaproteobacteria bacterium
CATCGCGTCGATGCCAACCCCCAGCGCTGGTGGTTGGTGCGTTCGGCGGAAGGAAACAGTTACGCCAAGTTCCATGTCACTGGCATCGTGCAGGCGACGCGCGAGATCACCCTGGAACTCTTCTATCAAGGGCCTGCGGACGACGCCTTCTCGAACACCCCAATCACGTGGACGGCCGTACTCGGTGCAGGTGGTGGCCGCCGCTGTTTCGACTTCGACAGCGTAACGGAAGTGGATTGCGAAGGCGCCGCGGACACCTGGGATCTGCAAGTGGAGGTGGCCGCGCGCGCTTGGAACATTTGGACCAATGGCGGCGTGCGCGGCAGTGGGCGCGGCGCGGCCTTCGGGCCGTTGGATGCAAGTACCGCCGCGAACTATGCCAGTGGCACGGTCAGTCCCGGCGGTCGCAACATCGTCCGCCTGTACCGGCAGGACAGCACGGGAGGCATATTCGAAGAATATCCCTGGTATGCCTATGACCTGTTGGGTGAGAACAAGCTCTGGCCCAATTATCGCGTCTACGCCATCGATACCGGCAGCGCACACTACAAGCTGCAGATCCTGGGTTATTACGACGAGGCCGGCGTGAGCGGTCATTACACCTTGCGTTACGCCGCGCTCGCCGGCAGTCGTTCTTTCGAAACCTTGCAAGTCCGTCTGCGCGAATGGGCGGTGGAGGCCGAGCGTACCCGCGTGCAGCCCGGACCCGTGGTCATCCAGGTCGTCAACGAGGGCCCGCAGGATGTGCACGAGCTGGTGGTGATTCGTACCGATCTCGATCCCGGCCAATTGCCCACCGATGCCGATGGCAACGTCGACGAAAGTGGCGCTGGCATCGAGATCGTGGGTGAGATCGAGGGCCTCGCCGTGGGCGAGCGGGCCCGAGCCACTTTCGAACTGTCATCGGGGCGTTACGTGTTGCTTTGCAATGTGTGGGATGCCGGCGAAGGGGAGTCCCATTATCGTCGGGGCATGTATACCGCGCTGCTCGTGGAGTGACCGGTCCAAACCGATCGCATCCATCGGGCAATCATCGAGGAAGGAGGGTGACATGAAGCCACGCAAGAGGAGGAGAAATCGTTATCGGCGCTTGCACCGGCGTCTCGTTCCGGCCAAGCAGGCTTGTCGTAGGATCGGCGAAGGTATCTACGTGACACCGTGCCGCGAGGGGCAGCGATCGGGCGATGGGAGTTCGTGAGCGTTTTGCTGCAGAGGATGCAAGGGGGTGATGGCGATGCAAATGAAACAGCGGTGGGCCTTGGTCGGTCTGGGGATGCTGATCGGGTATTTTCTCGTGTTCCTGATCTGGTTCAGCTTGATGGCCCTGGTGCCGGCGCCGGCATGGGCCAAGGCCGGATTTCTGGTCGTGGCCGGAGATCGGGGCTTTCTCGGCAACCAGGAACTGGATACCGTGGTGGAACGTTTCGGCCGTTACGCCGCCGCCCGGCTGGCACTCATCGGCAAACATCGTCAAGGGGTGGAAGACTATGCCGGGTACGCAGAGCGTGCCATGGCGGAATTGGTCCGCGAAGGGGCGACGAAAATCGTGGTCGTTCCCCTGTTCGTGTCTGCTGCAGATGCCACGCTGCAGCGTTATCGCCACCAGATTCCAGCACGCTTTCAGGGGTTGCCGATCCGTTGGGCGCCGCCCATGGCGGCTAGTCATCTGACGGCTCAGATCCTGCTCGATCGGGTGGCGGCCTTGAGCCGGCGCCCGGCAGAGGAGCGCCTGGTGGTGGTGGGGGCAGGCGCCTGGGATGAACAAGGGGCACGGCGCATCGAGACGGAATTGCGTGCTTTGCTGCGCGAAGTGACCGATCGTTTTACCTTCCGTGAGATCACCGTTGAGGTCTACTACGATCCCGATGCGCCCGAGAGTGAAGCCCGCAACGAAGCCGTGCGGGAAAGAATCGTGCACCTGGCTGCCAAACGTGGGCGCACCTTGCTGGTTCCTTTCATCATCGGGGTCAAGTTCGATGGGCGCATGTCCGTGGAGGGCTGGTTGCGGCGCCAATTCGGCGCCTACGACATCCAATTGGGGGAAACTGTCTTGCCCCATCCGGAAGTGCTCACTTGGTTGCGGTACACGGCCAATCGCTTCACACCTGCCACGCGGAACGAAGTGGCCGTGCTGGTGATGCCGCATGGTTCCACTCGCCCTTACAACAGAGGATTGGAGCGTGTCTTGGATCCGCTGCGCAGCGACTATCGCATCGAAATGGCGCCCGGCATGGGCGATGCGCAGATTCTCCAGCAAGCGGTGTCCAAGTTGGAAGAGGAAGGATATCGGCGCATCGTTTTCGTGCGGTTCTACGCCCTGGAGGATCACATGAAGGCGCGTACCGACTACATCCTGGGATTGCGTGCCACACCACCACCCGGCGCGGGCAGTCCGCCGCCCCGCGTGCGCAGCAGCATGGTGTTCGCAAGCTTCGGAGGGTATGAAGAATCACCGCTCATTGCCCGGATTCTGCGCGACAGGATCCTGGAGATCAGCCAGCGGCCAGCGGAGGAGACCGTGATTCTGCTGGCGCATGGGCGGCGTGAGGACGAGGCCGACCGCCGCTGGCGCGCAGTCATGGAGGCCAACATCGAGCGGATCCAGGGTATGTTGGCGCAGCCGTTCCAGAGCATCAAAGCCATGACCCTGCGTGAGGATTGGCCCGAGCAACGGACCCAGGCCCTGGCACGTATCCGGAAAGAGATCGAAACGGTCAACCGCAACGGGGGCCGGGTGTTGGTGATTTCCAATCGCTTGTACGGTTCCGGGCCCTACCGGCGCTTGCTCGGGAATCTGGAATTCGTCATGAACGACCAGGGACTGGTTCCTCATCCACTCATGACCCGCTGGCTGCGCGAAGGTATCGAACGCCTGTTGCCGGGCTTGTTGCGTGCTCAAGAGCCGGGCGAGGAGGACTCGTTGGAGTTGCCGTCACGGCTGACGGCAGATGAGCAAGCGCCCGATCCAGTAGCTGAACCATAGCGGCAAAGACTTACTCGGTCGGGGTATGGGGGTCAATCACCGCCGCCTTCGTTACGGGGCACGTAGGCGGGCATGGGGAACGGTGCGGTTTTGTCCGCTTTACCGCCGGGCAGGGCCACGATCTTGGCGGTGCCTTCCTTTTCCACTTCGTCGATGCGGATGATGGCGTGCATGGGAATGTAACTGCGTTTGACACCGGCGAATTCCGCTTTGAGCCGTTCCTCTGCGGGGTCCACCACCACGGCAGACTTCTCTCCGAATACCAGCTCCTCCACTTCCACGAAGCCATAGAGCTGCCCCTGGTAGACCTGCCGGGCATAGATCTCGTAGATCTTGCCCTCGTTGACGAAACGGATCTTGTAGATGCGTTTGGATTGGCTCATGGATCCCGTGGTTCCTGAAATCTTTGTGCCCTCATCGATAGGTGTGGGCTCGGCCACCCAATTCAAGTCGGTCGCGGCCCGCGGAAATTGAGTCCGAACACCGGAGGAGAGGATGCGCTCTCGACCCGCTGCCGACTTACGAGATTATAACTGACTGATTGGGAAGTGAAATCTCCGGCAATGCGGGCGTGTGACCGCAGGCCGGGATTCACTCACGCGTGCGGTACAGGGAAAAATGCTTGCATTGCCCATAAAGTTGCATATAAAATGCACGTTATTAAAGATGTATTCATAATACAACTTTAAGGGGTCGCACGAGGGAGCCCCAGAAAATCACCGGAGAATCATCGGGGAAACGCCGGGGAGAAATCTCCCGGGAAAATTTCCAACGTTTTCGAGGGGCGGCGCCCCGCCTGCGGATCGGGACGACGAAAATCGAGAAGGGGGTCGATCATGAGCCAGCGCGTACGCCACGCATCACACCTGCAGCGGCTGCGGGTATGCCTCCACGGGACCCAGAATGAAACTGGGGAAGAAACTGGGACAGAAACTGGGACAGAAACTGGGACAGAAACTGGGATAGAAACTGGGAAAGAGACCGGCAAGGGTGCCAGAGGGTTGGTCTGGTGGTCGATGGTGGCACTCTTGTTTGCCGCTTTCCCGGCCTGGGCGGCGAAACACGAATTCGAGATGACCATCGAGGAGGTGAAGATCCAGGTGGCCCCGGGGCTGAGCTACAACGTCTTCGCCTTCAATGGCCAGGTGCCTGGTCCTCTGTTGCACGTGCGCGAAGGCGACGAGGTGACGGTGCACGTCACCAACAACACCTCGCTGGCTCATACCGTGCACTGGCACGGCCTCTATCACCATGACAACTGGCGCAACGACGGGGTACCCGCCGTCAGCCAGCCTGCCATCGAACCGGGAGACACCTTCACCTACCGCTGGATCGCGGACAAGCCCGGCACGCTCTGGTACCACTGTCATGTCAACGTCAACGAACACGTAGGGATCCGCGGCATGTGGGGTCCTATCGTGGTGGATCCCAAGACCCCTACGGCCTTGGAGCAACGGGTGACCAAGGACGTGATCATGATGCTCAGCGGCTGGGAGTCCGAGTTCGCCGACAAGTTCGGTGAGGGCAGTGTGCCCGGCACGGTGGTGGATTTCTTTTCCATCAACGCCAAGGCCTTTCCCCTCTCCCAACCCCTGCGGGTCAAGCGTGACGACGTGGTGCGGGTGCGCTTCATCGGCGCCGGCGGCGAGATCCACGCCATGCACAGCCACGGCCACGACATGCTCATCACGCACAAGGACGGCCTCCCCTTGCCGGCCCCCTATGCGGTGGACACGCTGCTGTTCGGCCCCGGCGAGCGTTACGACGCCATCATCGACATGAGCAATTCGGGGCGCTTCATCTTCCACGATCACGTGGACAAGCACGTGGTCAACGGCAGCAAGTTCCCGGGCGGGGCCATCACCATCATCGAATACGAGGATACGCCTCAGGACGATTGGTACGTGTGGCGCGACAAGGACTACGATCCAGACTTCTTCTACAGCGAATCGCTGCGCAAGGGTTACGGCATGTTCGAGAATCCACGTTTCAAGGGTGAGCCCTTGCAGCAGCGCCGGCGCCATCGCAAGGCACGCTGAGGAGGGCTGGCGATGATCCGGTCGATCGGCATGACGGTTGCCTTGCTGTTGCTGCCCGCGGTGGCGCTGGCGGGCGGGGACGGCCAGCGCCTGCTGCAGGAACGCTGCAGTGGCTGTCACAACCTCACGGGGCCGGCCCCGCAGACCCTGGCCGAATTGTGGGCGCGCAAGGGCCCGGATCTGTTCTATGCCGGGAACAAGTACCGGCCGGAATGGGTGGAGCAGTGGTTGCAGGCGCCGCGCCGCATCCGCCCGGCGGGCATGTACTACGGCAATCACATCAAACCAGGGCCGGACGGGGACATCATCGACGAGCGCAGCTTGCCCGAGCATCCCCGCCTGGGGGCGGAAGACGCGCGCGCCGTCACCCGCGCCCTCATGCAATTGAAGTGGGGCAGCCATCTCATCACCCCCGGGGCCTACAAGCCTGGACGCATTTCCTTGTCCATGGGTGAACTCATGTTCGACAAATTCCGCGGCTGCCTGGCCTGCCACGAGATCGAGCCCGGCTATGGCGGCCGTTCCGGCCCCGAGGTGTACACCGTCGCCCGGCGCCTGCAGGCGGATTATCTCATCAGCTACATGCGCAATCCGCAGGCCTGGGATCCACGCATCTTCATGCCCAACAAACATCTCAAGGAACGCGATCTGCAGAAGTTCGTGCATTACTTCCGAGCCTTGAGCGAGGAGGATTTCCAATGACGCCGAGACGCGGATGGTGGAGAGCGGGCGCGTTCGGTGCCGCACTGGCGGCCGCCACGATGGCGGGGCCGTCATCGGCCGCCGAGCGGGCCGAGGATCTGTACAAGACCTATTGCTGGCAGTGCCACGGCATGAAGGGGGACGGCAACGGTATCAATGTACGCGACATGTCGGTACAGCCGCGCGATCACACCGATGCCAGGGCCATGTCGGCGCGCACGGACGAGGAACTGTTCACGGCCATCAAGAAGGGCGGGCAGGCCATCAACAAGTCGGTGTTGATGCCGCCCTGGGATGGCGTCCTGAGCGACGAGGAGATTCACAGCCTGGTGCGCTACCTGCGGGAGCTGTGCCAGTGCCGCCATGGAGGCTGAGATTAACCCCTCCTGCAACCGATGGGGGGCGGGAGGGGTTAGGCCATGGGAAGCCTTTCAACATCAAGAAAAGGAGAGGAAGAATGAAACGAAGCATCGAGAGCAGCAGCAAGATCGCCGTCGCCGGCCTGCTGGCCGCGGGTCTGGGATTGACGGCCACGGTGGCAGCGGCCAAGACCGTGCAGGTGACCTTCGTCGCCAAGGAGACCACGGTTGTGATTGCCAACGACGGGACCACTTATCCGGCCTGGACCTTCGACGGCATGATTCCTGGCAAGGTGGTGCGCGTGCGGGAAGGGGATGTGGTGGACTTCAAGCTCATCAATCCCAAGGAGAACAAGAATTCCCACTCCATCGACTTCCATGCCGCCGAAGTGGACGTGCTGGATGAATTCGCACCGGTCAAGCCGGGCCAGACCAAGCATTTCAAGTTCGAGGCCAAGCGTGCCGGTGTCTACATGTACCACTGTGGCGCCGCCACCATGGCCCAGCACATCGCCCGCGGCATGTACGGCATCATCATCGTCGATCCCAAGGAGGGTTACAGCGAGAAGTACCCCAAACCGGACCGCGAATACGTGCTGATTCAGGGCCAGTATTTCCCCGATGCCGAGGACAAAATGGCCATGATCGAGAATCGTGGCTGGGCCGGCTCTCTCATCAATGGGGTCATGTTCCACTATGACCCGGTGCACGATCCCGACGCCAGCCTGGTGCTGGAGGCCAAGCCCGGCGAGCGTGTGCGTTTCTACTTCGTCAACGCCAACATCAACATGCCCGTGGCCCTGCATCCCATCGCCGGCATCTGGGACCGGGTCTACATCAACGGCAATCCGGAGAACGTGCTCTACGACGTGCAGACCTACAACGTGGCGGTCGCCGAGGCCTCCACCTTCGATCTGGTCTCGCCGGCCGACCGGCCCACCAACAACGCCATCGTGGATCACACCATGAGCGCCGCCATGCGCGGGGCCATCACGGTGCTGATGAACAAGCCCGATGCCGATCCCAATGCCGGTCGCGGCGACAACATCCTCCCTCGTGCCAAAATCGAGCCCAAGGGCATCGTGTCCGCCCATTGAGGCCGAGCGCACGCACTCAACCTTGGGGGGCGGCAACGCCCCTTTTTTTGTCTGTCACCGCCGGGTTCATTCGCCGGTGGGGGTGATGGCGAACTCCACGACCTGGTCGGTCTCGGTCAGTTGCTCGGCCAGGCGCCGGAAATTGGTGCTGTCGCTGGTGTGGATGGTGAGCTGGTATTGCAGGATCTTGCCCTCGTTCTCCAGCTGATAGGTGAAGCGGCTGCCGCACTGGATGGCCTGGGCTTCGATCAGGTCCTTGATCTGCTGCTCGGTCATGTGATCGTGGCGATGGAAACGCAGCACCAGGCGTGCATAGCGCATGGTGCGCAACTGGTTCTCGATCTTGCGGAACACCACCAGGATGGCCAGCGCCAGGAGGGTGGCGAGGACGGCGGCGGAATACAGCCCCATGCCGATGACGATGCCGATGGAAGCGGTGAGCCAGATGGAGGCGGCGGTGGTGAGGCCGCGGATGGTGAGGCGTTCCTTGAGGATCACGCCGGCGCCGAGGAAACCGATGCCGGTCATGATGCCCTGGGCCATGCGCGTGGGATCCACGCGGATGGTTTCCAGGGGCGCCTCGCTCAGCAGCTCCCATTGAAAGACGGTGATGAGCATGAGCAGGCTGGAGGCCATGCATACCAGGGTATGGGTGCGAAAGCCCGCCGGCCGGCCGTGGTAGGTGCGTTCCAGGCCGATGAGGCCGCCGGCCAGGGCGGCGGCGAGCAGGCGCAGGAGTGTGGTCTGCAGTTCGTGTTCCAAATCCGTCCTCAGCGAAAGCGTTCCAGGGCGGCGGCGCCCCTTCTCATGTAGCGTTTGGTAAACAACTTATCGGGCAGGCCGCCGTCCACCTTGATGATTTCCGTGACGGTCGGATTCCGAGAGTGTTTCACCGACCGGCTTCGGCCAGGAGGCGGTCGATCATGGTCTCAGCCTGGCTCCGGTAACCCCCGCCGAACAGATTGAGATGGTTGAGGATGTGGTAGAGGTTGTACAGGGTCTTGCGCACGGCGTATTCGGGCGGCAGCGGCCAGGCCTCACGGTAGGCGGCGTAGAAGGCCTCCGGGAAGCCGCCGAACAATTCCGTCATGGCGAGATCGGCCTCGCGGTCACCGTAGTACACCGCCGGGTCGAAGATCACCGGTTCGCCGGTGTGGAGTACGGCGTAGTTGCCGGACCACAGGTCGCCGTGCAACAGCGAGGGCGGAGGTGGCGGGCCGGGGAAGAAAGCCGGGACCACTTCCAGCAGGCGGCGGCCGCGTTCCTGCAGGCGCCCGCCATATCCTGCGGCGGCCGCCAGTTCCAGTTGGTGACCCAGGCGGTGGTGTTGCCAGAAGCGCACCCAGTCCTGCTCGGGCGGGTTGGGTTGCGGGGTGGAGCCGATGGTATTGTCCCGTTCCCAGCCATAGTGCGGGGTGCTGTGGCGGTGCATGGCCGCCAGTCCGCGGCCCAGCAGGACCATGCTGTCCCGCCCGCCGTGGCCCGTCTCCAGATATTCCAGCACCAGAAAGGCCTGGTCTCCGGCGCTGCCGTAGCCCAGCGGGCGGGGGGCGCGCAGGGTATTCGTGCGCAGAATGGCCTCCAGGCCGGCCGCCTCGGCTGCGAACATGTCCAGGCGCGCAGATTGGTTGAGCTTGACGAAATAGGCGCGCTTCCCGTCGCTCACCCGGCAGGCGCGGTTGATACAACCACCTCCCACCTCCTGATGGTCACGCACGGTGAAGGGCTTGCCGGTGGCCTCGGTGATGGTCTCGGCGATGGCCTGCCAGAGATCCATGGGAGGCGTCATGGCCGGCACTTCCCAAGCGGTGTTTGGAGCGGGAGAGGCGTGCTCTTACAGGTCATGGCCGGGTGTATGCCACGGGGCTCCTCATGCGATGGCGCGCCGTTTCTCCGCCACTCGCTCCAGCAGGGCGCGATAGGACTCGGCGAAGCGTGCCACCCCGTCTCGCTCCAGTTCCTCGGTGACCGCATCCAGGTCGATGCCCAGTTCCCGCAGGGCCGCCAGGGCCTGGCGGGCCCCCGCTACGTCCTCGGTCAGGGTGGGGCGGGGACGGCCGTGGTCCTTGTAGGCCGCATAGGTGGCGGGTGGCATGGTGTTGACGGTTTCCGGGCCGATGAGTTCGTCCACGTAGAGCACGTCGCTGTAGGCGGGATTCTTGGTGCCGGTGCTGGCCCAGAGCAGGCGTTGCGGTGCGGCGCCGGCCTCACGCAGCGCGGCCATGCGCCGGCCGGCCTGGATCTCCAGGTAGTTCTGATAGGCGATCTTGGCATTGGCGATGGCGATCCGGCCCCGCAGCGCCTCGATGGCGGGGCGTTGTCCGGGATCGGCCCGGCTCAGGCGCTCTTCCAGCAGGGCGTCCACCCGGGTGTCCACCCGGCTGACGAAGAAGCTGGCCACGGAGCGCACCCGTTCCACGGACTGGCCGCGGCGCAGGCGGGCCTCCAGCCCCAGCAGATAGGCCTCCGCCACCTCGCGGTAGCGGTCCACGGAGAACAACAAGGTGGCGTTGACGTTGACGCCTTCCGCGGTCAGGGTTTCGATGGCCTCCAGACCCGCCCGGGTGGCCGGCACCTTGATCATGACGTTGGGGCGTGCCAGGCGCCGGAACAGGGCCAGGGCCTCGCGGATGGTGCCGGCGCTGTCATGGGCCAGTTCCGGTGAGACCTCCAGGCTCACCATGCCGTCCGTATGGCCGCTGGCGCGGTAGGCGGGTTCGAGGATGTCCGCCGCAGTCTGTACGTCCTCCACCGCCAGGGCGAAGAACAGGGCCTGCTCGTCCAGTGCAGGCTGGTCTCGCAGCAATGCCCGCAAGGCCTCGTCGTAGGTGGTGCCGGTGTGAAAGGCCTGCTCGTAGATGGTGGGATTGGAGGTGATCCCGCACAACCCGTCTTCCTGCATCAGGCGGGACAATTTTCCCGACTGCAACAGCTCGCGGTGGATGTAGTCGTACCACACACTCTGTCCCAGCGCTTCCAGTGCACGCAGTGCATTCATGATTCACCTCTCGGGTTGGGTACCCCGCTCGTTTTCCCTCCGTGAGGCACGCGCCCTGTGGCATACCTCAGTGGCATACCATGGTCCCGCATCCGGTGACCGGTGGTCCTGAGCGGTTCTCGTCGCGTGGCCACTGAGCCCCGAACTACGAGTGCTTGGAAGCGAAGGGACTGGAGGCGGAACGGCCCGCGCGGCCACGCGCCCAGGGAGCAGGCGACATGCTGGAGGGAAGGATCTCGTCTTCGGGTCCTCCTGACAAAGATGGCCGCGGTATCCGGATCGGCGTTCCGTCTCGCGGCCTTGATCGCGGATCCTCGCGCCATCATAACATATTCCGGTGGTGAGGATTCATCCGCGCTGCCTCTGAGTTTCCCGGTGGCATTCACCCATGGATTACAAGGTTTCGAAAGGTTTCAAGAGGGGATCCATGTACGTGTGTGGAATGGGTGCGCCTGCAAGTGGATTTTTGTCTGCCTGCGGATACCGGTATCATGAAGGCCTGCCCGCTGCGGACATTGCCTCGTCGATTCAGGAGTGGTCATGTATCTGAGACGGAAAGAATCGGGCGATCTGGTGGAAGTGCTCGATGTACGCGCCCTGGTGGACCCCTGCCGGGAACACATACCCGGCCGGCTGCATGCCGGAGAGGAGTTGCAGGAGCCGGCGGAGTACGCCAAATCCGAACTGGAGTTTCCATCGGGGGAGCCGCTGCCACGGTGCTGGCTCGATCCCCATTACCGGGAAGAGGCCCTGCGGCGCTGAGCGAGGTGGCACACGACAACCCGGTACCCGAGCCGCCGTTCTGGGGCAGCAAGTGCCTGGAGCACGTGCCCCTGCGCAGTATCGTTCCCTACATCAACCGCAACGCGCTGTACAAGTTCCAGTGGGGCTTCAAGCCGCAGGGCCGCTCGCCCGAGGAATACCAGCGCTGGGCGCGCCTGGAACTGGATCCCATTCTCAAGCGCCTGGTGGCTCGCAGTGAGGAGGAACAGATCTTGCAGCCACAGGCGGTGTATGGCTACTTCCCCTGCCAGTCGCAAGGTGACGATCTCATCGTCTATGCCGATCCGGAGGGGCGCGAGGAACGCTGTCGTTTCACCTTCCCGCGCCAGGCCAAGGGCCGGCACCTGTGTATCGCGGATTTCTTCCGGCCGGTGGCTTCGGGAGAGATGGACGTGGTGGCCTTCCAACTGGTGACGGTGGGGCAGAAGGCCGCGGATTTCGCCCGCCGGCTGTTCGAACAGGACCAGTACCAGGAATATCTCTTCTGGCATGGTCTCAACGTAGAGGCCACCGAGGGATTGGCGGAGTTCGTGCACAAACGCATCCGTACCGAGCTGGGTTTCGGCGGGGAGGATCACCGGGTCATCGGTGAGATGATCAAGCAAAAATACCGCGGTTCGCGCTATTCCTTCGGCTATCCGGCCTGTCCCAATCTGGCGGATCAGGCCAAGATCCTGGAATTGTTGGATGCCGAGCGGATCGGGGTGGTGATGGGCGAGGCCGACCAGCTGTGGCCGGAGGAGAGCACCAGTGCCATCGTCGTGCACCATCCACAGGCCAAGTATTTCAGTGTATGAAGGCGCCGCCAGGACGCTGGAAGAGACGCTGAGAAAACTGCGACGAAATATGAAACTGCTGTTGCAAAGGTTTTACGAGATCTGCCTGTTACGGGTCGGGCCACAGGACCTGCCGGCTTCCAATTTCCTGTTGGGCTTGGTCCTATTGGTCTATATGGTGCTGGGGGTGGTGTTGTCCTCGGTAAACCTGCCCTTGAGCCAAGCCCTGATCACGGTGCCGGTGGACACCGCGCTCATGGGACTGCTGACCTTCTTCCTGCTCTGGGTGCGCGATCTGCCGCAGCGTTTCCGACAGGTGTACACGGCCTTGTTGGGTACCGGTGCCTTTTTCCAGATCCTGGCTTTTCCGCTGCTGGTGTGGCAGCAGGACAGCCTGCAGGCCTTCCAGGAGAGCGGCATGCAGGAGGGACAGACCGGAGTCTTCGTCTCCACCTTCGCCCTGTGGCTGGTGGTCTTCTGGAACGTGGTCGTCATCGGTCACATCGTGCGCCATGCCCTGTCCAGCATCATGCTGGTGGGTATGGCCCTGGCGGTGCTCTACATGTTTATCTCCATCTCCACCAATTATCAGCTCAACGCCCTGTTGAGCGGTGGCACCACCTGAAGGACGCGCCATGCGCGTGCACATCCTGGGCGCTTGCGGCACCTTCATGGGTGGGGTGGCCGTGCTGGCCCGCGAGTTGGGCTTCGAGGTGGCCGGAAGCGACGCTTGCGTCTATCCCCCCATGAGCGAACTACTGGCGGCCCAGGGAATCCGCCTGCACGAAGGCTACGAACCCGGACATCTGCAACCGGCCCCGGATCTGGTGGTGATCGGCAATGCCCTGTCGCGCGGCAACCCGGCGGTGGAATACGTGCTCGACCGCGGCCTGCCCTATGTGTCCGGTCCCGAGTTTCTGGCCCGCCACGTGTTGCCGGAGCGCTGGGTGGTGGCGGTAGCGGGTACCCATGGCAAGACCACCACCACCGCCATGGTGGCCTGGATCCTGGAGGCGGCGGGCCTGGCGCCGGGCTTTCTCATCGGCGGTGCGGCCTTGAATTTCCAGACCTCGGCGCGCCTGGGGCGCGGGCCCTTCTTCGTCGTGGAAGCGGACGAATACGATACCGCCTTTTTCGACAAGCGTTCCAAGTTCGTGCACTACCGGCCGCGTACCCTGGTGTTGAACAACCTGGAATACGACCACGCCGACATCTTTCCAGATCTCGCAGCCATCCAGACGCAGTTCCATCATCTCCTGCGCACCGTGCCAGGTAACGGGCGCATCGTCCTGCCCCGCGAAGACGAGGCGCTGGCGGAAGTGGTGGCGCGTGGTTGCTGGACGCCGCGGGAATATTTCAGTACCCGCATTCCCTTGCCCGCAGAGGAAATGGACGCCGCCCTCTGGCACGCCCGGCCTGCAGCGGGTGGGGGGCCGGACGACCCGGGCGACGGCCAGGTCTTCGACGTCTTCCTGGGCAGCGCGCTCCAGGGGCGCGTGCAGTGGTCCCTGTTGGGACACCACAACATGACCAACGCCCTGGCGGCGGTGGCGGCGGCCCGCCATGCGGGGGTGCCGCCGGCGCAGGCGGTACGGGCCCTGGCGGCATTCCGGGGCGTGCGCCGGCGGCTGGAGCTGCGCGGCACCGCGCGCGGGGTCTCGGTCTACGACGACTTCGCCCATCACCCCACCGCCATCGCCGCCACCCTCGCGGGCCTGCGCCGGCGGGTGGGCGATGCGCGCATCCTCGCCGTGCTGGAACCCCGCTCCCACACCATGCGTATGGGCGTGCATGCCGCCTGCCTGCCGGCGGCGTTGGCGGCCGCCGACGCGGTATTGTTCTACCGGCCGCCGGAGCTGGGTTTCGATCTGGAGGCGGTGGCCGCCCGTCTGGGAGGCAAGGCCCGGGTGTTTGCGCGCATCGAGGAGATCGTGGACCATATCGTCCAGGAGGCCGCCGCCGGCGACCAGGTGCTGGTGATGAGCAACGGTGCCTTCGGCGGCATCCACGACGCCATCCTGGAGGCCTTGCAGCGCGCGTGAAAGAGCCGCAGACCATCGCCCTGGCCCTCACCGGTGCCTCCGGCATCGCCTACGGCCTGCGCCTGTTGGAGTGCCTGTTGCAGAAGGGACAGCGGGTCTATCTGCTCGTCTCCCCCGCGGCCCAGGTGGTGATGGCCATGGAGACGGATCTGCAGGTCAAGGGGTCTCCCGCCGCCCTGCAGGCCCTGTTCGAAAACCGCTACCGGCCAGCGCCCGGGCAGTTGCAAGTGCTGGGCCGCGACCAGTGGTCGGCGCCCATCGCCAGCGGCTCCAATCCTCCGGACGCCATGGTGGTCTGTCCCTGTACCAGCGGTACCCTGGCGGCCATCGCCTGCGGCACCAGCGACAATCTGCTGGAACGGGCCGCGGACGTGGTGCTCAAGGAGAGGCGCCGCTTGATCCTGGTGCCGCGCGAGATGCCCCTGTCCGAGATCCACTTGCGCCACATGCTGGACCTGAGCCGCATGGGGGCGGTGATCATGCCCGCCTGTCCCGGTTTCTATCACAAGCCGCGCACGGTGGAGGACCTGGTGGACTTCGTGGTGGCGCGCATCCTCGACCATCTGGGCGTGGCACACGATCTGGTGCCGCGCTGGGGGCAGAGGACGGAGGACGGAGAACAGAAGACAGAAGGCAGAGGACAGGAGACAGAGAGTTGAGGGTGGCGGTCATCTCGGACTCCGTCCACCACGATTGAGCTTCAGCTTTTTGTCCTCCGTCTTCTGTCCTCTACAACCGCCAGCCCCAGAAGCGCAGGAAATCCGCGAACTCCCACATGTCCGAGGCCTTGCGATACCAGGGCCAGAGGCTGGTGTAGAACACCGTGCCGGTTTCGCGGGCGTCCCCGTAACGCTTGTCCATGCCCACGTGGGGATCCAGCACCCACCAGCTCATGAGCAGCAGTTCGAAAGGTTTGAAGGCATTGCGCACGTAGCCCCGGCTGGGGCCTTCGGTATAGAAGAACGAGGCGGTGCCCCCTTCCGGCAGGGGCAGGTGCTCCAGTTCCGCCATGGGGCGCAGGGGCGCTTGCAGGAGGGTGGGCGCGGCACCGTCGACAGCGGTTTTGTCAGGGCCAGCCAGCCGTGCCAGGGCGCCGGGCTGCTCCAGGTCCACCACACGCACGTCTTCCACCCGGTGGGTGGCGTCGCGCAGGAAGACCGCCGGGCGCAGGCTGGGGCGAAAGTGCGGCGGGTAGTCCAGGCGCCCCGGCAGTTCGATGCCATAGACGCGCTGCCGCTGCACGTTCCAGCCCTTGGGATAGGCCGACTCCGGTAGATAACTGGTGGGGACGAAGGCCAGATAGCAACCGCAGCTGTGTACCGTGGTCACCAGCAGTGGCCGGCCGTCGGCGGCCACGGTGATCACCACCAGCAGACCGCTGTTGCGGCCGCTGGTGAGATGCAGGTAGGGTACGCGCGGGAAATGGACCCGGTAGACGAAATTGGTGTAGCGCTGCCCGCCGCTCTCGAAGGTTCTTTCCAGGACGTAGAAGACCGGCCGGGCCGGGTCCACCGCCGCCTCCAGCACATCCGGCCGCGGGCGCCGCAGTACGGGAGTGCCGATGCGGTTGTAGTCCCGGCCGTTGGGAATCACGAACACCGGCGCGTAACTCGCGGCGCGGCTGCCATCGTCCAGCGCCCGGTAGACCAACGGCCCGTCCGCCGTCTCCTGCCGCAGCGGGACCAGGGTACAGCCGGCCAACACGGCCGCCAAGCCCAGCAGCAGCCCCAGGCGGGCGCACGGGGATGCAATGCAAGAGGCCAAGTGTCGCAGGCAGGGGATCATGACGGCCGGGGGAGTGCGCTCAGCAGGTGTTCGATGGCGGAACGGGCGCGCCGCACGCAGGCCCGCCCTTCGTCGATGGCCTCGCCGGCCCGGTGGAATTCCAGCAGGCCGATGTGGGAGAGGCGGGGGGTGAGCAGGGCATCGGGTGGGTCGCCCGCCATGCGGCTGCGCGTGATCCGGTCCTGGGTGATGTTGATGGCACCGGCGATGGCCTCGAACAGGGAAGGCGGCGAATGCGTGTTTTTGTCGGTGCTGAACAAGGCCGGGGAATATTCCCGCAGGGTGGTGATGAAGACCTCCAGCATGTTCTTCTGGTTGTCGCGCGATTTGTTGCGGGGGGCGGGGGGGCGAAAGTGTTTGCCGACGATGTCTCCGTTCAGGTTGACGGCGATCACCACCTCGGCGCCCAGCGCATGGCACAGGGATACGGGTACCGGGTTCACCAGGCCGCCGTCCACCAGCCAGCGGCCTTGATAGGGTACCGGGGGAAACAGGCCGGGCAGGGCGATGGAGGCGATGACCGCATGGAGTACCGGACCTTGGGTGAACCAGATCTCGCGGCCGGTTTCCAGTTCCGTGGAGACGGTGGCGAAGGGCTTGGACAGGGATTCGATGGGGACCTCTTCCGTGCACACGTACTGGTGCAGGAAATTGCGAAAGCGGTCCGCGGCCACGAAGCCGTTGAAGGAGAAGTTGAGTTCGAAGAAACGCACCAGCTCGCGGCGGGTGAGGGCCCGCACCCAGTCTTCCAGGCGTTCCAGGTTGCCCGCGGCATAGGAGGCCCCCACCAGCGCGCCGATGGAACAGCCGCAGACGATGTGTGGCTCCAGGCCGATCTCGGCCAGTTCGCGGATGATGCCGATGTGCGCCCAGCCCCGGGAAGAACCGCTGCCCAGGGCCAGCCCGATGCGCGGCGTGTTGTCCGGAGGGGCGTACATGCCGGCATTTTAGCCCATGCCGGCGGGCGACTGTATGGGCAATGGCGATGGCCTGTGATGTGAAGCGGGCCGGTGGCGTGCTCAGAGGCCGGAAGCGCGCCGCGGGGCCGCTGCTGGCGGTGGGTCCTCGGCGTACTGCCAGGGACGGTGGCGCCGTTCCTCGTCCACCACATGGGGGGTGCGGCGGCGGTCCTCTTGGATGCGCAGCTGGTTGCTGTGGGCGAAGGCCATCACGAAGTGATAGAACTCGGGATGGGTCTCGTGCAGGCGCCGGGAGACCACTAGACACTTGCGGCCGTCGATAATGCAGGGGTGAACCAACTCGGAGTAGCGCAGGCGCTGATCAGGCCCGAAACTGGCCAGGGAAGCGGAGATCCGTTCCACCCAGTCCGAGGGTCGGAATTTCGGCCCACCTTCGCGGTGACCGTCGATGATGAGGCGTTCGTCGTCAATATATCGGGTCATGGCTTGCGCGTCACTGCCCTGTGGGGGTCTCCCGAGGAGGTCTCCCACTTCTAGATCCGGGTTTGGATCTGGCTATGGATACGGGATCCTGGCCTGGAAGCAGCCCGGGAATCGTAGAGATTATCGGTCGCCTGATGGAAAAGTTGACGCGTTCTCCTCTCGTGCCGAATCTCGTTCTGGATTTCATGTGGGGGGGGCGGCCTGCCGCAGGGCCCGGGCGATGGCCTGCAGGCGTCGCTGGCGCAGGGCCTCGCCCAGCGCGGCGCCCGCCAGCCCCTGCGCGCGCAAGGGGGCGGTTTCCACGCTGCGAGCCGCCGTCAGGGCTAGGCGCAGTCGCTGTGCCTGGGGATAGGGGCGGTCCTCCAGGCCCGCGCGCCCGCGCGCGTCGGCTTCACAGGCCAGGAGAAAGGGGTCCAGGTGCTTAGGATTGCGCAGGGCGTCCAGGCCCTCCAGGGTCTTCAACAGGGTGGCGGGCCGCAATGTCTCGGCACGGTGCACCAGGACGTGATAGCGGGCCACCTGTCGGGCCAGGTCGCGATAGGCATTGGGAATGCGCAGGCGCCGGCACAGGGCATCGACCAGTACCGCGCCGCGTTTCTCATGACCGTAGTGATGGGGCCACTGGTCCCGCGGCGTCAGGCCCTTGCCCAGGTCGTGTACCAGGACAGCGAAGCGTACCCGACGGTCTTCGCTCAAGCGGCAGGCCTGATCCAGCGCCAGCAGGGTATGGCGGCCGGTGTCGATCTCTGGGTGATGGCGGGACGGTTGGGGTACGCCGAAGAGGCGGTCGATCTCCGAGAACAGGCGGGCCAGGGCGCCGCAGCGGCGCAGGACCTCGATGTAAGTGCGGGGTGAGGCCTCACCCAGGGCCCGCTCGGTCTCTTTCCAGACCCGCTCCGGTACCAGGGCGTCCACTTCACCTGCTTCCACCATGCGTTGCATGAGGGCTAGGGTCTCTTGCGCCACCCGGAAGCCGAGAGGAGCGAAGCGGGCCGCGAAACGGGCCACCCGCAGGATGCGCAAGGGATCTTCGGCGAAGGCCGGCGAGACGTGCCGTAGCAGGCGGGCCTCGAGGTCCCGGCGGCCGCCGTAGGGATCGACGAGTTCTCCTGCCGGGGTCTCGGCCATGGCGTTGATGGTGAGGTCGCGGCGGCGCAGGTCCTCTTCCAGGGTGACGTCCGGTCCGGCATGGACGGCGAAACCGCGATAACCCGGGCCCGTCTTGCGTTCCGTGCGTGCCAGGGCGTATTCCTCGTGGGTGCGGGGATGGAGAAAGACGGGGAAGTCCCGCCCCACTTCCCGGAACCCGCGGGCGCGCAGCTCCTCCGGGGTGGCGCCCACCACCACCCAGTCCCGGTCGCTCACCGGCAGTCCCAGGAGCCGGTCGCGCACGGCGCCGCCCACCCGGTAGACCTGCAGGCCGGCAGCGGGATCCCGTTCGTTTCCTTCACCCGCCGCCATGTCCGGATGGGATGGCCCTCAATACTCGTGTCGAGCCAGGGCCCGGAACTGGTCGTAACGGGCACGCAGGGTCTGATTGGCCAGATAGACCGGCACGATGGCTTCGATGGGCTGGGGATCGATGCCGAAGATCTCCGGGAAGCCCTGGCGGCAGACGCCGTCCACCTGCAGCGAACGGTAATTGTCGTAGGTGAACAGCTTGCCGGGCAGGTGTTGCAGGATGCGCGCCTGGAGCCGGGACAGGCCGTCGCCCAGGGGGATGACGAGGCGCTTGACGCCGATGGTCTGGGCGGTGAATTCCACCAGTTGCTGCAGGGTGTAGGCATGAGGCCCGCAGAGATCGTAGCGCTGGCCAATGGTGCGGCGGTCTTCCAGGGCGTGGATCATGGCTCCCACCACGTCGTCCACGTACACTGGCGCCAGGCGGCTGCGGGGGCAGGCCAGGGGTAGCACGAAGGGACTCAGGCGCAGCAGGGCCGCGAAGCGGTTGAAGAAGTGATCGCCCAGACCGAAGATGATGGAGGGGCGGAAACTGGTCACCTCCAGATCCTGCACGCCATGCACCAGCGCCTCCCCCTCGCCCTTGCTGGTGAGATAGCGGCTCAGGTCGCCGCGAGGATCCGCGTTCAAGGCGCTCATGTGCAGCAGGCGCTGGACGCCGGCGTCCTGGCAGGCCTGGACCAGCTTGCGGGGCAACTCCACGTGTACCCGCTGGAAATCACCGGGGCGCTCCTCGTTGAGAATGGCCACCAGATTGACGGCCGCATCGCAGCCCCGCACCAGGCGCGACAAGGTCTGCGGATCGTGCACGTCCGCTTCCAGCAGCTCCACGTGCGGCAAGACCCCCAGTTCGCGATGCCGCTGGGGACGGCGGCTGGGAATGCGCACCCGGTAGCCGTGTTCGGTCAGGTGGTTGACTAAGTGGTGGCCCACGAAGCCGGTGCCCCCGAGCACGCACACCAGCGGCCTTTGCGCCCTAGTGAACTCCACATCCATCGATCGTTCTCCTCCCATTACATCACGCTATTTCTCGCAGTGCCGCCCGCCGGGTTTCTCGTGCGCGGCGCCGATTTGCGCGGACCGGTGGTGCGCGGACTTTCCCCGGCGGGGCGTTTCGTGTTTTCCTGTTACAGGATCCCGGGCCGGCCCCGGGCGAGCTTGGTAAGTATAGCGTCTGGGCCGGCTCGATGCTGGAGGAGCGATCATGACTTTCCAATCCATCAATCCCGCCACCGGCGAGTGCCTGGCCACGGTGGCGGCCTTCGATGCCGGGCAGCTGGAAGAGGCACTGGCGAGCGCCGCGCAGGCCGCGCCCGCTTGGGCCGCGCTGCCGGTGTTGGAACGCTGCGCGCACCTGCGCCGCCTGGCCCATACCCTGCGGGACCGGCGCGAGGAGTGGGCCCGGCTCATCACCCTGGAGATGGGCAAGCTCATCGGCGAGGCACGCGCCGAGATCGACAAGTGCGCCCTGGCCTGCGAGTACTACGCCGAACAGGCGCCGCGCTTCCTGGCGGCGGAAGAGATCCCTTCCGATGCGACCCGCAGCTACGTGGCCTGTGAGCCGCTGGGCACGGTGCTGGCGGTGATGCCGTGGAATTTCCCCTTCTGGCAGGTGTTTCGTTTCGCCGCGCCGGCCCTGGCGGCGGGCAACACCGTGCTCCTCAAGCACGCCGCCAACGTGCCTCGATGCGCTCAGGCCATCGAGACGGCGATGCACGCCGCGGGACTGCCGGCGGGGGTGTTCCGCACCCTGTTGATCGAGTCCGAGCGGGTGGCCGACGTGATCGCCGATGCGCGAGTGCACGCGGTGACCCTCACCGGCAGCGAGGCCGCGGGCCGGGCCGTGGCCGCCACTGCCGGCGCCCATCTGAAGAAGACCGTGCTGGAACTGGGCGGCTCGGATCCCTTCATCGTCCTCGAGGATGCCGATCTGGAGGCGGCGGTGGCCGTGGGGCTCACCTCCCGCTTTCTCAACGCCGGACAGAGCTGCATCGCTGCCAAGCGTTTCATCCTGGTAGCGGACGTGGCCGACGCCTTCCTCGAACGCTTCCGCACGGCGGTGGCCGGACTGCGCTGCGGGGATCCCCTGGACGAACACACCACCCTGGCTCCGCTGGCCCGGCCCGATCTGCGCGCCGAGCTGCACCGCCAGGTGCAGGACAGCCTGGCACGGGGGGCGGTGGCGGTGACCGGGTGCGCCCCCCACACGGGGCGCGGTGCCTTCTACCTGCCTTCCATCCTGGACCGGGTGGCGCCGGGCATGCCCGCCTGGGAAGAGGAGCTGTTCGGGCCGGTGGCGGCCGTCATCCGGGTGGCGGACGAAGATGAGGCGGTGGCGGTGGCCAACGCCTCGCGTTTCGGTCTGGGCGGCAGTGTGTGGACCCGGGACGTGGCGCGCGGCGAGGCCCTGGCGCGGCGCATCCAGAGCGGTTCGGTGTTCGTCAACGGTCTGGTGAAGAGCGATCCCCGCCTCCCCTTCGGCGGCATCAAGGCCTCGGGTTACGGGCGCGAATTGTCCCATCACGGCCTGCACGAATTCGTCAATTTCAAGACCGTGTGGATCGGCGGGGGCTGAACGCCCGTGGGACCGGGTCGCGCGTGAACTGTCCCCTGTGCCTGGCGGGCGGAACCCGTTTCTTCTGTGCGGACCGCAGGCGCCCCTATCACCGGTGCATCCGTTGCGATCTGGTGTTCGTACCGCCCACCCACCATCTGGACCCCGCTGCCGAGAAGCGCCGCTACGACCTGCATCGCAACGATCCCGGGGACGCCGGCTACCGCGCCTTCCTGGAACGCCTGGCCCGGCCGCTGCTGGCGCGGCTGCCGCCGGGGGCCCGGGGGCTGGACTACGGCTCGGGACCCCAGCCCGTGCTGTCGCAGATGCTGGCCGCGGCCGGTCACCACATGCGCCAGTACGATCCCTACTATGCCCCGCACCCCCGGGTCCTGGAAGAACGATACGATTTTCTCGTCTGCTGCGAGACCATGGAACATTTCGCCGCCCCAGCCCGGGAGTGGCGCCGTTTTCTGGAACTGGTGCGCCCGGGAGGGTGGCTGGGCGTCATGACCCGCCTGCGCGACAGCGCCGTGCCCGCCGCGCGCGCGGGGTCGGGGCCGTCCGGCGCAACGGATTCGGAGGGCGCTGCGGCGAGGGCCTTCCTGGACTGGTATTACAAGAACGATCCCACCCACGTGGCCTTCTACAGCCGCGCCACCTTCCGCTATCTGGCGCGCCGTGACGGGCTGGCGCACGAGTTCCACGGCGATTCCGTGATCCTGCTGCGGTGCTGAAGCGCAGCCGGCGCGTGTGGCGAAAGAGGCGCCGTTTCAGGGCAGGGGCGTTGGAGACGGCGCGGCCTGCCTGCGGCGCAGGGCTTGCTCCAGGTCGTCCATGGTGAAACGCGGCCCGCTGAAGCGGGGCAGTGTCACGGTGAGGGCGTCGGCGTACTCGGCGCCGAGACGGCCGTCGGATTCCCGGATCACCAGGTCGTAGTGGCCCGGCGGCAGGCCGGCGGGCAGGGAGAGCCGGGTGCCGGCGGCGGCCGGTGCCGGTAACTGTTGCAGGGCGATGAGCTGGGCGCTGCCACCGAGATAGAGGATTTCACCATGGGGGGTCAGGGTGCGGATGTCGCCCAGCGTGCGGTATTCGGTGAGGGGGCGCCAATGCGTTTCGTGGCGTGCATAGACATAGATGCGGTTTCCTGCCGTCAAGGCAAAGAGCCGTTCGCCGTCCACTTGCAGGTCCAGGATCGGGCCGGGTACGGCGAGGCGCTCGGTTGCGATGAGGCGGTCGCCGGCGCGGCGCAGCACTTCGATGGTGCGGCCGCCGGCGACGTAGAGCGCGGCGTCCCGGGCCCGCAGCAGCCGGGGATCGGGTAGGTCCGGCTGGTACACGATGTCCGGACGCGTCGCCCGGGCGCGGTAGCCCCGGATGCGGCCGTCGTCGCCGAGTACCCACAGCCGCTCTTCTGCGGCCCACAGGTCCCGGACGGCGGCGGGCTGGGTGAAGCGTTCGATACTGCCGCTGGGGAGTTGCACGCGGCTCAAGTCCCGGCCACCCGCGGCATAGAGCGTAGTGCCCCGGCGGCGCAGGACTTGTACCGCATGGCCCAGCTCCAGGTGTCCGGCCAGGCGGGATTCGAAGGGGTTGCGGATGTCCACCACGGCCAGGCCCGTGGCTTGGGGCAGGTAGGCATGGTCTTCGCCCAGTACCACGGCCCGCACCGCGGGCAGGTCCACGCCGGTGATCCAGGTGGGGTTGAGGGGGTTGTCGATGTCGAAGACCTGCAGGCCGTCGTCGCCCTTGGCCGCGTAGGCATAGCGGCCGCGGGTGGCCACCTGGAACACGGGCGCGCCGCGCAGGTAACGGCCGGCCAGGCGCGGCCGTGCCGGGCGGCTCACGTCTAGGACCACCAGGCCGCCCCACCAGTCGGCCACCACGGCATGGCGGCCCATGAGGGCCACGCCCCAGGCGGCGCCTCGCGTGTCGAAACTGCCCACGATGCGGGCGCGGTAGGGGCTGCTGATGTCCACGATGTGCACCCCGGCGAGCCAGTCGGCGAGCAGCAGATGGCGCCCGGACTTGTACAGGCCGCGGGCGTTGCCGGGCGTGCGCAGGTGGGCCACGGCACGCGGCTGTTCGGGGTCGGAGACGTCCAGCACGTAGAGGCCGTCGTCGAAGAAGGCCACGTAGGCGATGTTGCCGTCGATGATCACGTCTTCGGCCGCGGTGCCGGGTGTGAAACGCCCCAGCAGGCGGGGGGCCTGCGGGTCGAGGACGTCGTAGATGAGCAGGCCGGCTTCGTCGTCGGCCACGTAGGCGATGTCGCGCTGGACCTGGATGGACCAGGCCTTGCCCGGCGTGTCGATGCTGGTCACCAGTTCCGGGGCCGCGGGATCGAACAGATCGATGATCTGGAATCCGCCGCGGTGGCTGGCCAGATACAGGTAGTCACCGGCGATCACCGGCGTGTAGGCCAGTCCCGGCGTCTCCAGGCGGCCCACCAGCCGGGGGCGCCGGGGATCCTGAATGTCCACGACCTGCAGGCCGTGGTCGTCGTCGGCCACGTAGGCGTAGTCACCGTGCAGTACGATCCCCTTGGGGGAGCCCGGCGTGTGGAGGCTGGAGAGCAGCCGCGGGCGCCGGGGATCGCTGAGGTCGTAGAGATGGATGCCGGAGAACCAGTCGGCCACGTAGGCGAGGTGCCCGCGCAAGGCCAGCCGGCGCTGGCCGCCGTAATTGACCCCCTGGCCGAAGTCCAGCCCTTCGTTGCTCAATTGGGGCGGGTGGCTGTCCAGGCGCAGGGTGGCCAGGGCATCGGGCAGCAGCAGCAACGGTCCCGCTGCGGTGACGGCCAGGTCCGCCAGGGGGGCGTCCAGGGGCAGGGCGGCGCTCAGGGAAGGCATGCCGGGGCTGCCGACGTCCAGGAGGAAGAGCTGGTTGCGTGCGTTCACCGCCAGGGCGCGGCCGCCTTCCAGGAAGTGGACGCGGCGTACCGTGCCCAGTTGCTGGTGGCTGCCCAGCCAGCGGGGATGCGCGGGATCGCTGGCGTCCAGCAGGGTGATGCCTCGGGGGCCGCAGGCCAGCAGCAACAGCTCGTCGCGGACGGCCACGTCCCAGACCGGGCCGGTGCTGGCGTACTGGGACAGGACGCGGGGATTGTGCGGCTCGGCCACGTCCACCACCAGCAGTCCTTGTTCGCCGGCCGCCAGGAACAGGCGGTCGCCCTGCAGGGCCAGGGCGCGGGCGGCGAAGGAGAGGCCCAGCCGCCCCCGGATGCGCATGCGCTTGGGCCGTTTCACGTCCACCAGCAGCACCTTGCGCTCGGAAAGCACGGCGGCCAGGCCGTCCGCCACCGCCAGGTCCACCACCGGCACGCGGGCGTTGAAACTGCCGATCACACGGGGTTTGTGGGGTTTCTCCAGGCGTACCAAGTCCAGGCGTTTGCCCGCCACCAGATAGGCGCGATCCTGCCGGATCACCGCCCGGGTGTAGGGGCGGCCATTGTCCAGTTCGCCGATCAGGCGCCAGCCCTCGGCGGCGAGTTGCACCACCAGCAGCCCGCCACCGGTGCGGGCCACCAGGGCCAGCCGATCGGTGGCGGCCAGGGCCGCGGCGGCCGGTTCCGCCGGGCCTTCACTGGACTGCAAGCCGGACAGCGACAGGCGCCGGTCCAGATACAAGCCCCCGGGACGCAGATAGGCCTGTTGGCCCGGTTGCAGCGGGATGGTGATCCGTACGTCTTGGGTCTGTCCGGTGGTGACCGACGCGGGTTCCAGCACTGCGGGGTCGGCGTGGACCGCAGCCGCCAGCGCGCTCAACAGAAGACCGCACAGCAGGGATGCAACAGCGGTACGGCGTCCGGAAGGTCTCGGGGTCGTGAACCGGTATGGGTCTACTGCCATGGCGCGCGGCGGGTCACAAGCGGGAGAACACCTGTTCGGCCGCGATCAGGGTGCGCTTGATCTCGTCCTGGCCGTGGGCGGACGAGACGAAGCAGGCCTCGTAGGCGGAAGGGGCCAGATAGACCCCTTCTTCCAGCATGCCATGGAAGAACCGGCGGAAGCGGTCGAGGTCGCACTGGCTGACCTGGGCATAATTGTGCACGGCCTCCTGTTCCGTGAAGAACAGGCCGAACATGCCGCCCACGCGGGTGGTGAGCAGGGGCACGTTGAAGGCCCGCGCCCGGGTGGCCAGGCCTTCGGCGATGCGCTGGGTGACCGCGCTCAGGTTTTCGTAGAAATCGGGCTTGCTCAACTCCTCCAGCGTGGCCAGGCCGGCCGCCATGGCCACGGGATTGCCCGACAGGGTGCCCGCCTGGTACACGGGGCCCAGTGGGGCGATCTTCTCCATGATCTCCTTGCGGCCGCCGAAGGCGCCCACCGGCAGGCCGCCGCCGATCACCTTGCCCAGGGTGGTGAGATCGGGGCGCACGCCGTAGCGCTGCTGGGCCCCGCCCAAGGCCACGCGAAAGCCGGTCATCACCTCGTCGAAGATGAGCACGCTGCCGTGCTCGTCGCAGAGCCTGCGCAGGCCGTCCAGGAAACCGGGCAGCGGTGGAATGCAGTTCATGTTGCCGGCCACCGGTTCGACGATGATGCAGGCGATCTGGCTTCCTACCCGGGCGAAGACCTCTTCCACGCGCTCCAGGTCGTTGTAGGGCACGGTTATGGTGTGTTCCGCCAGGGCCACCGGCACGCCCGGGGAGGTGGGCACGCCCAGAGTCAGGGCCCCGGAGCCCGCCTTCACCAGCAGGGAATCGGAATGCCCGTGATAGCACCCCTCGAATTTGAGGATTTTGTCGCGACCGGTGTAGGCACGAGCCAGGCGAATGGCGCTCATGGTGGCCTCCGTGCCCGAATTGACCATGCGCACCATTTCGATGGAAGGCACCAGCTCGCAGATGCGCTCGGCCATGGCGATCTCGATTTCGGTGGGGGCGCCGTAGCCCAGGCCCTTGTCCACCGCTTCGTGTACCGCGGCCAGCACCCGGGGATGGGCGTGCCCCAGGATCATGGGCCCCCAGGAACCCACGTAGTCCACGTAACGTTTGCCGTCTGCGTCTTCCAGGTAGGCCCCTTCGGCCCGGCGGATGAAGACCGGTTCCCCGCCCACGCCATGGAAGGCGCGCACGGGGGAGTTGACGCCGCCGGGAATGTGGCGCTGGGCCCGGTGAAACAATTCTTGGGACAAGGTCATGATATTTCCTGTCTGATGATGGTTCTGTGGTGGATGATTTCCGTGCCGAGCTGTGCCCGTACCCTCCTGTTTTCATTCCCAGCCATCCTTGGACGGGTACGTACCCGGGAGGCACGGTGCGTTCGTTGTTGTCGTTGTCGGAACGTCGCTGCACGCACGGTGTTTGCCTCCAGTGGCACGCCCACGACTCTTTAACCTTGAGGCCTGAATCCCTTCTGGTATTCCTTCAGGCAAACAGGGCGGCGAAACGGCGGGCCGCGGCCGCGATATCATCCGCCTCGAAGAGGGCCTGGATGACGGCCAGGGCCTGGGCACCGTGTTCGACCAGGATGCGGCCCCGATCGGGCGTCAGGCCACCGATGGCAACCACCGGAATCTTAAGCGCATTCCGGGCCTGTTGCAAAAGTTCCGGCGCCGCGCGCCGGGCATGGGGTTTGCTGGTGGAGGGGAAGAAACTGCCGAAGGCCACGTAATCGGCGCCCAGCTCCTGGGCCGCCCGCGCCCTGGCCAGGTCGTCGTAGCAGGAGACACCGATCATGGCCCGCTGTCCGAGCAGGCGCCGGGCGTAGGTGACGTCCGGATCGTCCTGGCCCAGATGTACGCCATCCGCCTCCAGCTCGGCGGCGAGTCGCGGATCGTCGTTGACGATCAGCGGGATGCGCAGGCGGCGGCAGAGCACGGCCAGGGCCTGTGCCTGGTGACGGCGTTCATCGGGCGTTCCCCGTTTGTTGCGATATTGCACCAGGGACGCCCCGCCTTCCACGGCCGCGGCCACCGCCGCCAGCAGCTCGGCGGTGGGCCATTCGGGGGTGATGGCATAGAGTCCGGAGATGGGTTTCACGAGTGCGACCGTCTGTCCGTGGCCACACCTGCGGGGGCTTCGTCGTCCAGTCCCTGGTCGTACAGGGCCCAGAAGAGCCGGTTGGGGACATGCTGGCCCATGCCCACCCGGTACCCCTGTTTGAGGGTCTCCCAGGTGTACTCCTGGGCCTCCTGGATGGCCGTGAGGGGTTCCATGCCGTGGGCCAGGAGTCCGGCGATGGCCGCCGCCAGGGTGCAGCCGGAACCGTGATAGGTGTGGGGCAGCCGCTCCCACTGGAAGACGTCCAGCAGGCGCCGGTTGCCGTACAGGCGGTTGGTGACCGCGGGCGTGGGTTCGTGGCTGCCGGTGATGAGCACGTATTCGCAACCGGCGTCCATGAGTTCCTGGGCGCAGGCGTCCAGGTCGTCGGCCTCCGGCGCCAGCAGGCGTGCTTCCACACTGTTGGGGGTGAGCACCGTGGCGTAGGGAAAGAGCAGGGTGCGCATGGCCTCCACCACCGCCTCGTCAGCGAGCCGGGCACCGCCACCGGCCTGCAGCACGGTGTCCAGTACCAGGGGCACGTCGGGGTAATCCTGGAGAATGGTGTGCAGGGCTTCCACCGTGGCCACACTGCCCAGCAGACCCACCTTGAATACGGCCACGTCCATGTCCTCTAGTACAGCACGCGCCTGCTCGATGAACAGCACGGTATCCACGGGGGACACTTCCAGGATGTTGCGCGTGTCCTGTACGGTGAGCGCCGTAATCACGGGTGCGGCATGGCAACCCATGCTGCCCAGGGCCTCCACGTCGGCTTGTACGCCGGCTCCTCCGGTGGGATCGTGGCCGGCGAAAGCCATGACCACCGGGATGGGCGGCGACAAGGGGGACGAGTCCTGCGGGCGAGCAGTCATGGACATGGTAGTGTCATGCTGGTCACCATTCTATCACTGGTACACGGCTGCGTGTTGCAGGCATGCATGGCGGGCCATGGCAGATGGCTATGAAAACGGTAGAATGAGGCCCTTCGAGTCAGCGGCAGGAGAACATCTTCCATGAATCAGGAGTACAAGCGTTACATCTGTGTGGTGTGTGGTTATATCTATGACGAGGCCCAGGGGTGTCCCGAAGAAGGCATTCCGCCCGGAACCCGATGGGAGGATGTGCCGGAGACCTGGGTCTGTCCCGAGTGCGGGGCCGGAAAGGGTGACTTTCAGTTGCTGACCTGAATTGTTTCCAACTCGTATCCGGCGCCAGCCGCCGGGTGCCTAACAGCTAAAAGAAGAAAGCCGGCCCAAGGCCGGCTTTCCGTTCCACACTATGCCAGATGCGTTATTGCGCCAGACTGAGGACGAAGTCCACCAGCTTTTCGATATCGGCATCTGCCACACGCGGCGAGTAAGGAGGCATGGGTACACCGCCGGTTACTTCTGTCCAATTCCCCTTGCCGCCGGCTTTCACTGCGTTGATCAGACGCTCCTTGGCGCCAGCGTCACCTTTATACTTCTTAGCTACATCCGCCCAGGCGGGCCCCACTACTTTCTTGTCGATGGCGTGGCATGCGGTGCAGCCACCCTTCTTGGCCAGTTCGGGCATTTCGGCAGCGGCGGCCTGGCCGGCGGTACCCAGCATGAATACTGCAGCAGCAGTTACACTCAACCAACGTGCTTTCATATTTCCCTCCTTAAGGATTTATCGTTAGTTGTTAGAGAGGTCGCAGTTCCCTCCCTACGCCTGTCGTCTGCGACACTTTCTCGAGAAAGGCCGATAACTTCAGCGTGGGCAACTTCGGGTAACTTCAGAGTGTTGTTCTAAAAAATTTCCTCTGTTCCCAGCGGGAGTGCTAGATTATCCGTAGTCTTCTCAAAGGTGTCAAGCGGCGGTCAGATTCTGAGGCGGGGAATGAAATCGATAGAAAAATCAAATCATTGCGAATTTTTATATATTTGGAATCGACGTGTTGTGAGACAGCGGCGGAAGTTTGGTCGCGAGCTGGCCCGCTGCACTCGCATCAAGGACCGCGAGCGCCTGTCGTTCAGGGCAAGCCCCCGCAAAGCGGATGGAAGTGCAGAGGTTGTGCGGGGAACATCGTGAGATTATCGACGGAAACGACCGCCGTTGCGACGATGCGCGGCACGGTTGAGATGCACTTCCAGATCCAGGCGATTCCAATCCGCGAGGGAAAGGATGCGTCTCTCGCCATTGAGGAATTCGATAACCACAGTGGTCAATCGTCCCCTATGATAAGCCAAGGCCCAGACCTTGATGAGCTGGCCGGTCATGTTCATGTACCAATTGCCGACTTCTGGTTCTATATTCTGCGCCATGACTTTCCGCCCCCTGCTGTGGCTGTCACCGGCTTTTTCATGCAAAGCCAAAATCCATTATACCAGGGCCGAATGGTCGTGAGTAGCAAAGACATGCACTCCCTGATGATGCTAGGACGGAGTTTCTCGAGTTTTTTGTAATAGCCACAGGGTTTTGGCAGTTTACCCGCACTTGGATTCCCCGCAGTTCAGACAAGTGAGGCAGCCGTCCATCTGGATCATGGCCTTGGTCTGGCACTTGGTGCAGAGTTCTGCACCCGGCGGAAAGTCAGCCGGGGTATCATCGCCGTCCTGCGCTTGCATCGAGGCCTCGGGCGAGGGTGCGGCGGAAGTGCGGCCGGCCGCCTCGAATTTCTGCCGTTTCTGGGCCACGAAGCGCTGTTGGTGGGGATCCAGGCCTTCCTCTTGTAGCAGGCCGATGGTCTTCAGGTGATGTTCGATCACGTCACCGATCTCGGCCACCAGTGAAGGCATGAACTTGCCGCCTTTCTTGAAATAGCCGCCGCGGGGGTCGAACACCGAACGCAGCTCTTCCACCAGGAAGGTGATGTCCCCCCCTTTGCGAAATACCGCGGAAATGATGCGGGTGAGCGCCACGATCCACTGGAAGTGGTCCATGTTCTTGGAGTTGATGAAGATCTCGAAGGGACGGCGCAATTCGTGCTCGGTGCCCGGATTGAGGACGATGTCGTTGATGGTCACGTACAGGGCGTGCTCGCTCAGGGGGGTCTTGACCTTGTAGGTGGAGCCCAGAAGCATGTCCGGGCGCTCCAGTTTCTCGTGCATCTGGATGATGTCGGCACCGCGTGCCGCCGGCGCCTGCGGCTCGTCCTTGACGACCTGGTACTTGACGATCTTCTGGTCGATCTTGATGGTCATGGTTCTCTCCTGATGCGGTTTCAGTGTTTGCCGTAATAGCCTTCCTTGAGGGCGTCGTAGAGATTGGCGGCTGTGTGGGTCTCGCCGTCGTATTCGATCTCTTCGTTGCCTTTGGCCTCCACCACGCTGCCGTCTTCGAGGACGAAGCGGTAGGTGGTGTTGGCGAGATCCTTCTCCTTCACCAGCACCCCCTGGAAGGCCTCGGGGTTGAAACGAAAGGTGGTGCAGCCCTTGAGGCCCTGTTCGTAGGCATAGAGGTAGATGTCCTTGAAATCCTCGTAGTCGTAGTCGCTGGGCACGTTGGCGGTCTTGGAGATGGAGGAGTCCACCCAGCGCTGGGCGGCTGCCTGGATGTCCACGTGTTCCTTGGGCGTGATGTCTTCGGCGGTGATGAAATAGTCGGGCAGCCGCCATGCCTCGTCCTCGGCGTCCGGCATGGCCTGGGGATTGACCAGATGCCGGTAGGCGAGCAGCTCGTAGGAATAGACGTCCATCTTCTCCTTGGTCTTCTTGCCCTCGCGGATGACATTGCGGAAATAATGATGCGCGAAGCTGGGCTCGATGCCGTTGCTGGCGTTGTTGGCCAGGGACAGGGAGATGGTGCCGGTGGGGGCGATGGAGGTGTGGTGGGTGAAACGCGCCCCCACCAGGGCCAATTCATTCACCAGTTCCGGGGCCACCTCCGCCAACCGCTGCATGTAGCGGCTGTACTTGGCGTGCAGCACCTTGCCCTTGACCACGTCGCCCACCTTGTAGCCGTCGCGGACCATTTCCGGGCGCTTGCGCAACATCTCCTCGGTGACCGTGAAGTGCTGTTCCAGCAGGGGAGCAGGGCCCTTCTCGCGCGCCAGCTCCAGGGCCGTTTCCCAGCCCACCAGGGCCATCTCCCGGGTCACTCGTTCGGTGAAGGCCAGGGAGTCGGGGTCCCCGTATTTCATGCGCAGCATGGTGAGCGTGGAGCCCAGTCCCAGATAACCCATGCCGTGGCGACGCTTGCTCAGGATCTCGCGGCGCTGCGGTCCCAGGGGCAGACCGTTGATCTCCACCACGTTGTCCAGCATGCGCGTGAAGATGGCCACCACCTTGCGGTACTCGTCCCAGTCGAAGTGGGCCTGATCGGTGAAGGGATCGCGCACGAAGCGGGTGAGGTTGACCGAACCCAGCAGGCAAGAGCCGTAGGGCGGCAGGGGTTGCTCGCCGCAGGGGTTGGTGGCGCGGATGTTCTCGCAGAACCAGTTGTTGTTCATCTCGTTGACCTTGTCGATGAGGATGAAGCCCGGTTCCGCGTAGTCGTAGGTGGAGGACATGATGAGGTCCCACAGGCGCCGCGCGCGCAGGGTGCGGCTGATGCGGCAGGCCACCAGGCCCGCGCCGTTGGTGATGTAGCCCTCCTGGATAGGCCATTCGCGCCAGATGATCCGTTCCGGATCGTTGAGATCGAGGCCTTCTTCCTCCACCTCCCGGCGGGTGACGGGGAAGGAGAGATGCCAAGGGCGGTCTCGCTTCACCGCTTCCATGAATTCCTCGGTGATGAGCAACGACAGATTGAACTGGCGCAGGCGGCCGTCTTCCCGCTTGGCGCGGATGAAGTCCAGCACGTCGGGGTGACCGATGTCGAAGGTACCCATCTGGGCGCCGCGCCGGCCGCCGGCCGAGGAGACGGTGAAACACATCTTGTCGTAGATGTCCATGAAGGACAGGGGTCCGGAGGTGTAGGCCCCGGCCCCCGAGACGTACCCGCCCCGCGGCCGCAGGGTGGAGAATTCATAACCGATGCCGCATCCGGCCTTCAGGGTCAGGCCCGCCTCGTGCACCTTGCGCAGGATGTCGTCCATGGAGTCCTGGATGGTGCCGGAGACGGTGCAGTTGATGGTGGATGTGGCCGGCTTGTGTTCTTGGGCCCCGGCATTGGAGGTGATGCGCCCGGCGGGAATGGCGCCGTGGCGCAGGGCCCACAGGAATTGCGCGTACCAGTGTTCCCGCAATTCCGGCGTGGCCTCCACCTCGGCCAGGGCACGGGCCACGCGCTTGTAGGTGTCGTCGATGGTCTGGTCGATGCAACGGCCGTCCCGGCTCTTCAGGCGGTATTTCTTGTCCCAGATGTCCAGGGATGCGGCTTGCAGGGGGATCTCGGGGCTGTGGTCGGATACGAGGCGCAATTGTGCGGATTCCATGGTATGCAGGTCTCCTCGCTGCTGGTGTTCGTGTTCTGGTCGGAGAATGAAGACCCGGCGCGCGGCCGGGTTGGAAACCCAATATCTTGTGTGTGGGCTAAAGCGTAGGACGGCCGGCGGAGGCTTGTCAACCGCTTTCACCAAGCGTGTATCGGAACGGCGGAAATTTACAAATAACTGTTTTCAATGAGGAATTTTTTGAAGCAGGTTTCGTGCCCGATGGATTTTTGCCAAGGAATACAGGCACTCAGCAAAAAGGCGCGACCACAACATCTTGTGGTCGCAGAGAAGGCGATCCGTGCCCCCGGAGATCCCGGCATTGTGGATTTCACGAGGACGGGGGCTGGGAGGCGTAGTGGCGGCGCAGGATCTCCAGTACCTCGGGCCGGCTGAATTCCGGTGGCACTTCCTCGCCGGCGGCCAGGGCCTGGCGCAGCTTGGTGCCCGAGAGCAACAGGCGGTCGCTGCCTTCGTGGGGGCAGGTGCGCATGGAGGCCATGCCGTGGCACTTGTAGCACCAGAAGGTCCAGTCGATCTTCAGCGGTTTGGTTTCCAGCGCATCCTGGGGAATCTCGTCGAAGATGTGCTGGGCATCGAAGGGGCCGTAGTAGTCGCCCACCCCGGCGTGGTCGCGCCCCACGATGAGGTGGGAACAGCCATAGTTCTGGCGGAACAGGGCGTGCAGCAGCGCCTCGCGCGGCCCGGCATAGCGCATGTCCAGGGGATAGCCCGCATGGACCACGGTATCCGGTACGAAATAGTGCTCGATCAGGGTCTCGATGGCGGCACTGCGCACTTCGGCAGGGATGTCGCCGGGTTTGAGCTTGCCCAGCAGGGAATGTACGAGCACCCCGTCGCAGATCTCGATGGCGATCTTGACCAGGTATTCGTGGGAGCGGTGCATGGGGTTGCGGGTCTGGAAGGCCGCCACTGTGGACCAGCCCTTGAGTTCGAACAGGGCGCGGGTCTGGGCCGGGGTCAGGTAGATGCCGGGGAAGCGATCGGCGAAATCGCCCTGGGAGAGTACCTTCACCGGCCCGGCCAGGTTCACCTCGCCCTGTTCCAGCACCATCTTCACCCCGGGATGGGCGGGATCCACGGTCTTGTACACCATCATGCACTCGTGTTCCTTGTCGATGGTGTATTTCTCCGTCACCTGCATGGTGGCCATGAGTTCCCCACTGTCCGGATGGGCCAGCGCGACGTGGCTGCCCAGGCGGATGGTGTCCGCGGTGTCCCGGTCCGTGGACAGGGTGATGGGGATGGGCCAGAACAGGCCGTTGGCCATCTTGAAACCGTCGCAGACCCCCTCCCAGTCGGCCCGGGTCATGAAGCCCTCCAGGGGGGTGAAGCCGCCGATGCCCATCATGATGAGGTCCCCCGCCTCGCGGGACGAGAGGGTGATGCGGCGCAGGCTGCGGGCGCGGGTCCGTTCCTCCTCCAGGGCCTCGCCTTCCAGCAGCAAAGGCTTCAAAGATTCCCCACCATGGGGTCTGACCAGTTTGGACATGGGCTTTTCCTCCGGACCGGGCTTTTTCATTATCTATGAGGGAGCGCGTATGGTAGCAAAAACGGGCACGGCGGGGACAGATATCAGACGTCAGGTGTCAGATATCAGGATTTTAAGACGCCGTCGCACCCGTGCGGTGTTTCAGGGGTCGGGCGGGTGGAGGCGGTCCAGCTGGATGGGCACCACCTGCTGGGGTTCCGGCTGCAGGGTGACGTGTTCGATGGCATAGCGTTCCTTGAGCAGCCGCTGGAGATCGGACAGCACGCGGGTCCACTGGCGCATGTCGTCGATGACCACGTGCGCGGACAAGGCCACCAGCCCGGAGGACAGAGTCCAGATGTGCAGGTCGTGGATGGAGCGCACTCCTGGCACTGCTGCCATGGCGCGGCCGACTTCCGGCAGATCGATGTAGGGCGGTACGCCCTCCATGAGGACGTGCAGGACGTCGCGCAACAGGCGCATACTGGAGGCGAGGATGAGGGCGCAGATGAGCAGGGAGAGCAGGGGGTCGATGGGATTCCAGCCAGTGAGGGTGACGACGATGCCAGCAAGCAAAGCGGCCACCGAGCCCAGCAGATCCCCCAGCACGTGTAGCAGGGCGGCACGGGTGTTAAGATTCTGCTCGCCACTGTGCAGGATCCTGACCACCACCAGGTTTACCACCAGGCCCAGGGTGGCGATGACTATAACGATGCCGCCGTCCACTTCGTGGGGCTGGCGCAGGCGTTCTATCGCGTGATAGGCAATACTTCCCACCACTACCAACATGAACAGACCGTTGGCCAGGGCCGCTACGGCCTCGGCCCGCACTAGGCCGTAGGAATGGCGGGCCGAAGGTGGCTGTTGGGCCACCCAGGCGGCGAAGGCTGCCAGGCCCAACGCGGTAGCGTCCGAGACCATATGGCCGGCATCGCTCAGCAGAGCCAGGGAGTCGGCCCACCAGCCTCCCAGTGCCTCCACCACCGCGAAACCCACCGTGATGCCTAGACTCCATAACAGTCTACGGCCGGTACGGCGACCGTGGTCGTGGGCTTCGTGGGGGGCGTGCAGGTGGGGAGGGCGGCCAGTCATCGGCGACTGTTTGCTGGCATGGGAGAAACGCCCATTCGGGGGGAAGGCTTTCAGAAGCAGGGTTTCTCGGGTGCGCGCTCGTACCGTTCCAGGCTCTCGAGTATTTCCCTGTGGGCCAGCTCCGGACCGCCCCAGCCCTCGATGCGCACCCATTTGTTGGGTTCCAGGTCCTTGTAATGCGAGAAGAAATGGGTGATCTGGCCGAGCAGGTGGGGGGGCAGATCCTGAGCAGAGCGCACGTGGGAGTAGAGGTTGCAGAGAGCATCCGTGGGAACGGCCAGAATCTTACCGTCTTGCCCGGCCTCGTCACGCATGTGCAGCAGGTCTACCGGCCGGCAGGTGATGACTGAACCACTGATGAGGGGTACGGGGGTGATTACCAGTACGTCCACCGGATCGCCGTCCTCGGAGAGGCTGTGGGGAATATAGCCATAGTTGCAGGGATAGTACATGGCTGCGGTCATGAAACGATCTACGAACATGGCGCCGGTGCCTTTGTCCACCTCGTACTTCACCGGTTCGCTGTGTGCTGGGATCTCGATGATGACATTGACTTCGTCCGGGACCCGTTCGCCCGGAGTGACCCTGTCCAGGTTCATGGTTTTGACTCCTGATTATGTTTAGGTGATCTTTGTGCGGTCTTGCCGCGGGTGGCGAGAAAAGGCGGCTATTATAGCGCCTGCTCGGGCGCCGCGCACCGGGCGATTTCTCGGCGGGGCATCTTGGCGCTGGCCTGGGTGCAGGCCATGCCGACGTGTTCCGCCGTAGCGGGCGCCTGAATGAAAATCACCAGCGTTCCAAGAGGTTGCGAGCCACGGTCACGCATGTGGTGTTGCGCTGCTTGCCCGTAGCCCAGGTACGGGACTGCGCTGCCCAGCTGTAAACGCACAACACGACTCGCGCGGAATTTGAGATGGGTTCTAGGTGTTTGATTTGCCGCAAGGGTTCTAATATTCTGGACGCAGGGAGGGCTGTGCAGCCTGTTGGGCCCGACCGGAGCACGCGAGTCGAAACCGACCAACAATAACGAGAAAGGGGCATGTCGCAACATGCCCGGGTCTTCAAAAAATAGGGGGAAATATGAGCATTTCTCATCTATTGCCCCCCCTGCTGGGAGCCGGGGGATTGTATGTGGCATATCGTGTCTACCAGCTAGTAAAGCAATATCCAGGCGGCGAAGGCAAGATCGCCGAAATCGCTGAGGCCATCCACAATGGGGCCATGGTGTTCATCCGCCGCGAATACCAGATGCTGGGCATCTTCGTGGCCGTGGTGGCGGTATTGCTGTGGATGTCTCTGGGCTTCGCCACGATGTTTGCCTTCCTAGTGGGGGCCTTCAGTTCCGCCACGGCGGGCTACATCGGCATGTACACGGCCACCAAGGCCAATGTGCGCACGACAGTGGCTGCCCATGACAAAGGGGCGCCCGAGGCCCTCTCAGTGGCCTTCTTTGGTGGTTCCATTATGGGCCTGGCGGTGGCTTCCGTGGGCTTGTTGGGGTTGGGCTTCTTGTATCTGATTTTCGGCGGCGACCCGGAGACCGCGGTGGTGATTCACGGTTTCGGCATGGGGGCTTCCAGCGTGGCGCTGTTTTCCCGTGTGGGTGGTGGCATCTACACCAAGAGCGCGGACGTGGGCGCGGACCTGGTGGGCAAGGTGGAAGCCGGTATTCCGGAGGACGACCCGCGCAACCCGGGCGTGATCGCCGACAACGTGGGTGACAACGTGGGCGACGTGGCCGGCATGGGCTCGGACATCTTCGAGTCCTATTGCGGTGCCATGATCGCCACCATCGCCATGGCCTCCACCATGGCCGTGGAACGCTTGGCCCAGCTGGGGGAGCGCGCCGATCTCATGTTTCTACCGCTGGCCCTGGCCTCCGGCGGGCTGCTCTGCTCCATCGCCGGCATCGTGCTGGTGCGCAAGTCCTCGCACAAGTCGCCGGAGGTGGCCCTGCGCACTGGAACCATCGGTGCCACGGTGCTGTTCATTATGTTGGCCTATCTTATCATCCTCATGGTGGGGGTGAACGGTGCCGTCTGGGGAGCGGTACTGGTTGGCGCCTTGGGCGGAATCATCATCGGATTGGTAACGGAATTCTACACGTCCGGGCCTCCTGTCCGGCACATTGCCAAAGCGGGGGAGACCGGCCCTGCCACGGTGATGATCGCGGGGCTGGCCACGGGCATGCAGTCGGTGGTGGTGCCGTTGCTTACCATCGCCACCATCATTTACGTCTCCAGCGAATTGTGCGGGCTCTATGGCGTGGGCGTGGCCGCCGTGGGCATGTTGGCGACGGTGGGGATCACCATGGCCATCGACGCCTACGGTCCGGTGGCGGACAATGCCGGTGGTATCGCTGAGATGGGTGAGTTGGGAGAGGACACCCGCAAGATCACGGACTCTCTGGACGAGCTGGGCAACACCACCGCGGCCATCGGCAAGGGCTTCGCCATCGGTGCCGCGGCGCTGGCGGCTCTGGCCATCATCACCGCCTATGTGCAGGAGGTCTCCATGCACGTGGTGGATTTCAGCCTCGAGCTGGGCGAGCCCAAGGTGCTCATGGGCATCTTCCTGGGAGGCATTTTTCCCTTCCTCGTGGCTTCGCTCACCATGACCGCGGTAGGGGATGCCGCCTTCGACATGATCAAGGAGATTCGACGTCAGTTCAGGGAGATTCCCGGGCTTATGGAAGGCACCGCCAAGCCCGACAGCGACCGCTGTGTGGATATCGCCACCCAAGCGGCTTTGAAGAAGATGATCCTGCCGGGGGTGCTCGCGGTCTCGGCGCCGGTGGTGGTGGGCTTCGGCATCGGTCCCCAGGCCTTGGGCGGCATGCTCGGCGGCGCCCTGGTGGCCGGGGTGTTGCTGGCGCTCACCATGGCCAATGCCGGTGGGGCCTGGGACAACGCCAAGAAATACGTGGAGCAGGGTAATCTGGGAGGCAAAGGTTCCGACGTCCACAAAGCCACGGTAGTGGGGGACACGGTGGGCGATCCTTTCAAGGACACTTCCGGTCCTTCCATGAACATCCTTATCAATGTATTGGCCATCGTCAGCCTGGTGATCGCTCCCCTACTGGGGGATTGAGGTTGGGGGATTGAGGTTGGGGGATCGAGGCTGAAAGTGGGGAAGTTGTGAACGCAAAGTAACGCCCGGCATGCCGGGTTGTGCTTGCCCCGCGGGCGGAACAGGAAGGGGGTGGTGCAACCGCACCACTCCTGTCTCTTTGGTGGTTACGGGTTCCTGTTCGCCAGCCCAGCCTCATTTGAGTTCGAACGGCGGCAGTTTCTTGGGTACAGCCTGGTTCTTCAGGCGTATGTAGCGGGGTAGCCCGTTGCGGAAAGGAGGATAGTCCTCCCCTTTGATGAGAGGGGCGAGATAATCCCGACACTTCTCGGTGATGCCGAAGCCGTCGCGGGTGATGAAGCTCCTGGGCATCATCTTCTCCACGTTGGCCACTTTCTTCAGAGGGGCCGTGCCCACGCCCCAACGATAGGGCTTGTTCGAACGCCGTTCGATGGTGGGCATCACCGCGTTGTTGCCCTGCAAGGCCAGGCGTACCGCGGCCTGGCCCATGGCGTAGGCCTGTTCCACGTCCGTCTTGGAAGCGATGTGGCGCGCGGCGCGTTGTAGGTAGTCAGCCACCCCCCAGTGGTACTTGTAGCCCAGACCTTCTTTGACGATGCCGGCCACCACCGGCGCTACCCCGCCGAGCTGGGCATGGCCGAAGGCATCGCGCATGCCCTGATCGGAGAGGAACTTGCCGTCGGGCCCGCGCACGCCTTCGGAGACCACCACCGAACAATATCCGTGGCGCTGGACCATCTCTTCCACCCGGGCCAGGAACTTGTCCTGATCGAAGGGGATCTCGGGGAAGAGGATGACGATGGGCAGGTTGTAGGGTTCCCCGGCAGCCAGGCCCCCGGCGGCGGCGATCCAGCCGGCGTGGCGGCCCATCACCTCCAGCACGAAGACCTTGGTGGAGGTCTTGGCCATGGAGGCCACGTCGAAACTGGCCTCCAGGGTGGAAACGGCGATGTATTTGGCCACCGAGCCGAAACCGGGGCAGTTGTCGGTGATGGGCAGGTCGTTGTCCACGGTCTTGGGTACGTGGATGGCCTGGATGGGATAGCCCATGCGTTCCGAAAGCTGGGATACCTTGAGGCAGGTGTCCGCCGAGTCCCCACCGCCGTTGTAGAAGAAATAACCGATGTCGTGGGCCTCGAAGACTTCGATCAGGCGTTCGTATTCACGCCGGTTCTCGTCCAGGCCTTTGAGTTTGTAGCGACAGGAACCGAAGGCACCCGCCGGGGTGTGATGCAAGGCAGCGATGGCAGTGGCCGTCTCTTTGCTGGTATCGATGAGGTCTTCCGTGAGGGCGCCGATGATGCCATTGCGTCCTGCATAGACCTTGCCGATCTTATCCCTGTGCTTGCGGGCCGTTTCGATGACACCACAAGCGCTGGCGTTGATGACCGCAGTGACCCCTCCCGACTGGGCGTAAAAGGCGTTTTTTCTTGTCATGTGGCAACCTCCCTTCGCTGGACTGGCTGGATGAGCGCGCTGTGACCCTTGCCGGTGCTCCGGATACCCTGCCCTGCGGGTGCCGGCTGGGCCTGCAGGGGCCAGACTGCCTGCCGCATCGGACCCTGGAAGGCGCCCGCGGGAGGCGCCTGTGCCCGCCGCGACTGCATACGGTAC